>DATMCM010000146.1:0-2312 GCA_035558335.1 Blastocatellia bacterium | reverse complement strand
ACCCTCTTCAAAGACGTATGGCACTACAAATTCGTTCCTGAAACGAACCTTGTCGATGTTCATATGGGTCGACTGCGTCGCAAGGTCGACGGGGCAAATGAAGCCCCCATGATTTGCACCGTCCGCGGCGCAGGATTCGTTCTGAGTGCGATTCCAAGGTTCACCGACCAGGTCTGCTGAACGACTAACCCATCCGGCCGCCGGAGAGGAGTGTCCGCGGTCGGTGGAAAGGAGATTGCAATGACAACCGATAACACCAGCCGCGACACGGCGGACCGGATGGACTTGCCCTTCGTCGGTCTAGCAACGTTCGCTCGTCAACCAGCATGCCCCGATTGGGATAAGCTCAACGGCGCCGATGTCGCCCGTATACCGTTCGACCCGGCATCGAGCTATCGCGTCGGCACGCGATTCGGACCGCGGGCAATCCGCGAGGTTTCCATGTTCCACGGCTTCGGGCCGGAGGGCGTGTTCGATTTCGAGGATGAGTTCACGTATCTGACGGCCGAGGAAATGAAGATTGTCGACGCCGGCGACAGTGACGTGATCTCTGCCGATAAAAAGCGCAGACATGGCATCAGCACTTTGTCCTGGATCGAGCGAAGCCGCGATGGCGAACCCGGCGGCCCAAGCGCACTGCCGTTGTCAGTCGCCTTCCGAATCGACGGCCGGTGAACGAGACGGGCGCAGCGCAGCGTCCGTAGCGTGCACATGCTTCAATCGTTTGCTTAACGATCGCCGTCTCGTCGACCGCAAATCTGGAGATCGATATGTCAAAGCCGCGCCTACTATTGATCCATTGCTCGAACGGCGTCCGACCGGGAGCAAAGCACCGGCAGTGCGGCCGCAGCTTCCGACCTTTGGTCATTCATGGGGGCGCGCGAGCGAGATCCGTGCCGAGAGAGAACTCATGGGAAGCTGCGCTTGAACTGATCAATCTTGGTTTTTTAATTTCCCATGGCAATTACCTTGCCTTCTTGCAGGCGAGTATGACGGTTCTTGAGGCCTACAATCGGACTGACCCTGAAAAGGCCAGCTAGTTTGACATGGTGCACCCGATCCATGTGCTGCGGGCGGGTGGGTCACCGAAGCACGCTCTCGCGTATCGTTCGCATCGACCCTGCTGCCCAACCCCGTCGGCTTTCTTCGGCTGTACCACGCGCAGAAGCCAAATTGCTATAGAGCCCGCGGCACCCCTGACGTATCCCTTCCCGCGATTGCCGCTAGACCGCTGGTCAACACGGCCTCCGGGATAGTGCAGTTCCGGGTCCAATCGGAAGTGTCGACGCATTCGGACCAAGTCCGCTTTGATGCGATAAGCGGACCTGCGCAAGTAAAAGGAGGCTCCCTCAGGGACCGGCTCAAATTAAGCGGCCCGCGCTCACCTCCGCTCCCCCTCGGCTCCCCCGTGCAATCTCAAACGGCAGTTCGGGTTTAGGTTCAACAACTATTTGCGCTCGGCCCTACCCTTGAGAGGGGTGAGCTCTTTACCGTCAGCTTGGAAAACGAACCGCGTGTCACAACGCGGCTCCACTTAAGCCATGCAGGTCCGCTACAGAGGGCGGCGGGGCGAACTCGGTCCTTAATCACGTGGATGTCGATCCGGTCTGGAGGCCGATCCGCACCGCGTCCATCGATGACCGCGCTGCTGCGGGCTGCGCATTGAGTGAGACGCTCCGCCTCTAGGTCAGCGCTGATGACCGAGGCGAATGCCGAGTTTAAGCGCCTTCTGACGTAGGGCGCCCACGGTTCTCTTGGTCAACTTTGCAATCTTGTCGACAGGTGTTCTTGCTTTGGAATGAGCCCGAAGCTCTCTGAGATCGGCTTTCGAATACTCACGACGAACGATTTTCTTTTTGGACTTCTTAGCCAATTTCTACTCCTGATTTTGGAAGGGGTCGTTGTAGCATAGGAAATTTGCTTCGTAACAATTCGATCGGAGCGCTTTTTTGAGGACATCCTCGCTTTAACGAAGACAATCTTGATTTGGATCCAAAGATGCTCGGTATGCCCTAAAATGAGCAACAAGATTGCTCTGGTTTCGCTCGACTTAGCCGGCACGGGAAGCGTGTGTAGTGGCAACAAAGGAGTTGTCGGCGATGGACGCGCAATTAGTCGAAGCAACAATCAAGGTCTATCTAACCGAAATTCGCAGCCGGCTCGATAAAGCCGCGGGAATAGGGACGCGCAGCCGACGCTTGCGCGGGTGCGGGATTTCACGAGAAGGGCCTCGAAGTCGCACTCGACATGGAGCAACTTCTGTACGAAGCAACAACGCTGCTGAATGCCGCAAGCCTGATCAACCGGATCGG
>DATMCM010000145.1:0-3925 GCA_035558335.1 Blastocatellia bacterium | reverse complement strand
TAGGTCTCCGCGATCAACTGCATTACGCCGCGCTCGATTCCGTCATGAACCATCTCGACGTAGTGACCAGCGGAACGTGGCCCAAGATAAGCCACGCAAGGAGCGCCGTTTGCCTCAGCCGCTATATCCTCGAGGACGCGTCTCACTCGGGCGTAGGCCTGTTTGGGACCGCCGGGCATGACGCCAGCGCCGTGACGCGCACCCCTCTCTCCGCCTGAGATGCCGACGCCAAGCAAATCAATCCCTCGTTCGGCAAGCATACTTGCGCGGGCATCGGTCTCTTTGAAGTAAGAGTGGTTACCCAGGTCGATAATGAGGTCCCCTAATCTCAAATTAGGCATCAGCTCATTGATGAGTCGATCGATCGGCGGGCCGGAGGGAACGCAAATCATAACGATCCGCGGCACGCCGAGAAGACTGACGAACTCGACGAGGTTGTTCGTTGGCTCAATTGTTCTTCCTTCGGTCCTCGACCGCAGATCATCAAGCGCCGTCTCATTCCTATCGTAAGCTGCAATCGAGTATCCGTGGTCGGCGAGGTTGAGCGCGAAGTTGCTTCCTGTTGCGCCGAGTCCTGCGATTCCTATCTGACATCCTGCTTCCGGCATGACGATCCTCCCTTCGTTGCGCAGGTGAGTCATCGGTTTCAACGCCACCTGCGCAACGATCAAGAGCGGGCATCCCCGCCAGCCTACAAGGCTATTGATTGGCGCTTTGCGAGTTTTGCTGCTCGGCAGCAGGGATCGACACCGACTGCTTTTCGAGGGCGCCTTCCTTTTCGAGCTTTCGCTCCGCGCGAGATTCTTGAACCTCAACTCCATAGCGGTTCCCCTCCTCGAATATTCTGGAGAGGAAGTACTGGTCGCCAATCCGATCAAAGATCAGCTCCGATTGTTTTGGTTCCTTGGCAACTTCAGCGGAGTTGGTGAGAAAGACATTCACCACTCGGGCGTCTGCGCCACGAAGCTCCATGATTGCGGGATTTGAGTCAACTCGCTTTACGGTGTAGTGACCGGCTGGCACGACTTTGCCGCTGACCATGAAATCAAACGGGATGTCGGCGTCAATCGTGTCGGTGACTTGCGCGCACGCGGTCGTCCCTCCGCCGATTGCCAGAAAAGCAAGCGTCACGACTATCAACATCATATTCTTCATGATTCACTCCAATTCTGTTCTCTAAGCCGAAGCTCGAACCGCCCTCCGGCTTACCCTTCGGATGAAGCGGAACTGGCGCCGTGCCAGTCGGTTCGCCGCTTCTTACAACTATCAATTGTTCAACTCGCCGAAAGTCTGCGAGGGCGCATTGAAACCTCAAAACCTCAGTTGTCGCGGCCAGTTGAGCGGCGCAGCGCAGCAAGGCGAGGTTTTCTTCACGCCTCGTCCCGCAAGAGGAGCAACAGCTCCTTCAGCGGGAATGTCGCCGGGCAACAACGGCCGCTCTGGCAGGGTGTACTTAACCTCCACATTCTTCCCGTCGCGAAAAACAGTCATGCTCACGCTCGAGCCGACTTCCGTGTCGTGAAGCGCGTCAATGAATTTGTCAGGCGAAGTCACATCCGTGCCGTTGAGTCTGGTGATAATGTCGCCGCCGATTAGGAAGTCGTGACCGGCGATGTTGAGCTCGAGCGCCCCGCCGCGCAGCTCGGCTTGTTCGGCAGGACTGCCCGGCTCGATTACCTCGATCAGAAACCCTACCTTTAGAGGAGTGCGGAGCACTTCCTGCAGCGCGTGGTCGATGAATTGCCCGTGAAAACCGAGCCACGGCCGGATGACGCGCCCTTTCGCGAGCAACGAGGGAATAACTGCTTTTGCAAGATTGATCGGAATGGCAAAGCCGATGTTCTGCGCATCTGGAATCGTCGCGGTGGTGATTCCTACAACTTCGCCGCACCGGTTCAACAGCGGGCCGCCCGAGTTGCCGGGATTGATCGCGGTGTCTATCTGTATAAGCGGCTCCTGGAAGGCAAGAAATGTAGGCGGAAGAATGCGATTGATTGCAGACACGGTGCCGACGGTCAGCGTTTGATCCAGGCCAAGCGGGTTGCCGATGGCTAATGCATCCTCTCCCACGCGCACGCGATCGGAGTCGCCCAACTCAACTACCGGAAGCGTTCCCTCGTTTGGTTTCGGAATTCGCAGCACCGCGATGTCTAGAATGGGATCGGCGCCTACGAGCTGCGCCTGAACACTCGTTCCATTGTCGAGAGTGACCCCCATGAACTGGCGCCCAAACGCGACGTGCGAGTTGGTTAGAATCAACCCGGACGCGTCGAAGATGAACCCGGACCCCACGATGTGTTCGACGCGCTGCGCTACCTGGTAAGGATTTATCGAGGTCGCGTAAATGTAGACGACCGCCGGCGACGCCTTATCAAAGATCGCGGGCGATGTCGTACCACAGTGTTGGTCCTTGAACTTTGAACTGATTGCTTCCTCCAGGTCAGGATGGGCCTTGAGGAACTCTCGCAGTTGAGAGTGCTGTGCCAGATAATCCGGGTCCGTAACCAGGGTTGGGTCCTTTCGCAGATCCAATACAATCGACGGATAGTCCTCCAGGAACTTCCCAAAGTCCTCGATGTCGGCGTAGGGATCACTGGTCGTCTGCGGCCGGGGCGGCGAAGCGCTCGCAGCCGCCGAGCATAAGCAGAGTATCACGATCACAACGACTAGCCGCCGAGAGCCTGGACTTGCGCTACAACCGAATAACATCACCACACCTCCCTGAAATATCTTGTTTGCGCCGGTTTAAAAAGCTGATGGCGTACACCCATAGAGCGGAGTCCAATGGTAGTGACGAGCCGATGTCAGGAACCGAGCGACAATCCGGTTCTCACCGACACGGAGATCAGCTTCGACTTCAGATCGGAGTTAGACGAGGGAGGTGTGCAGCGGCGGTCCGCGTTCTCGAAGATAAGAGAGGTCGAGCCCAAGGTCCCGCCGGCGTTCGCAGCCCGCGATTACCAGGAGTGCAGCTTTGTCAGCTTCAACGTTCGTCGCGCGCAAAAATTCAGATGATTCGGGGTCAGGCGCCAGGTAGGCCTCTTCTTCCCCGGCTCCCGAGCCGCCGACTATCTGGCTGTTTGCTTCGCCAAAAAGCAGTGAGCCCAGATCGGACTCGTAAGCAGTTTTATCAGGCGCCTTTTCGAAGTTTCCGAGTCCATCCCCCAGCCAAACCTCCGGCGGTTCCGACCGGGAATGGGACACCCAGAGCAGGTCCGAATTGTTGTCGTGGTTGATGTCGCGAGCCAGCAACGCTCCGCGCTCCAGGAGCGAGACACCCGATTCGAGATGGCATTCGCGCGAGTTACCGAATCGAACGCGAATGCAATGATGCGCCCCGACTGAATGCACTTCCGCCTGGTCCAGTCTCAGGTCACCATCGAAATCATCGAGCAAGGGAAAGTAGCTGGGGAAAGCAATCTGCGCCTGAACGGCGCTGATTTGAGGCGCGGCTTGAATCTTTGCTACCAAAGAATTCGCGGAGGCCGCAACGATCACCGCAGCAATCGCGATCGTCAAAATGCTCTTTGTCACCGCGTGCAGTTTCATAGTCTTCCAGCCGCAGCTCAAAGGTGCTTACTGACTGACGAAATCTCTACAGCGGAACGAGACAGCCTTCGTCAGCCAGAATTCAGTCTCGATATCTTAGACGCCTAACCGGCGCTGCCGGTTACTAAGAAGAATTTTCATCCGGGTAACCGCGTAGCGGTGTCCTATCGATAGTTTGCATGGTTCAGGGTACTCTGGGCCGCGTAGCGGTTACCTATTGACCTTGTCATGGATTCTGGTTTTACGTAGGTAACCGCTACGCGGCCCACGGTTATCGCCAATCTGCAAACTATCGATAGGACACCGCTACGCTGCCCACGGTTATCGCCAATCTGCAAACTATCGATAGGTAACCGCTACGCGGCCCACGGTTATC
>DATMCM010000144.1:0-3462 GCA_035558335.1 Blastocatellia bacterium | reverse complement strand
GTCACCGGTCTCGACGCACTTGATGTAGATGCCCCACTTCGCGTTGACCGAGCGGGTGATTCGCTCGATGTTTGCCTGCAGCCGCACGAGCCCGGTTGGAGGCTGCTGTTGCCCGAAAGCAAGTTGAGACGGAACAAAAAGAAATATCGCGGCGGTCAGAGCGGAAAGCTTGAAGACGTTGTTCATTCGGTTCCTCTTCCGGCAGAGCCTTGACCAGGCTTCGTTTGAGCTAGCTGTTTGAAGACCTCGATTACGCGTTCGCGAGTGTGGTCGAATGTACCAGAAGTATCTATCTCGTAATCGGCGTATCGGCGTTTCTCGTCAGACGACATCTGCGCGGCGATTCTGCGGTCGGCGTCTTCGCGGGTGATTCGGTTTCGCCGCATCAGCCGCTCGATCTGAATCTCACGATCGCAGAAAGCGACTATCAACCTGTCCAGGCGCCTATAGCCGCCGGACTCGATTATCAGCGCGGCATCAATTACTGCTATGCCTTCGGGGTTTGTCTTCTCGATATCCCGAAGCAGCCGGTCTTGTTCTTCAATCACTCGAGGATGAACGATCTCGTTCAGTCGCTTGCGACGAGCCTCTTGGGCGAACACGATCTCTCCAAGCTTCGCGCGATCGATCGATCCGTCTTGCGCAAGGACGTCGCTACCGAATTCGCTCACAATATCTTCGTAAGCCGGCCGGCCCGGTTCCATTACCGAGTGTGCGATGGTGTCGGCGTCGAACGTCACGCAGCCAAGATCGCGCAGCACCGAGAGCACGAAACTCTTGCCGACCGCGATGCTGCCCGTGAGTCCAACCTTCAGCATAAACCGTTCGGGGTTCGGAGTTTGGAGTTCGGAGTTCCGAGTTTAGAGTTCTAAAGTTCCGCGCTCTACTACCGGCCGCGGAGATATGAAGTGAAGCCAGCTATCAGCGACACTGTTTCATCGGCTAACTTGTACAGGCTTTCGAAATCAGTGTCTTGAATATACTCAAGATCACGAGCTACGTAGAGTAAGGATTCGACTTCCAACGCAGACGCGCGCGCAACGTCTAAGAAGTGCGCAAAGTCTCCACCCGTTTTTCTGCCGAAACCCTCAGCAACGTTGCTCATAACCGAAACGGCAGCGCGGCACATTTGATCTCTCAGTCCGAAGTCTTTGCTCAGACGCCCTTCGGCGCAAATACGATACACTGCCCGTACCAGCTCCCTCGCTCTCTGCCAAGCTACTATGTCTTCAAATCGTCTTATCGACGCCATGGCTCTTCAGAACTTCGGAAACTCCGAACTCAGCACTCCGGACCTCCGAACTCTCCTATTCCCAATGTTCCGCCGGGGCGTGTTCCGTCGCCATCAACTTGCCCAGCGCCGTCTTGCCCCCGAAAGTTTCCACTATCTGATCGTCGAGATCGTCGGCTACGCGAGCGATTGCGGAAACGCTGGCGTAAAGCTCATCGCGGCTCATCGTGTCGCCAAGTATCGAGTGACTCAGCACTACGGTAGCCTTGCCGTCTTCCCCTGGAGCAAGCCCGAACGCGCCGAGTATCAACCGCAGGTTGTAGGTCAACAGGTAACGCATCAACTCCTGGCTCACGTCGACATCCGCCACGACATACGAGAAGATCTCGACTCCGGCCTTTTTGTCGCCGATCGGAAACGCTCGAGCATAGATGAATGTCGAGCCCTCCTGGAGCACGAGGGTGTCATCCATAGTCGTTACGTTCACCTCGCCAAAGAGCGTGTGAAGATACGCGCGCGTCTTCTCGTAGACTTTCCTGTGAGACTCAGATTTGAATTCCATTGGCGTTTGCTTACTGGCCGACGCTCGGGTCAACCCTTACCGCGCTGTTCTCGATCCACACCGCAACGTTGGGCCGCGCTCCAACCACGTGCCGGTCGATGTGGAGCTGCGTGAAAGGGATGATGATCGTCTCTTGCAGCAGGCGCTCGAGTTGGGCGAGGCTCTTGTGTTCGGCGGCGAGACGCTCCGCGAAAAACGGCGCGAGTTGAGAGTCCAGGCTTATTCGCACCGGCTGAGAAGCTTCGAGGCGCGCTCGCAACGCATCGAGCCGTTCACCGATGATCGTCTCGGTCGCGGCGCGGTCCAGCACTTGAAACTCGATCACCTCGTCGATATTCGCCGCCAGCGATTCGGTAAGATCGTATCCTGAGCCGCGCTCCCTGAGATTCAAGCTGCCAGTAAACCGAAAGCTCCCGGTCACCTGATGCTCAGCCGAATCCTCATGCCGTGCGATGAAGCCCATATGATTGTGCCTGCCCGACTCGATCATATGCGAAAGCGCCATCACCACGGTGGCGTTCGACAGCGAAATCCTCGCGCCGGCTGCGTCGGTGAATCGTCCCTGTTCGAGCGCTTCGCCGAGAAATTGCTGGACGACCGGATGCGCAAGATCGATGTTGCGGAAGTAGAGCAGCGAGTGGGGATTGTCCTCCGCTGCTTTGGAAAGCAAGCCGCTGCGATCGCTGTAACCGACGTAACCGGGCTCGGCGCCAATAAGCCTCGATATCGACCATACCTCTGTGAACTGGCTCATATCGAACTCGATCATCTTGTGCGCTGAGCCGTACAGAAACCTGGCGAGCGCCGTCGCCATCTCGTGCTTACCCACTCCTTCGGGTCCGGCGAACAGAAAAACTCCATCCGGCTGTTCGGGTCTGATCTCGAGGCCCAGCTTCGCTATGCGCACGACGCGCGCTACATCGCGAGCCGCTCGCGGTTGGCCGGGCACTGCTCCGTTCAAGAACTCCTCCAACCTCTCGAGCCGCTCCGCCGGGTCTTCGTCCATTATCTCGAGCGGAAGCCCCGTGGTCTCCGATAACGTTTCTGCGATGACTTCGCGCGTAAGCCTGTCGTGTTCGCTCAGCGTAGCCTTTGCCGCAGCTCTGTCCAGCAGGTCGAACGCCTTGTCCGGAAAGCTTCGCGAACTAAGAAACCGGTCGGCCATATCAACGATCAGCCCGATCATTTCTTCATCGATTTTGACGCCGTGATAAGCCTCGAACGAGCCCCGAGTCTCGTTGAGGATGCGGCTCGTTTCTTCACGTGAAGGCTCCTCGATGGTGATGGTGCTGAAGCGCCGGGCCAACGCTTCGTCGCGCGCGATGTACTTGTAGTATTCGGCAAGCGTCGTCGCGCCGATGCAGGTAATCTCGCCCTTGGACAACGAGGACTTCAACAGGTTGGCGATGTCGCCGGTTCCGCCCGCCCCTCCCGCGCTCAACAACGTATGAATCTCATCGAAGAACAGGATCACGTCGCCCGCGCGCCGAACTTCTTCCAGGAGCTTCTTCAACCGCTCTTCGATGTCGCCGGAGAACTTCGCATCGGCCAGCAATCGCAGGCGGGACACCTCAAGAACGCGTTTGCCTCGCAACCTCAACGGCACGTTCCCGTCGCACAGCCGCTGCGCGACGGCTATCACCAGCGCGGTCTTGCCCACGCCCGGCTT
>DATMCM010000143.1:0-4506 GCA_035558335.1 Blastocatellia bacterium | reverse complement strand
CTGTTTGAGACCTGGACCGTAACCCGGTTCTCGGCTCCCATCGCAAAACGATCTTCGAGTTCACGCTCGATCCGGAAGTCGCTCGCCTTCTCGGACATCAAGTAGTCGATTGCAGCAACGACAATCAACCCGAGGTCATAGAGTATGGTGAAGTAACGAGCGATTGGGCTAATCCAGCCGAAAGAGAGAAACGCGAGACCGACAGCCAGCAGGACAAAGAAACGCCGTGTGAATATAAACTTCAAATCCAGTAGTCCTCGTTTACGCTGCCCGCTGCGAGCGCATTCATCAGATCGGAGACCGCCGGAAACTGGGAGATCGTATACACCGCCGCTCTAATCTGATAGGGAAGCTCAAGCTTCGCAAGCGCCTCTCGGGCCGTGATCCATGTTTCTTCTTCAACCTCTTCGGCATTCAACCGTGTTTCAAATTCGCCATCAACTCCATAAGCGAACGTGAGCATATGATAAACGGGGCCAGCGTGCGCGCTGGTGTGTATGTTTCTCAGCGGCACCAGGCGATCTGGGTCTATATCTATTCCGATCTCTTCGTTGACCTCGCGGCGAGCGGTCGCTTTCAGATCGGAGTCTTCCAGGTCCGCCCGGCCGCCCGGAAAAACGAACGCGCCAGGATAGTAACGGAAGTGGTCGGGACGGCGGCTGAGGTAGACCTCGATGCCGCGCTCGGTGTCGCGGACAAAGGCTACTGCGGCGGCTGGGATCGGTTCTTTCCGTTGAGACATAGATAACGAACGAGGCGTAAACCCGTATTGTTGACGACTGACATTCGAGGATCGATTAGACGTTCTCTGCTCACCTCGGCACTTCGATTGCGCCAATCACCTCATCGAGAGCCTGATCGGATGACAGCCCTTCAATCTCCGCCTCCGAGCGCAACACGATTCGGTGCCGCAAAACCGGCTTGGCGATTTCTTTCACGTCGTCTGGGGTGACGAAGCTGCGGCCGCGCAAGCCGGCGAGCGCCTTCGCGCAAAGCAGTAACGCGACAGCCGCTCGCGGACTCGCTCCCCACGAAATGGTCTGCGCGTTGCGAGTAGCTCGAATGATCGACACGATATATCGTTGAACACCCTCTTCCACGGTAATGCGTCTCACCTCAGAGCGGCAGGTCAGAATCGCCGCCGCGTCGCTGACTGGTCTTATATCCAGGTCCTCCAGCCGCCGAGAGTTGAAACCACTATCCCAGTTCGCAACTACCCGCAGTTCTTCGTCCGAGCTTGGGTACTGGACAGCGACCTTCAGCATGAAGCGGTCGAGCTGCGCTTCCGGCAACGGGTAAGTGCCCTCGTATTCGATCGGATTCTGGGTAGCAAGCACGGTGAACAACGGCGAAAGCTTGTGAACTTCGCCGTCGATTGTGACCTGGCGCTCTTCCATCGCTTCAAGCAGTGCCGCTTGAGTTTTGGGTGGCGTGCGATTGATCTCATCGGCTAGCAACAAGTCGGTGAAGATCGGCCCGTGCCTGAGCGTGAAAGTCGAGGTCGACATGTTGAAGATGTTGGTTCCGGTGACGTCCGCCGGCATCAAGTCGGGGGTAAATTGGATTCGTCCGAACTGCGCTCCAATCGCACGAGCCAGGACTTTTACCAGCAGGGTCTTCGCCGTACCAGGTACTCCTTCGATCAACGCGTGTCCTTCTGTGAACAACGCTACTAGAATCTGTTCGACCACTTGCTCCTGACCCACGATAGCCTTGCCGACTTCGCCGCGCAGATAGTCGGCAACCCCGCTGACATAGTTGGACAATGACTCTCTCCTCGTTAAGCTAGTACGGCTCTAAGATGGGCCTTCCTGGGTCTGCTGCTGTCTCGCAACAGTCACTAAGAATAGACCGATCGAACACAGCCCGCAACGAAAAGGCCGTCTGGAATCGGGATGATCTCGCGCGTTGGTGATTGACGGAAAACATTCAGGGCATAAGCCTTGCGGGCGAGCTGCGCGCGTACGATCCCAGCCCAGAGTTCGGTTAGGGACACCTGCGTCCTAATCATGCGCCAAGTTCGCCTCTCTACGGGCGTCTGGAACCCGGCCAACCGGGTTTCGACTGTCATGACAACACGGTCCATGTATTCTCTGCCGTTCGCTTAGCCGTGTCGGAGCTCTCATCGACTGGCGCCAACCTACACGGGAAGTCTCAGCGAGTGATTGACGTTCTTTCGTCAAGGGATGATCCTGCAACCCAAACATCGAGGCTCCGACTCTTGATGTATCGTCTGAGCCTGAAAAAGGTAAACCTCAAAAAGAAAATGCTTGCACTCAAGTTGGAAAGGTGGTACAGTCTCGCCCTGTCACAACAGCCCCCCCCAATTCGGGCTTAGAGCGCCTCCAAGAAGTTGGTGGCGCGTTTGTTTCGCAGGGCAGTTCGGTCATCGTCCTCTCCGAGCCGAGCACGGATTCACGCTTCGCTAAGAGCGCAGCAGGCACGGACTCGACTTTAGTGTCGGGTTCTGTCGCCGAGCGCGCCAAGTATTGAATAATCTCTAAGATTGAGAATGAATCGTGGCTGCAAGCGGGCCCCGATCGCAGAATCGACTTCGTCCGTCACTCGCCCTAAGCTTCGAACCGAACAGATTTGGAGGTGCTTCTTGAGTCAAGTCGCAAACACATTCTGGGACAGTCGCCTGGACTCGGCTACCCGGCAGAAATCCGTTGCGAAGCGAAGGGTTCGCGTGCGCAGGCTTGTCGATGGGGTTGTCCTAACAATCATATTGGCTGCTTTGGCTACGTGCGTATCGGTGCACACGCGGAGTCAGATCGAGATGGCGGCTGCAACGGCAAAGTACCGAGCGGCAGTGGATCGAATAGAGGATCTCAGCGTCCAGGTGGAGAAACGTCAACGAGAAATCGAGTCGCTCAGAACTGACACACGTGCGATTGAGTTTTTCGCCCGTCAGAGGTTTGGATTTGTACGCGCCGGAGACGTGGTGATAAGGCTCGCTCAGGATGGGAAGGCTGCGGAAGGAGCTGCAACTGAGGTAAGAGTCGCCAACTTGACACCCCGATCAGCCGACGGTTATACTGCCCGTTCTAATTGATCGACTCATTTGAACTGGAACTTTGAAGTAGTGCTTGGTCCAGATGGGTCGCTCCAGTCGTGGAGCCGCTCTAATGATTCGCGTTGAGTCTGACTCGCGTGGAGTCGTTTAAAGGAGCGGGATCAAATTGAGTCAACGACGCGGGGTGGAGCAGTCTGGTAGCTCGTTGGGCTCATAACCCAAAGGTCGCGGGTTCAAATCCCGCCCCCGCAACCACTTACAAGAATTGGGTCGGAAGTTGGGTCGGAAAATGGTTTCCGGCCCTTTTCTTTTTCACTGAACCATCTCGCGCCGGTGTTTTCCGAGGAGCCAGTTGTCGAGGAGCAAAAACTTGTTTCGGAACTGCCGGAAAATCGTTTTGCCGGCGACGGGAGCCGCGAGGGTCGATCCCTTGATTGGCTCTACGCTACGAATGACGAAGATATGCTCGCAGGTCGGTCCTTCTCAGAAAGGCGGTTTCCAGGAAGGACCGTCCTCGAGGATTGCACCTTAATCGTGACGCCCTCTCGTTGGTTTGAAGAAATGCCTGGTCAAAAAATGTGAGACCTGCTTGCCAATCTTCGCTCCCTTGTTGGTTGAGTTTCGGTAGTGCATGCCGCCATAGACGCGAGCATCGAGCACTTCGTCGCGAGCCTGGGAGAAGCTACTGAAGGATCGCGTGGTATTCGTGAGGCCCGCGATCTTGCTGTCTACTGTGAAGTCAAAGTCATCAGTCCCGAAGAAGAATCTCAGCGTTTGGGTCGAAGCGCCGCTGAAGCAGCCGTGCGCGGCCGGGTACTCCGGATGATTCGGCGTGACTACTAGTCCGATCCAATTAGAATCGGCTTCAGTGTTCGGGTTGCCGTCGGTGTCGCCGGCGCGAATCGCGGTTACCGGGCGCCAGAAGCTGTAGAAGTACTTGGAATCCCAACACGCGATTAATGCGTCAGCACTGGCGGTCGCAAGCATCGCGAAGAAACGAGCGTTGTCTGAAAGTGAGAGTCCCTTGACTATGGAAATATTGCGCCATGCCCGGTTCCACTGCAGAATCGGCTGGTCTGACCAGAAGCGCCCGATATCCGTTTGCTCGGCAGTGCGCGTTGTACTAGTCGCAGACCCGAGGCTCTTGACCTCATTGAAATCGTGCGTCCACGTATCACTGGTCAGTTCGGGAGGAGGTTCCGCGCGAAACTGTGAGGGCTTTTTGAGGGCGAAAGGTTGAACGAATGCAGCTTCAGGGGCCGCGGCCGGCAAGAATACCGGAGGCGTTGGCATCCATACTCCCGGACCGCTTCCCGGCGTGTAGGGAACGACGGCGTCACGTCCGTCATGCGCTCGCAGCGCCAGAATTCCACTGGCCGCTTGCTGACCTACCGAGATGCCGTTGGCTTTTGCGGGCCCATCCGTGATCGTCGCAAGTGACTCCGAGTACTTTGCGTCGAGGCCGGCTTGCTGAGCGGGAAACAGCGCAA
>DATMCM010000142.1:0-26604 GCA_035558335.1 Blastocatellia bacterium | reverse complement strand
CCGAACCATCAAGGCTTATCTCCGGTGTGTCTCCAATTTCGCACGACACTTTGGTAAATCACCGGATGAGTTGGGACCGGCGCACATTCGTGAATACCAGCTTTACCTTGTGAAACAGAAGCAGTGCTCGTGGGCGGTGTTCAACCAGACGGTGTGTGCGCTGCGCTTTTTCTACAACACGACTCTGGGTTGCAAAGAGATGGTCGAAGAGATTCCTTATCCGAGATTCGAGAAACGGTTGCCGGTGGTCTTGAGCCAAACGGAAGTCGCCGCTTTATTGCAGGCGGTCAAGAATCTCAAACATCGGACTCTTCTGACGACCATCTACGCGACTGGGCTCCGGGTTTCGGAAGTGACCAACCTGGTGGTCACCGACATCGATAGCAGCAGAATGATAATCAAGGTGCGACAGGGAAAAGGGCGCAAGGATCGCTTTGTAATGCTGTCTCCGAATCTGTTGACTCTGTTGCGTGAGTATTGGAGAGTTTACCAACCTAAAGACTGGCTGTTTCCGGGACAGAATCGAAAGCACCCGATCAATAACGCCACCGCGTATCGGATCTGTCAGCAGGCAGCGGTGTCGGCCAAACTGTCGAAGTCTATTTCGCCGCACACGCTGAGGCATTCGTTCGCGACTCATCTTCTGGAAGCGGGGACCGACCTTCGCACCATTCAACTGCTGCTCGGTCACCGCAATCTGAAAACCACGGCCGTCTACCTGCACGTCTCAACGATTGCGCTGCGCTCCACGATCAGCCCTCTTGACCTGCTTGAGACCAGTTCTTCAGTTGAGCCGACTCCGACACCGTGAGCAGGCCACATCTGGAACTGGCGGATGTCTTCAAGGCTCTCGACTCAGATTCTTCAAAGACCAATCTCCTATCTCTCAATAGCCAACAGCGTCGAGCGCTTCGAGACATCATCCAGTGTCGGACTGCTGCACTCGGTGGACATGTGGAGCAGTGCACCCAGTGCAGCCACGAGCAGATCGCTTACAACTCTTGCCGCAATAGGCATTGCCCAAAATGCCAGGCCGCAGCAAGAAAGGAGTGGACGCAAAAAAGAGCCGCCGAGTTGCTGCCGGTCGAATACTTTCACGTAGTGTTCACGCTTCCTGATCAGCTCTCTCTTTTAGCTCTTCAAAACAAGCGGGTGATTTACGGTCTGCTCTTTCAGGCAGCTTCTGAGACATTGTTGAAGATTGCCGGTGACCCAAAGCATCTGGGTGCGGTCATCGGTTTTCTGGCAGTGCTGCACACCTGGGGACAGACCCTCCAGCATCACCCGCATCTGCATTGTGTTGTACCTGGAGGTGGGCTATCGCCAGACCATTCTCGGTGGATCAGTTGCCGGAAGGGATTCTTTCTGCCAGTCAAGGTGCTCAGTCGCTTATTCCGCGGGAAGTTTGTTGCTTATCTCAAAGCTGCAAGTGAACAAGGCAGGCTAGTCTTTCACGGCCAATCGAAACATCTGGCGGAAGGCGATCACTTTGCGAGTTTATTGAATGAGGTGAGCAAGCTCGAGTGGGTGGTATATGCCAAGCGGCCGTTTGGTGGACCAGTGCAAATGTTGAAGTACCTGGCGCGCTACACCCATCGAGTTGCTATATCCAATCACAGGCTGGTGTCGCTCTCGGAAGGAGAAGTGACCTTTCGATGGAAAGACTATGCTGACGACAATGCAGCAAAGGAGATGACGCTCGATGTGAGAGAGTTCACCCGACGATTCTTGCTCCATATCCTGCCAAGAGGGTTTGTGAGAATCCGTCACTATGGTCTTCTTGCCAACCGCTGTCGCACTGAGAGGCTGGAGTGCTGTCGGAGACTGCTGGCACATAGTACGAACCCCGCAGCGATACTTGGAGCTGCCAGTATGATCTCGGACCAATGCAGCACTGATCCTGAGTCCGAGATCTGTCCAGTGTGTCGGGAAGGTCGGATGACGATACTGAAGAAGCTTGCGCCGCAAGGAATCGATCTATTCAGATTCATCCTGCTCACTGGTACGGCAGATACTTCCTGATGGGAGACGTGGCAGCGATGGTCGATGATGTCAACTTGCCGGGCGATAACGTGACCAGGAGACGTGTGCTCACACTAACTGAATATGCTATCTCCGCTGACGAGAATCCATTCCCGTGTCAAAAAACCGCAACAGCTAACAGTGAGTTGCTCAGTCAAACAGCGCAGAGCTTTCAAGCTATTACTAGCCCCTGGACACCTCCCGCAGCGAAGACCCTTTCAAACCCCATAGTCCTCACCACACCCGCGGCTTAGTTCAAGAGATTGTATCCGAAACGCTCAGCGGGGCACTGCTCAGTTACTGCCGGCACTGCACCTGAGCGTTTCAGATACAATCCTCTGCCTTATCTTGCGTTCGACGTTAGGCTCTTGGAGTCGCGCCTTGCAATCAGCGCCACAACCCCTCGAAACGCGATGCTGCCGTTCGCGTGTACTTGCTCGTGTGTTGGACACTCCTGTGTCCCAAGTAATCCTGAATCAACCGTGTATCCAAGCCTTTGTTTGCCAGGTAGAACCCGCATGAGTGGCGAAGCATATGTGGGTGGGTTTTGAATGGTAGTCCGGCCCGCTTGCTTATCTGAGAAACCAAGTAGTTCACGGCTTGCCGGGTGAACGGTCCACGCTCCGAGAGAAACAACAAAGGCGAGTGGGCCGCCGCATCCTCGTCCAATGATCTCTCTCTTAACCAAGCACGGATCGCCCGAAGTTCATCGCCCTCGATTGGCTGAGACGTACTGAGCGAGCCCTTCAACCGCTTGACGAACAATCGGCTAGTAGCTAAATCGATGTCGGCAATTCGGATGTCTATTAACTCAGAGACCCGCAACCCGTGCCGGTACGACAGGAGCATCATCGCATAGTCTCTCACCCCGTAACGGCCGCCGCGAGCGGCAGCCAAGAACAAATCCATCTCAGCCGAAGTCAGGAAGTCCTTCCGAACCCCTCCGTCAACGGTCTGCACTCCGGCCAGACTCTTTGCCTTTCGGCAATCGGAACGGTCCTCCTCATCAACCGTAACCCGTGATTCTGGGTCTAGGCTCGACGCCGACTCAATACAAAGCGTGCCTTCTGTAACGAGTTCGCCTTCGGGAGCGGCCGGAACCGACTGAAGTGTTGCCATCGTGACTTTCTCTCTCCTGTTTGAGCAACTCGCGTACTATACATATTGTATAGTCATTGTCTTTGTCTTGTCAATCGGGATGACTATACAAACTGTATTGTTCCACTTGGACGACTACGATATGATGGCTGTATGTTGAGCGGCGCGGAACTCAGGGCGCGCAGAATTGCGCTCGATCTGACCCAAAGCGAATTGGCAGAGGCCCTGGAGGTTTCAACCAACACCGTCGCGCGTTGGGAGCGGGATGAAGTAGGTGTACCCGGAATGACCGATCTCGCGCTAAAAACTCTTGAATCGAGGACTCGGCGCTCGGAGTCAAAGAAGCCGGCCCCGAAGAAGAAGCGGTAACGCCGTCCATTCGACAAGGAGACGCAACACGAAACCTTGAGTATCATATCTGTGGCCGCGATGCGGATAGAAGCGGCAACGAATGGCCCGCCTAACTCAAGGCTGATCACCTAGAGAACGGCGGCTTTCCTGAACTGCTGGCGGGCCGTTTTCTCTTAAATCAGGAACCAACTTCAGGAGTTGGAGATGTCCGACAAGCCCGATTGGGATACCCATATCCCAGGTATCCATCCAGCCTTCATCGCGCCGATTACCCAGGCCGAGATTGAAGCTGCAAGGCAATCGCAACCGTTCGCAAAGAAAACGCGAGGGCGCCGGCCTGCTAAAGAAAGAGAACTAGACTTCGCAGTTTTGTGCGCCCCCGACCCGATTACCGACCCTGACGGCGCGCTGATTTATCAGAACGACGGCGGTACTCGGATCTATGAAGGAGAACTAGACGACCCACAGTTGGGACTACTGCTCAAGCTCGGCATGCCCCACGACCGCGAAAGAATGTTAGCTCGATGTCCGGGCATAAATTACGGACACCAATTCGCAGATTATTCTATTGAGTTGTTTGGAATTAGTCTGGACGACCTTGTCCCTGATGAGGTCTTCACGGGAGCAATTGGAGGCAAACCAATCCAGTTCTGGCCTCAGACTCTTGAGAGAAGGCTGTTGGCGTCCGACGGTGGTCGCGAGAAGTATTTCGGTGTGTGGTTGACCCGTATTCGTTGCGCGAAGACGCCAATGACGCTCGAACAGGCGTGGCTCCCACAACGAGGCTGGAAAACCATCATGGATCTGCAACATCTTCCGGTCGCCGCGCAGAAAATTGGTTGGAAAATCTTGACACCCGCTTTGTCTATTCCGGTTTTAGAGCAAGGTGCAATATTTCCGGCGGCGTTACCAGCACCCGGCGGCCGCCCACTTGGTTCAGGTGACCTTGATCATCTATCTATTGATGATTTGCGAAGGCATCTAGCGTACTTCATGGCATACTGTAAAAGGAATAATATGAGGGCTACTCAGGAAGAGTTTGCTCTATTGTTCGGTGACAAGGATAGAGTCGCGATCTGGAGACGACTGAAGACCGACGGCGTCACCTGGGACGACTTACGCACACAAGCGACGCGGGAGTTGCCCCGGTTGAAAGCAGCCGACATTGAGCGTTGGTGCCAACAGTATGAACACCGCAGATTGCCCGAGTTAGATTAGAACCCAGCCCAAGTTCTGCACCCTCCCTCCTTGCGCGAAGTTTTTGAAACGTTTCTGAAACATATCTATGTTGATAGGTGGGCTACACTCCCGACCGAGGGTTAGCTCTATGCGATTGTATGTTGCTATTGACCAAGAGACGTTCGCTGCATTGCGTCAGGTAGCCTCCCGCGAGCATCGGCGAGCCCAAGATCAGGCTGCCGTAATCCTAGAGCACGCGCTCAGGCGTGAGGATCAAGCCGGGCTGCAAGACATCTCGGCCGAACGAGAATCGGAGCGATCGAAGTGCGCTCGGTCTACGACACTGAACAATTCGCCTGCTTCGACTGAAGCATCGGCCGGCGCGAGGGGAAACCGATGACGAGAAAGGCGTCTGATTCCTTGCCTGCTATTGTTGAGGTTCAGGCCCCAACCTATACCCAAATCCCCAACGTGCTAATCGGCCTAATGCCGCAACTAAAAGAGGCTGAGCTTCGGGTTACGTTGGCGATAGCCCGGGAAACATTCGGCTGGCACCGCAAAGAAAAATCATTGAGCCTAACGCGCCTAAGCGCCCTCACCGGCCTCAGCAGACAGGGCGTCTTGAATGGAATCGAAGAAGGGCTCGCTCGTCGGGTCATCGGGCGTCGGCGACAAGGAAACAGCTTCAGGTATTGGTTGCTAGTCAACGAAGTAGACCAGTCCATACCGTTGACCAGTCAACCAAGTGGACCGAATCAGTCTACTACGTTGACCACACTAGTCAACGAAGTAGACCAAAAGGTAGTCAACGAAGTAGACACAGCAAATAAAGAGAGAAAGAAAGATTCAAAGACAGGAAGAAAGGAAAGAGGAGCTGCTTCAGAGCTCGCTTCGCTGACGGGAAACGAAAAGTCCAATTCACAAAGCACCCATCCGGCAATTCAAGCCGTCCGCAAGATTCTCGGCCGCTTGCCTAACAAAATGACCTGGGCCGACATAATCGAGCTTCTCGGTGACTCCTTCGACATGGCGCTATTGGAGTTGTGCGCAAGAGAGTGGTCGAAAAAGACCGCCAATATGCACAACTTGGTCTGGCTCTTCGAGTGGTATCCCAACGGAGGCCCGGGAATTTCACAGCGTCATGGCGGCCCCAGCACGCGGGAAAAGCATCAGTTCGTCCAAGGCTGTTGAGGAAGCCGTTATGAAAACAGGCAAACAAAAGTGTCCCCAGTGCTCGAGTAGTCGGACCAAGAACAAGAACGACAAGCCGCTCTCCGTTCACTACGACAACGGCGAGCTATTCTTCAAGTGCCATCACTGCGGCTGGAAAGGTAAGGTCGAGGGCTCCGATCGACCCTCTGCGCGTGCTGTGGCCTACACAAAGCCCCAATACGTCCCGAGTCCTGACACGCCGAACGAAAAGATGATCAATTGGTTTGCTCAACGGGGCATTCCGCCACACATCGTCAAGCGCCACCAGATCGAACCGCGCGAGGTCGTGATGCCTCAGACCGGGAAAAGAACTCGAACCATTGCGTTCCCTTACTATCGTGACGGCCAAGTCGTTAATGTGAAGTATCGAACGCACGACAAGTTGTTCCGAATGGAGGCCGGCGCCGAGCTTACATTCTACGGTCTCGACGACATCGATGCAGAGTTTGTTGTGTTCGTTGAAGGTGAGATGGACAAACTCTCGTGCGAGACGGCCGGCCTCACTTCGTGCTTGAGCGTTCCAAACGGCGCAGGAACGAATCTCGATATTCTGGCTGGCGTCGAACGGCTCCTTGAGCCCGTCAAGAAGTGCATTCTCGCCGGCGACAACGATCTTCCTGGTCGACAGCTTCAAAGTGAGTTGCAGCGCCGACTCGGACCTGAGCGCTGCTGGCGAGTTGAATGGCCGGAAGGCTGCAAAGACGCAAACGAAGTTCAGATGAAACACGGCTCTGGGGTTCTACGGGCCTGCATTGAGCAGGCGCGTCCCGTCCCGATAGAGGGCGCATTCGGCTTCGACGACTTACGCCAGGGACTAATCGACCTGTACCTCTTCGGCCGCCCTTCCGGCGTCGATCCGGGCTGGAGCGCGCTGAAACCGTTGTATCGTCCGCGGCCCGGACAGTGGACCGTGATCACCGGTGCGCCGGGATCTGGAAAGTCCGCTTTTCTTCGTGCGCTCTTAGTGAACCTCGCGCTCTATTCGAATCTTCAGTTCGCGGTGTTTCCACCAGAAGACTCACCGCCGGAAGAGTACTTTTCACACTTGCTTGAAGTGTATCTGGCGAAGCCGTTCGACAAAGGTCATTCTCCGAGAATGACGCAAGACGAGATGCTCGAGGCAGCTCAGTGGGTTGATAAGCACTTTGTGATTCTCAATCCGGATGACGGTGAACGCGATTTTGATTCGCTGCTCAGGCTTGCAAAGGCCCTCGTCTTTCGTCGGGGTATCAATGGATTTGTGATCGATCCGTGGAACGAGGTCGAGCACACGCGCGCTGCAAATATGACCGAGACTCAATACGTCGAAACTTGTCTCGTGAAGATGCGCGCCTTCACCCAATTGCACGGCTTGTACAACTGGATCGTTGCTCATCCGACGAAGATGGCGAAGGAGCACGGCGTGTATCCGGCGCCTACGCTGTACGACATAGCTGGCAGCGCACACTGGGCGAACAAGACCGATTTCGGTCTCTCCGTCTATCGGGACAAGACAGACGATCAAGCACCCGTCGAGATCCACGTCCAGAAAATTCGCTCGCGGTGGTGCGGTCAACTGGGCGTCGCTTTGCTTCACTACGACCGTGTGACCGGCCGATACGTTGACCATAGGGCCGGAACCGACGCGGGGTTGCCTTACGCAGAGGCGGGCTATGAGGAGATTCAGTGAGCCCCCATCAGATTCTCGCAAAGCTGAAGACCGAAGGCGTGATTCTCAAGGTCGTGAGTGGCCGGCTGCTTGGTCCGAAAGCGATGACGCAAGCGCAGCGCGAGGTCGTGAGTGCAAACAAGCGAGGGCTAATCGCTGCGGTGGCGAATCAATGCCCGTCCTGCGATCAACCGCTTCAAGTGAGTGAGACCGAAACCTATATCGCGTTCGAATGCCCGACTAGCGGCGGGCACTACTGGGAAGTAGTCAACAAACGGCCAAGCCAACCGATGGGGTTATTCGGTCCGTTAGAAGCATCGGATACGCAAGATGAAACGCAAGCGTAGGGAAAAGGAGAGAGCCACAATGGTCGAGTACGTGACACGAGAGTCAGCGCGCTCCGGCAGTCAGCCGAGCGTCGCCGTGTGGTTCGAAACGGTTGGGGGAACGGTCAGTATTCAGATGAGCGCGGACGGGTTGCTCTTACTTCAAAGTATGCTCAGCGAGGCGATTAGCCGACTGCCGGTCGACTCCAGCGCAGCGGCGGGCGAGGAAGACAGGACCCAGGCCAACCGCCGCATATCGCCGCAACCAGGCTTAGCTGAGCCTAGGACGACGCCGGCGGTTCAAGGCTCAGTCGAGCACCGAGGAAAACTTTCGAGCAAGGAGTCGGCAGTTGAGTAAGCGCACCAGTCGGCGGCCTGCTCCCGTAAGCGCGCGCGGCGAGCCGTATCCGCACGAAGCCTTGCGGTTGGGGAGAATCGAGGTCGGGGGAAAGTGTCCGGCCTGTTCGTGGTTTGTGACGCGCGATGATGGAAGCCTCAAAAATGCGAGCGATCGGAATTACAGCAGCAAGCCCTTTCGACGGCGCTGACGGACCGAGAGCGGAACTGGCGTCGACGCTGAATCTACCCGCGCCGCGAATTTGGACACCGACGCATCTCGCTGAGTTCCTTGGCGTATCGATTCATTGGGTCTACAAACGGACTGAGGCCAGCGCAGAGGATCCGGCGCCGCGTGTCGCAGGCGTCGGCCGGCTGCGGTTCGATACACACTCGCCGAAGTTTCAATCCTGGATGCGGCGACAGCTTGGCTACGTTGACACGGTTGAAGGCGATGAATAGAGTAGCGGCGAAAACAGAACGCGGGCCACAACAAAGGAGACTTGTTATGACCCGCAGAAGTCACCAGAAGGGTAGCGTAGAGCTCCACAACGGTCAATGGAGTTTGCGTTATCGAGAGCTGAATCACGCTACTGGAGAGTGGACTCTCAAACGCGTGTGCTTGGGAGAGTTCAAAAGCAAGAAAGCTGCGATTCGGGCGGCTGAGCCTTTGATGAAGGCTCTCAATGAGCGCAACAGCTCGCGGTCGAGTGCACGAAACGCGGTGGCCATCACTTTCGATGAGTTCATCGAACTGCGATGGCGACCGTATACACAATCACGGCATCAGGTCTCGACGATCAACTGCCACAATAGTCTGATCAAGAAGCATCTGATTCCCTTCTTCGGCGGGAAGCCTGTGGCGGACGTCACGCCGTCAGACATCACCGACTTTCTGAGCAGTCGACGTGGCAAACTCTCGGGCAACTCGCTGCAAACTGTTTATGGAGTACTGAGCCTGATGTTTGAGATCGCAAGCCAACACGACCTCATCGAGCACAATCCGGTGAGGTCGCTTCTTCACAAGCCCGAGGCCGTGTCTGTCGACAAGCCTACGCTGCAACTCGATCAGATCAGGGCCATCCTTCTTGCTCTCCCGCGGCAGGAGCGACTCTACAACCTGCTTCTTGCGGTCACGGGGATGCGATCGGGTGAGGGCCTGGCGCTTCGTTGGCAGAACTTCGATGAGGCGAACCGCGAAATCAAAATCACACACACGCTTTATCGTTCAAAACTGAAACGGCCGAAGACCCCGACCAGTAAAGGCAGCCAGCGTCTACACCCGCGCATTGTTGAGCTGCTCGCGACACACCGCGGCGAGTCAGCCTTTAGGGCAGACGATGACTTTATCTTCTGTCGCGACGACGGCCGGCCGCTCAATCCTGGCACGGCGTTGGAGCATCTCTACAACGCAATGGATGCGGTAGGAATCAAGCGATTAAAGTCGCGCTTCGGGTTTCACATCTGGCGTCACACGGCTGGCACGTTGTTGTTTGAAAAGCTCGGCGACCTCAAGCAGGTACAGCGCGTTCTCAGGCACGCGGACTCTGCGACAACAGACCTGTATGTCCACGCAGACAAGCATCCGATCGTGGAAGGAGTGGAGGTTCTGGCCGAAGCGATTTTGGCCGAGTCTCAGGCTAACGGTGCCCCAACCGTGACCCAAGGAAGTGAGATGGTCAACTAAACGGTGAGGCCAAAAGAGTCTTGAGAATGTCTATGGCTGCTGAATTTTCACAGTCAATAATCCGCGCTGAAACAGTGCGTTAGCGACCGCAAGAAGTGATGTTATAATCGCGATTATGGAAACGGAAAGCGCGGAAAGACTTGAGGAGCTGCCGATTTTCCCGCTTGCCACGGTTCTTTTTCCGGGCGCGATTCTGCCTCTTCACATTTTCGAGGATCGCTATAAGCAAATGATGCGACACGCAGTCGAGCACGGCGGTCTATTTGGCCTCTCATACCGAAGTGACGCTTCCGTTGGCGAGGAAACACCTCCCGAACTAGGAAGCATCGGTTGCGTCGCGAAGATACACGCGGTTATGCCTCTCGACGAAGGCAAGATGAACATCATCTCGACTGGAGTCGTTCGCTACAAGATTCTGAGTATTCACCAGTTGGAGCCGTTTCTTGTGGCAAGAGTGGCGCCCGTTACCGACGACCTCGAGCCGGGAGCCGACCTCAATCGCATCTTCGACGAGATGGCTGACATGTGCAGGGAGTTTCTGGAAGCGGCCCAGGCACTCGATGAGTCGGGCGCCTTCTTGGGCCAGGATCTGCCCGAAGATCCCGAGGCCTTTTCGCTGCTGGTGTCGTCGGCCCTTCCAATTGATAACGATTCGAAGCAGACGTTGCTCGAAATAACCTCCACGAGGTCAAGGCTGAGTCGACTGAGACACTATGTCACGAACGCTTTGTCCGATTTCACCAAGCGAATCCAAATCCGGGAGCGGGCGAAGGGAAACGGTCACGGAACAATCGGTGAGCACTGAAGCAAGAGTGCGAACCCGCGCTCGATCCACCTCGCGTCAATTCAGACCTCAAAGGAGTTCACAATCGTGAAAAAGCTCTATGCGTTTTTGTGTGTTTTGGGCCTAGTCTTGCCTTACTACTTCTTTGTCCCGTTTGTATTGTCGAACGGCCTAAACATTCGGCTGCTGATTAGCGAGTTGTTTGCCAACCAGGCGTCAGCCTTCTTCGCGGCAGATGTCATCGTATCCTCTGTAGTGCTTTGGGTGTTTATCTATCAAGAAACTCAAAAGCGTAGAATACGGCTTTGGTGGCTTTGCATCGTAGCGAACTTTGCGGTCGGCGTATCATTGGGTTTGCCCCTTTTCCTTTGGCTGCGCCAAATTGAAATCGAAAAAGAAAAGTGAATAACTCATTTGCTCTATCCGATCCCAATGCTCAAGTGTGTCGCGAAAGAGTCATTGGTTGTTAGAGCGGCCTTTGCGTTTGTAGGCCAATGCCTGACAATGCCGAGTTCAAATGACGGCGGTCCTTCTGCTACTCTCATTAACAAATTCTATCAACTATAAATCCCATGAGGCCTAGAGTCTCGACGCTACCCATAGCCGGACTAGTAACGGCAGAATTTCTGTCGTTATTAGGCAACCAGGTGGCCGCGGTCGCGATGCCGATACTGGTTTTGCACTATACTCAATCTCCGCTCGTGACCGGGATTGCCAGTGCAGGAAACGTTATTCCAATTGTGATAGCCGCAATCGTTGGCGGAAAAGCCATCGACAGATTTGGAGCATGGCACTTAAGTGTGGTCGCTGATTTAATGAGCGGTCTTTCGGTGTTGGCTCTGCCGCTGGCCTTTAAGTACTTCAGCCGCGTCCCTCCCGGCATAGTGTTCTTGTTGGTGTTCATTGGTGCATTATTCGATCCAACAGGCGTTGCCGCCCGTCAAACGCTGGTGCGCGGGTTATCAAGACTCGGCGGTCAGCCTCTGAAGAGGATAAACACGTTCCGGGGCAGTCTTGAAAACGCCGCTGATTTTATCGGGCCGGTTATAGGCGTTGGACTAATCGCCTCGATCGGCACGATTAATACCTTCTTCGCAAACGCAGCCAGTTTCCTGCTTTGCGCGAGCATATTTGCTCTGGCAGTACCCAGGAAGCCCAGCACATCAGCAACCACCAGCAGTGACGTTTTGACTGGCGTACGTTTTATCTTTGGCCATCCGCAGCTTAGAACGCTCGCGGTCTTCGGCTTGATTGGGAACTTTGTGATCTTACCTTTCTTGGCGTTACTGCTCCCCGTGTTGGCAACGCAAGTTTTCGGTAGCACCACGTTGCTTGGGATTTGCCTGTCAGCCTTTGGCGTAAGTGCAACCGTCGGCGCTTTATCATTCTCGAAACTCAGTAGCTTGTTTTCGCGCTCGCTTATCTTCTACGGCGGCTTGTTGACAACGGCCTCCGCAATTGCCTTCTGCGGGTTCTTCACAACACAATTTGGTGTTGCCTTTTCATCAGCGCTCGCAGGCTTGTTGTTGGGAGCCAGTAATCCACTGGAACAAACAATCTTGCAAGAAGAAACACCCAAACCACTTGCGGGCCAGGTCTTCACGTCTCTGACCGCGATCAGGTTCGCATCCGGTCCGCCAGGGTTGCTTATCGCTGGAGCTCTAATCGAGCTCATTGGCGTGAAGGCGGTTCTGGTGTCGGGAGGCGGCTTGCTAATCATCGCTGCAATGCTTGGGTGGCATCGCGCTCCATTGCAAGATACAAATCGACATCCCGGAAGGATGGATGAAAGCGCTTCGAATAAGGCAGCCCTTGACCTCAACAAAGATAGTTAGCTGGTGAGCGGTGGCGTTCAGAATTGTCAGTCACGCAGGCGTCGAATGATGGTCTCGCTCGCCTCTGTAGTCGAAAGCGTCCCGCCAATATCTCTCGTCGTCTCGCCGGCCCGCACTGAACCTTCAACCGCCTGCTCGATGTTTGTGGCAGCGTCCTTGAAGCCGAGATAATCGAGCATCATCGCGCCAGTGAGAATAGCAGCGATTGGGTTCGACACGTTCTTGCCGGCGAAGTTAGGAGCGCTTCCATGCACTGGCTCGAACAGAGACACTCTACCGGGGTGAATATTTCCTGAGGCCGCCATCCCAAGCCCTCCCTGCAACCCCGCGCCTAAGTCGGTGATGATATCCCCAAACATGTTGCCAGTGACGATTACATCAAATCGTCCTGGATCAAGCACCATCCACATCGTTAGAACGTCAATGTAGAGATGGTTCGCCTCGATGTCGGGGTAGGTCGCGGCTACCGACTTGAACGTTCGTTGCCAGAGGCCGTGGCCATAGGTCAGCACGTTTGATTTGTCGCTCATGGTGACGCGTCTGCGGCCATGGTGTCGAGCGTAGTCAAAAGCCGCGGTGATGATTCGCTCGACTCCCCGCCTGGTGTTGACCTCTTCCTGGATGGCGACCTCCTCGGTCGTCCCTTTCTTGAAGTTCCCTCCCATGAAGACGTACAGGCCTTCGGTGTTCTCTCGAAACACAATGAAGTCGATTTCTTCAGGCTCGCGTTCTTTCAACGGACATAGCCGCGCGTCAATGAGTTTGATTGGGCGCAGATTTATGTACAGATCGAGACCGAACCGCATTCCAAGCAAAATGTCCGCTGCGTGCTTGTTGTCCGGGATCCGAGGGTCACCGAAAGCGCCGCTGAGAATCGCGTCGTATTCGGCCGAAAGCATCTCAAGCGCACCTTCCGGCATGCTTACACCCGTCGCCAGGTATTTCTCGGCACCCCAATCGAAGTGCTCAAGCGAAATCTCTAAGCCATGGATCTCGCGAGCCCGCTCGATTGTACGCACGGCTTCGGCAATAACTTCGGGTCCAATCCCGTCACCGGGTATGACCGCTACGCGCTTCAAGCGAAGTCCTCCTTACACACGTATCAAGATTGCCAGCGGCTTGCTGTCCTGCTAGTGTTTTCCGCTTCTAGCGTTTAGCTGTTTGAAAATCTCCGGAAGGGACGCGATGACGACATCGCCAACGATCTTGATGCTCTCCCCGCTTATCTTGTCGAGCGTGTCCTCATTCGTATGCCAGTACTGATTCGATGGACCGTAGTTGAAATCGATCAAGTCCACTACCGGCACACCGGCGCCCTTGAACGGTATATGGTCGTCCGAGTAGCCGCCTTCGGCTTCAAGAAAATGTTTCGTCTGGCCGAGCTCGCGGGCGGTCTTCCAAATCGCGTTCACCATCCAAGGAGTCGATTCGTCGTCGCGTAACAAATCGAGATTCTTGTCGCCTATCATGTCAACAAGCACCATTGCCTTGACACGCCGAAGCGTGCCGTCGCCGGTCAGCTTAGAGGCCATGTGCCTGCTGCCGTAGGTGTTGTCCATCCCGTTGTTTGCGCTCCAATCGACAAACGCCTCTTCGCCGTCGAAGAAAACAAACCACACCGTGTATTCGGGTCTGGTCTTCGCAAGCACACGTGCCATTTCGAGTACCGCCGCCGTGCTTGAGCCTCCATCATTGGCGCCGACGAATCCTCTTTGCAGTTTTGTGTCGTAGTGTCCGGCGATCAACACGATTTCGGAGCGCTGCCCCGAAAGCTCGCCGATGATGTTCTTCATTCCGACAGTACCCCGCGTGGTCTGGGCCTGAAAGTCGTCCTCGATCACCTTTAGCCCATAGCTCTTCAGCTCATTACCGATGTACTCCTGAGCCTTCTTGATCGCTTCCGAACCTGGGGGACGGGGCCCGATTTCGACCAGCTTCTTTACGTGTTCATACGAGCGAGCCGCGTCGAGCTCCGCCGCGCCTTGCGCGCTCAACGGGTATTTATCGCTCGCCCCCGCGCTGAAAAGCTCAGCCCCGCCGAACATTGCTACGGGCAAAAAAGCCAGAGCCACCGCCAGGAGCATTCCGGGCGCAGTTGTTCGTCGTTGAAACATTAGTGTGAACCTCGAGGTGCTCGAAAGGTGTGTGCTCAAATGAACTTCAGCTGTGCGAGAGTCTTGGGAATCTTGTCGTCGTTGGTCGAACGCATGCCGGCCATCCTTCTCTCGCCGGTCAATTGATCGAGCGTCACTCGCTCTGTCCTGATAAAGGTGAGATCGCGCACGTTGATCACCGTGACATCGGTGCACTCGCTCGGCTTTTCTACCGAGAATGACGAGATCACCACGTATTTCGTCTCAGGCGTCATCAATCGCGCGTCAAGTGGATCGGTGAGAATGTAATTAATCGTCTCTCCATTCCCAAACCTGATCAGCAGCTTATGCAGTGGCTCACGAATTTGAATGCTCTCACTCATTGCAGTTACCACCTAAGATTCGTTGTTCACGAACTCTCGCCAGCAGATCGAAGCTCCGAAGCGTTGTGCAACTCCGCTTCAGAAGCTACAGCACCGGTCCGGCTCGGTCAAGCTTTCACCCTGGCGGATGGACAGCAAGACGGTCATTTCCCGATGCTATCGAAAGCCTCAGCACAGGTCGCCTGGAACAGGTGGGGAAAGTTGTTGACAGTCTCGAACCATACATGGAGAATGACGGTTCGTTTTGACTTCTTAGTCTGGAGATAAAGACGATGACGCTGGAGATACACAACCGAACGGCGCTTGCGATCGCGAGGGTTGACGTGTTCTTTGGCGCCCTCGCCCTTGCCAAGTCGCCGTCAACTAGACAATTGCTGCAGCCTGTTAACGATAACCGTCGCATGCAGTGATTCAGCGGGAGCGGATCTCCCGCTCCCAAATCTCACTCAAAGCTTTTCTTAGAGGATTTAGGAGCCGGACCGCTTCTGAACGCAAGTTCGGATTGCAGCTCCTTTTTCCGTTGATTTGACGAGATAGCTTGCCGCCGTCCGAGAAAGCAGGTGCGTTATGACCAGAACTGTTCAGGTGAGAGAGTGTATTTTGATCGATCGGCTTGAAAGCGGCGTCAGACCGTTCCAGACAGGTGGTGACATCGAGGCTCTCGTACGCGAGTTCGAAGCTTGCACTCTGCCCCAGGCGCAGTGGACCCATGGAGCCCACCTGACGGTTGCGCTCTGGTATCTGATGAATCGCTCGGCTCAGGAGGCTACGATGTCGATTCGCTCGGGAATCAGACGCTATAACGAAGCAAACGGAGTGAGAATGACGGCGACCGGCGGCTATCACGAGACGATGACATTGTTCTGGACGTGCGCCGTCAGCTTCTACCTCGGACAGGCGGGCGAGGGCAGGTCGATCCTTGCGCTTGCGAATGGAATGCTGAGCTTATTCAGAAACAAACACTTGCCGCTCGCGTACTACACTCGCGAGCGGCTGATGTCCTGGCGTGCCCGTACGAGTTGGATCGAGCCTGACTTGAAGCCGCTATTCTAGCTGTGGCCCTTGCTGTTTTGCGACCAGGTCTTTGCCAGAGTCTCATCTTGTGGAGGTGCCCGGTCGCAAAGCCGTGAGGCCAGCCCGCTGCCGTACCCCTTGACACGTTCGCTGAGTCTGGATCCGCCCGCCTAGCTGATCAATTTCGCGTACTGGTCCAGAAGCGGAAGAACCGAGTCGCGCTCGCCGCTTGGCACCATGAACACGGAGCGACCAACTCCGGCGGCACGCAATTCGTCCAGGGCGGCCGGGTCCGGCTTCGCGCCGAAGATTGAAATCGAGATCGACTTGGGGTCGCGCCCAGCGGCTTCGGCGCGCCGGTGAAGGTCGGCTATCTTTTCTGTGAGTCCCGTCATTCGATACCCGATTGGCATCCAGCCATCGCAGAACTCCACCACGCGGTCCAGCGTCGTCGGTCCGTCCCCGCCCATCAAGACTGGCGGGTGCGGCTTCTGTACGGGCTTCGGGTAGGACCAGATCTTATCAAAGTTCACAAACTCGCCGTGGTACTCGGCTTCGTCCTTAGTCCAAATCTCTTTCATCGCAAGCACTCGTTCGCGAAGCACCCGCCAGCGCTTCTTGAACTCGGTACCGTGGTTCTCCATCTCTTCCGCGTTCCATCCTCCGCCAATACCAAACAGCAACCTCCCGCCAGAAAGGAAGTCGAGGCTCGCCACTTCCTTGGCCGTAGTAATCGGGTCGCGCTCGACAATCAAGCAGATTCCGCTTGCGATTCGGAGCTTCGTAGTCACCGCCGCGGCTGCCGTCAAAGCGACAAACAGATCGTGACTGTGCCAGTACTCCTTAGGTAGATCACCGCCGCCGGGCCAGGGGCTGCGGCGGCTTGCCGGGATGTGGGTATGCTCGGGCAGCCAGAGTGATTCGAAACCTCGTGCTTCCGCCTCGCGAGCCAGATCATCGGGCCGGATTGCGTAGTCGGTCGCAAACATCGTGATGCCGAAAAGCATGAATTGCCTCCTTGTGACGCTGACATTTCAGTCCGCGTCGGTTTGCGTGTTGAGTTTGCTGCGATGCTATGCGCAGACTGAAGTCTACTTAACCTCAGCAAGCCGCCATCATACACCCGGCTTGGCGGGGCTGGCGACTTAAGAGATTGCTGTCGCGATCAAGAATGCAGCAGCCGCGGCGATCGTCCCGATTGACGCGGTCTGAATTGCACTGCGGAGCGGTTTCGCAGTGGTGAATCTGCCTTTCACGAAACCAAAGATGAGCAGCGCTATGAGCGTGAACGCAACCGAGAACAGCAATGCGCTGCGCGGACTCGAAATCAGCATGTAAGGGACAAGCGGGATCATCCCTCCGGCGATGTAAGCCGCCGCGATGGTCAACGCGCTGTTGCGAGCGCGGTCCGGTTGCGGTTCTTCAAGCCCAAGCTCGAACCGCATCATGAAATCTATCCAGGCCTGCGGACGGTTGCTGAGCGCCTCGACAACCGGACTGATCTGTTCAGCGGTCAGGCCATAGCCTTTAAACACCTGTGCGACTTCTTCCCTTTCCTCGTCGGGTATCTCGCGTACCTCGCGGCCTTCTCTCCGCCGCTCGCTTGCGTAGTGTTCGGCATCGCTTTTCGCCGCCAGGTATCCGCCGAGCCCCATCGCTATAGCGCCCGCCGCGATCTCAGCGAGCCCGGCTGTGACTATGATGTTGCTGTAAGCGACTACCCCGGTAAGTCCCGCCGCCAGGGCAAAAGGCACCGTCAGCCCGTCCGCCATGCCGATGACGATGTCACGAACTACAGCGCTCGAAGTGAAGTGTCGCTCGACGTGTGGTTTCGGCGGCATAGATGATTTGCCTCCTCCTCTCAGCACTAATGCGCGCTCTGCATCGCTTCAAGGTTGATTCAATCGCGACCAACTGGCGTATTCTTTGCTCAACCGCTCAAAAAGAGTAATATAGTCTCCGGCCATCGGTAAAATCGTGGCGCGGTAATTTCGCGAAGTCAGGCTCAACAATCAGGAGGAAAAACGAATGAAGACTACAGTCTCAGCAAGCGTGTGGTTGCTAATCGTGGCTCTGGTTTTGGGCCTTGCTCCCGGGCCTGCTGCCGCTCACGAAAACAGCGGAGGAGAAGACCGACCCGTTCGTCTGCGAGTGACCGCGCGGTTCAGTCCGATCGGCTCGATTGTTGGGAACTTGACCGAACCTGGCGCGGCGATGATCGACGGCAGAATTGCTGCTGCCCAGCAGCACATCTGGGGTGGCGAACTGCTCCAGGCGCCGACGGATGCAACGGTGCGAGTTTCATTCGATCTAACAGGCGAGGCAGCTCTCGCGACAGGAGCGTTAGCAAGGTTCGGGGTCATCCCGGCTGACAACGGAGCGCAGGTTTTGGTTGCTTCCATCCTGCGGGGCAGCGTTAACTTCAAACTAAGACCCGACGCTGGGGCATATGTAGAAGCCGCCGGGTCAGCCTTTACTGCTTCGTCGGGCGCGCGCTTCAGCGTCGGCGTCCTCGATGGCAAGGCCCTGTTGAAGGTCGTCTCGGGCAACGTCGCAGCGTCAGAGCCCGGTGCTCAGCAGAAGTACATTCTTCGCCCGCCCGCCGGCCAGGGCGGCTCGATCAGCGTAGCCGCGCGGGCAACCCGCCAGGTTCAAATCCAGGTCACCGACGAGAATGACAGACCGGTGCCCGACCTCGCGATCCTGTTCACGCTTGGAGATCCGTGCCTCGGAACACTTGGCATCGGGGCGGCGGCGGGGACTACCTTTACTGAGAAGACGGACAGACGAGGTATCGCGACCGTGCCGCTCATAGCCGGCGCCGCGAAATGCGCGGGGACACTAGTCGCGAAAGTCCAGGGCACTGACATCACTTACACTTACCGGGTGCAGGTGCAGTCCAACACTGGCTTCTGGAACCTCCAGAATAGTCTCATTGTTGCGGGAATCGCGGCAGCCGGGCTAACGACCGGCATAATCCTCACTAATCAAAGTGGCGATCCCATACAGCCAGTTCCACCTCCGAAGGTGACTCCCTAGTGCTGCCAGCGCAAACCAAACAATGCCTTGAAAGCGTAATATGTCTTGGAGAACGCAGTATGAACAAGGATCGCATTAGTTGCGGCGCCTGGGCCGTGGTCATATGGGGCAGCTTGATTGTACTGGGGTCGCTTCCCGCTCTCGGGCAACCGCAGGAACGCGGGCTGACGGTCGTTGGAAGGGCGCGCACTGAGAGCAAGGCCACGCAGAAGGTCGAGTTATGGGCGCTGCTCATCGGCGTCTCGCGGTTCCAAAACGGCGATCAGAACGTCCGCGGCAACCAGATCTCGAATCTCAAGTATGCAGGCGATGACGCCCAAGCAATCTATGAGTTCTTGCGAAGCGACGAAGGCGGCGCGTTCCCCGAAGACCACATCTTCCTGCTAAAAGACGAAAAGGCGACCAAGGCGGAAGTCGAGAAGGCGCTTGCAGCGCTTAGGAAGACCAGGCCCGACGACTTCTTTGTCACTTTCATCGCAACTCACGGGGTTCTCGCGCCGCAGTACGACTCCAAGCTCGGCCGAACCATTGAGGTTCCCTACTTCGTCCTCTACGACAGCGACCTGAGCAACATGCAAAACACGGCTCTGCCTATGTCGGCGTTCCAGGATGCGGTCAAGCAGATTCCAGCGAAGCAGGGACTTGTGCTGTCGGACACCTGTCACAGTGCTGCGATAGTGATGGCAGGCCGAGGCGCCGAAGTAGCCAAGCGTGCAAATTCAGACCTTGTCGAGAAGCTCAAGCAGGCGGACGTATCGGGCATCGGCTACATTTGGGCTGCGGATCAAACCGAGGTCTCGCTCGAATTGGATAACTTGAATCAAGGGCAAGGCCAGGGTCAGGGTGTTTTCACCTATGCTCTGCTTGAAGGCTTGCGCGGAAACGCCGACACCGACCCGGTCGACGGGATTGTCACGTTTCTCGAGCTGAAGAACTACGTTCAAAAGAAAGTGCCGGAACTGACCGGCGAGACTCCACAGCATCCGGGCGGTAACACTACAACCATCGAAGCCAACACTATTCCGCTCTCGATCGTGCCTGGTTCGTGCAAGGACCCGACTCAATGTGGTTCGCTTGTGATTCGCGCACCTGATCTCGATAACGTTAGCGTTGCGATTGACGGCGCGAATTCCGGAACGATCAGCAGCAAGCGCGAAATAACAAGACGGGTGCCCACTGGCGATCGGCGCTTGTCGTTTACGATGAACGGCGTCAAGCGTGAACGCGAGGCCCGCATTGAAGCGGGCAAATCCCGGTTTGTCGAAGTGAATCTCAGCTTGAGCCAGAGCGACGATGACGCAATAGTCCCTACCCCCGAAAGTCTTGTAAACGTCTATTTCGGCGAAGTGAAAGAGCCCTCGAAGGATGCGCGGGAGGCGTTTCTCGACGGCGTCGATTACTTCAACAAGCAGAAAACCGAACAGGCGATTGAGAAGTTCAACGACGCGATCAAAAAGAACGGGGGCAGTCCCTATCCGGACGCGCTGGTCTATCGCGGGCGCGCGGAGCAATCCCTGGGGCGCAAAGCCGACGCGGTCGCAAGCTTTCAGCAAGCGCTAGCAGTTCGCAAGAGTGACTTCGAAACCGAGACGCTGCTCGCCGAAGCCAAGTTCAACCTGAACCTCGATCGCAGCGAGGCCGAATCGTCGCTTCGAAGCGTCATTCGACGCCACCCCAATTGGGATTATCCGCACGTGGTGCTCGGCGATGTCCTCTTCTTCAAGGGAGACTATATAGCTGCCGAACGCGAGCTTCAAAAAGCAAAGCGGATCAATCCCAAATCACCGCCTGCACGTCTGATCCTTGCCGATGTGCTGACTCATCAAGACTCAAAACAGAAGCGTGAGCAGGCGGTAAAAGAAGCCCGCGACGCGCTGGAGCTTTTCGCGATCGTGTCGCAAAAGAAGGTTTCGGCGTCGAGATCATTAAAGGGACTATCGATCTCGCATTTGATTTTCGGAGGCGGCAGATATCGCAACGACGCCGCGATGGCCGAAGCTCACCATGTGCTCGGCAAGACGCTGACCCGTGTAGTCTACTTCGACGACAGCATCGCCAATCCCGACGCTTATCTGGACGAGGCTCGCACTAATCTCAACGAAGCGCAACGGCTCGCACAGAGCCTGACAGACAAATCACGGCTGGCATTGGTGCTCGAGACAAGCGCGCTTAACTATTTTCTTAAAGGCGATCTTGTCCGCGCCATCGACGATGGTGAAAAGGCGCTCAAGCTGAGCGCGTCAATGCCCGCGCTGAAGGACTTTCCAAACGCGCACCTGACGCTGGCTTCGGCATACGCCAGCAATCAGAAGTTCGCGCCTGCGGTGGACCACATGCAAAAGTACATCGCAGCCTCCAACCTGACGACTGACGAGAAAAAGAGGTATGAGGAAGACCTTGCCCATTTCATCAAAATGAGGGACTCTAACCGCCAGAAGAAGTAATTCTGTTGATCGCAACACAACATTTCTGGTTCACCGCATGAGGCGATGCCCCGAGGGTAAGGGGATTAGCAGATTTCATTTCTGCTCGCTTTGTCACCAGCGAATCTATGATTCCACCAGCCGCCCGGAGCGCCGCTTTATGAGCGCGCCGGTTTGTGATAAATTCTTTCCAGTCTTAGCAAGCAGTTCCAGTAACACGAAATCATACGAACCAGGAGATACGATGGCTGAAGCTGCGGAGTTGATCGGAACATTCGAGAAGCTGGAACCGATGTCGCACGGTCGCCCCGACCTGCGCAAGAAGAAGCCCAAGATTCTCGCAGTCATACTGGACAACTGCACCGGATGCGCCGGCTCTCCGGCTTGCGTCGAGTACTGCCCGGTTGATGCGTGCATGTTTTGGGTGAACGACCCGGACTACTTTCCGGCGGGCCGCATCGAAGTCGATCCAAACCTATGCATCGGATGCAAACTCTGCACAAGCAAGGGCCCGGACGGGACGTTCCTCGAAGGCTGTCCCTGGGACGCGATTGAGATGATGGACGTTGCTGAATGGGAATCGCGGACCGGTTTCGCGCTAAACCCGTAACTCAACGATCAGAATACGACTGTTATCTCTTCTCTGCTCTTCCCCGAATTGCTTCAATCGTCGATTGAGCCTGCTTTTCCACGCTGTCCGGTAAGGTTTGACTGGGCCGTGTGTAACGCTGGATGGCAGGAATATCCTCCGGCTGCCCGATCATGTAAAGTGCTACGAGCGCGCTTCTAACCTGCTCGCTTTCAGGTGACAGAGTCATTAGCTCTGCGCTTTCGATTACTTTGCTGTTATCCGCAATCGCGATCGATTCGATGCGTCCCGCCTGGGGCGCGCGCATTTCGACTACCTGACCGTCATCCTTTTTCAGGCGAACCAAGGGAGCCCCGGCAGCTAACGGAGCGCCTTCATCCTTGACCAGCAGCTCAACCGTCCCGCTGACGGGCGCGTGCAGAGTGGTTGCTAGAAGCATCTCCACAAGCTCAGACCGCGCCGATGCATCGCCAAACCTGACCAGCGCCAACGCCGCGTTGTGCCTCACACCGGGATTCGAATCCGAAAGCATCGGCCCGAGCGTCGCGTGAAAGTCTTGATAAGCGTTGTCCTGTCCCATCACCCAGGCCGCGGTCAACCGAACTTCGGGCAAGTCGTTGCCCGCCGCTTCGATGATCGCCGGGTACCAGCGCTTAACCGTCTGGTCGCCGGCGATAATTCGTTGACTGATCTGCGCGAGCGCATGCTGAACGTTGCGAGGCTTGTTGCGGTCGTGAAGGTACTGATCCATCTTGGCGTCGGAAAGCGGCCGCCCAAACCAAGTGCCGTACCACGAGATGAACGGAATGATGACAAAAAGTGCTATGACCACGACTATCGCCCACGGGTATTTGCGACTTGGCCGGTTGCCTGCAAGCTCGCCGTTCTGGTCTTGAATGATTTCGTCTTCTGGCACAGCGAGTCTTCCTGTAGGGGGGCCTCCGTGGCCTCCCCTACAAGCTAGCGAGATCCCGGGCTGTATACGCGTTTCGTCCGGTTGTTGCGCAAGGTACAAACGCCGCTCGCGAAGGCCGCAACAAACAGCTCTTCGTCCTTAAGCAGCGCCTTGCGAAACGAAGAGTTGGCGATGAACGCCGCGGCTCGAACCGCCGCAAAAGTCAGCCCTGCGTAGGCGACCAGCGTCGCCGCCGTCACCGAGCCGTTAAACAACAGATCAACAAACGCCACCACTGAAACTGCGCCGCCAACTGTGACCCACTTGCGAATTGGCGATGCCGGATGCGAAACGTAAAACGCCGCCACTTGCAGCGGCACGGCTGCGAACAGCCAATAGTTGCTCGTCACCAGCGCCGTAACCACCGAAGCCGCCCCCGCGATCACAATCAGCAGCGACAGCGCGGCGACAACAGCCCTTCGGGTCCTGCTGTTGAACCGGCTCGACCATTTTGCTGCAGCCAGCGGATCGACGCCAATGTTAAAGCTCTTGATCGCAACGCCCGCCTGCATTTGATCGAACGTCTCGAACGGAAAACCTGGTATTTCATCAACCAGCTTCCACTCCGATTGAGCTTCTGCTCGGTCGATCACTTTTGCGCGGGGCTTCATCTATCAAAGACTATCGCGAAGGGTAGATCTGATAAAGCATGAAGTAAACGATCACGCCGGTGACCGAAACGTACAGCCACATTGGAAAGGTGATACGCGCGATGCTGCGGTGGCGCAAGAACTTTCCGCGAATCGCGCGGGTCAACGTCACGATTACGAACGGCACGACGGTTATGGCCAGGATCGTGTGCGAAACCAGAATGACCAGGTACAGAGTTCGCACCAACCCCGTCCCGGCGAAGCGGGTCACTCCCGCTCCAAAGCCGATGTGATAGGTGAGATATGAAATCAGGAACAAACTCGAGCAGATCACGGCCGAAACCATGCACGCGCGGTGAAGGCCCACCCGTTTGCGCCGGATCATCACAAACCCGATCAGGATCAGTATCCCGCTAGCCGCGTTCAACATCGCGTTGATGGGAGGGAAATATTGAATGGGCATATCGGGGCCAACCTGCCGGCGTGGCAACACTCAGGGTTACGGCAGCTCTTTGTCGATGTTCGACTCTTCAAAAGGCCCGCGACGTTCGCTTCCACCCTGAACGTTGCGAAAGCGATAAAAGACTCCAAACAACCCGGCGAAGATCGTCACCGGCGGCACGAGCAGGATCAGCGCCGCAAGGTCCAAAGTCTTAGAGGCCGCCTCCGCGTCCGTCGAGTTCTGGATGGACGCGCCGCACATCGCACACTGCGCCAACGCAGGCTCGCAGGCGATCGCTATCAACAAGACTGCCGAACATGCCAGTAGTAAGACTCGACGCGAGTTCATCGCTCCCCTTCATCCGCCGAGGCGCCGTGATCGGAGGATTGCTGTATTTCCATCGGAGGCCGCAGATCGTGCGCGCGCCGGCTGTCCGGGAAGAAGATGCCGAACAACAGAAACAGCACAATGAGCGTCGGAACAATCGTCATAACAAGGCTGAATCGCTCGAACTTGAGATGCATAAAATATGCAACTATCAGCGCCGCCTTTACTATCGACAGCAGCATCAGGATCGTCAACATGAGCGCCGCGTGTAGATGAATGTACGCGAGAACTACTTCAATGCCGGTGAGCACCAGCAAGCCGCCCCAGACGATGATGTTCTCTCGATTGCTGCCCCCGTGATGCTCTTCGATAGCGTAATCCGGCTCCGTTTCCTCAGCGGCGGCCGACGCTGCAAACATCCCGTTCTGCTTTGCCCACATCAATGGACTGATGGCAAACAACGCCGCGAGGAGCAGGCATACCAGGATAAAGAAGAGGTCATCTGTTCCGCCTCTCATCTGATCGCTGATTGCAGTCCATACTGCCACCAGGAAGGCAATTCCCGCCGCGCCCAGCAGCGCGAGATTCATTCTCTTTATCTCTTTATCTTGCTTTGATTGCTCCATCTCTCAGTCCTCGCTCGATTAAACTGTTGTCCTACGATCCCGGTCTGAAGTCAACAGACATCAAATAAATCAGCGGGAACACAAACATCCAAACCAGGTCGACGAAATGCCAGTACAGACCGCTCACCTCGACATCGTCGGCCTTGAACTTGCGAATTCGCGCGGCGATCACCCCCAGGTAGCAGACGCCGCTAAAGACGTGAAACATGTGCAATCCGGTGATGCCGAAGAATGCCGATCCGAACAGCGGCGAGGCTCCAGGCCACACGTGCGCCCATTCGTCCGGAAGCTGAAATGGCGTCAGCCCCTCGTCAACAATCAGGTGATGCCACTCGTAAGAATGCAGCGCGATAAATGTAGCGCCGAAGAACATGGTTGCCAGAATCCACAGCCGAGCCTTCTTCTTGTCGCGCTTCTTTGCAGCGGCTACTGCAAAGACCATCGTCAAACTGCTTGAAAGGAGGACAAGCGTCATCACGGTGGAAAACGTCACGCTCGGATGAAACTTGAAAGGCGTAGGCCAGTTGACGCTCGACAGCCGCGCGTAAGCGTACGTCACCAGCAGCGCTCCAAACGTCAACGAGTCCGACATTATGAACAGCCACATCCCAAGCTTGCGGTGACTCACTCGATACGGAAACGTCCCGCCTCCCCACTCATCTGCCAGGCTCACAGCTTTCGCTTCAGCCATTCATTCACCTCCAGTGACGTCATTTCCAAAAAAACAGCAGCACAAAAAGATAAATCCACAACCCATCCATGAAATGCCAGTACGTCGCCGTTACGCCAACCGCCGTTCGCTGCTTGATTCCGATTCGCATACGAACCGCGTTGACCGTCACATAGCACAACGCAATCACTCCGCCCAGCAAATGCAATCCGTGCAGGCTCGTTAGCAGATAGAAAAACGAGCTGTGAGGATGACTGTTGACGAAGATGCCTTGCGCCGCAAGCTGCCTCCAGGCGATCACCTGTCCGACCAAAAAGGAGGCTCCAAGCAACGTAGTAGCTACGATCCAGCGCTTGAGATTGGCGTAGTCGTTTCGCGCAAGCGCCCGCCTCGCAAGCTCCATCGTGACGCTGCTGATCAAAAGCACCGCGGTGTTGATCCACAAAACGGTTGGAACCTGGATGGCGATCCAGTCTCGTTGACCGCCATTTAGGGCGGGGCTCTGACGAACCACCAGTGCACTGGTCAACGCGATGAACAGCATCAAGATGCTGGCGAGCGCAACCCAGATCCCAATCCGATACTTGTTAGGCTCGATGGCATCTTCGCGGGTTCGACCCGGCGGCCAGTCGCCTCCGTCGTCTCCCGAACCTGGATCGAATGGCCCGCCCGGTCCCGTCGCGTCCGCGCCGAGCCCGCCCTTCGTCACCTTTACGCCTGTTGTTACGGTGGTGCCCATCTTAACTTCGCTCTTCTTACGGTGCGTCCCTCCGCGGGCGCCCCTCTGTGTGCCGTCTGTTTCAACTCTTACCCGAGCAGGGGCGCCCTCGGAGGGACGCCCCTACAGGCTTTCCTAATGTCCCTCACCTTTCGGACCTTCGGGATCGTTTTGCATACAGTAATCGTTGGCGGCGCCTGGTACGCTGAACTCATAAGGCCCGCGATACACCGTAGGCAAGTGACCCGCGAAATTAT
>DATMCM010000141.1:0-36430 GCA_035558335.1 Blastocatellia bacterium | reverse complement strand
ACAATATTACCAACAGATCACTCAGGCATCGAAGGAATCACCGAGTGCCGGTCTCAATACGCATACGGTTTAATTGCTCATCTATCCTGCCCGCGAGAGTTTCGTCGGTGGCAAGCCTGCGTCCATCGTTCAGGGCGCGCCGGGCATCGTCGAGGCGCCCAATCTTCTCATAGGCAAGTGCCAGCTCGTAATAAGCTTCCGCATCGGAGCCGGCTCGAGCAACGCGCTCAAACTCGCTCGCGGCGTCAGCGTAGCGACCCTGGCGCGCGCGACACATCCCGAGATTGAAACGCACCGCAGCAGCATCCGGACCCAGCTTCAGTGCGGCGACAAAACTCTCTTCCGCCAAAGCATAGTCCTGCCTGGTGAAGTAGAGCGTTCCTAGATTGTTCAGTGATTCGAGTAGCCTGGGGTTAAGCTCTAGCGCACGCTTAAAGTGCTTCTCCGCTTCGGCATTGTCACCAGCATTCTCTGAAGCGCGGCCAAGCGCATCGAACACCACTGCTTCGTCCGGCTTAAGCTTGGCGGCGCGATCCAGCCAATCGTGCGCTTCAGCGTAGCGTCCGCCGTCTATCAACGCGAGTCCAGCGTTGTAGTGAGCCGCCCAATATGATGGGCGTATGCGAGCCGCATTCGACCATAGCTCATATGAGTCTGCCCATGATCGATTCTCCCGTGCCGCCCCGACAACAGACATCAGCAGCAGTATTACCATAGCGACAACGGTGAGCTTCGCGCGGCCGATCTGGGATTTCGCGGCAAGCTTTCCGAGATGCTCGAAGGAGCCGAGCCTGGCAAGACCGATCGCTAGCAAGTAGGCAAAGCCCGCTACTGAAAGGTAGAGGTAGTGATCGAACACCAGGTATTCATCACGCGAGACTTGACCGAGCTTCAGCACTGGCAGCAAAGGAACGAAGATGATTAGCAGTGATATCCAAACCTCTCGGCTGATTCGCTCGCGAAACGCAATCAAAGCGATGATGCCAAGAGATAGTATGATTGTAGGCAACACAAACATCGGCGACCCTGCTGTGGTCACGAAGTGAGTGTCGTACGCGATGCTCAAATTCATCGGCCAGGCGAGATGAAGCACGTAGCTGCACACAACAAACGGCAAAGTTAATAGAGCGAGCGCAACCGGTCTGTCGGGCGCTTGAGGATTCTTCCACATCAGTTCGCCAAGGACGAGGTAGCGTGGAATTAGGTAGAGCAAAGCAATCGCTGCGTATGGCAATGCTCGGCGGGCGGCCTGGCTCGCGCGTGAGATCAATTTGCCGGGCGTTTCGACTAGCTCATAGCCGAAAACCAACAGTACAAGACTCAATGCGGTCTCCTTCGAGAAGCAAGCCAACAGAAATAGCACGAGCGACAAGACGAACACCCGACTCACGGAACCTGGTGATCGCGTTCCCTTCTTTGTTTCCAGGCCCTCTCTGTGCGACTTTAGATACAAATAAAACGACGAGAGAAAAAACACGGCAAAGAGCGGATCGGTCATACCGCTTATCCAGCACACGGACTCGGCGTGGACTGGATGAACTGCGAACAGGGCTCCTGCGAACAGAGCTACAAGCATTCGATGGGAAATCAGAAGGAGCACATAAAACACTCCCACCGACGACAGGATATGCAACAGTATGTTGACCAAGTGCCAGCCCTGTGGCCACAGGCCAAAGATATGATACTCAATGGTCAACATTGCAGTGAATATCGGGCGGTAGTACGGCAATGGGGGAGGCGGCTGGAGGCTACGCTCCTGCTCGCGAAACGCCCACACGTGCTTCGTGAAACCCTTGGTCAGGTTGCTCCATGACCTGATGTCTCCATTGGCGACAATTTGGTCCGTATCGTCAAAGACAAATTGACCGCCTAGCGAGTTCGCGTAAGCAAGAAATGAAAGCAAACAGATCAGGAGTATCGCGCGACCCGCTGGTAGCGACTCGATTGATGTCAGTAGACCTCGAACGCCAGAGTCTGATGAAGCCGATGCCAGCGATTCCTGGTGCGGAGAGGCTTTTATCTGGAGCGGTGTCTGGGTCTTGGTAAAAGCCATCGCTTGACTTTTGCTACCTTAATTTCGAATCGCTAATTTGAGCTTCGGCAATGGCCTTTTCTATCTGCGCAAGCCGTGCGCGCCATTCATTAGCTAGAGGCCCGTTCGGATCAAGTTCGATCGCCCTTCTTTGCTCGCGCGCCGCATCGCCGAAGCGCTTCTGAACGGCGTAGGCAAACGAGAGGTTGAAATGCGCGATCGCCTTGTCTGGGGTTAGCTCAACTATCCGTTCAAACTTTTGAGCCGCCTCGGGCCAATGGCCGGTGCGCCCGCTTAGCAAGGCAAAGTCGTTCAGCGCGTCAATAACGTCGGGATGGGCTGTCAGAACCGACTCGTACTCTGCCAAAGCGATCCCGGGTTGGTGTCGTTTCTCCGCGAGCGCTGCAAGAGCAAGATGAACCAGACGAGAATCCGGCGCGGTTTTGGCGGCCCTTGTCCACAGCGACTCATCTGTCTTCCACTGCCGGTTCTGATTGACTGTCAATGCTACCAAAGCTAGGAGAACCGCACCTGCAAACGACGCTCGTATGGCGGGTTGGAGACTGACTCGCCATAACAGCCAGGCTGCGAAGATACCAACACCGATAAAGGAACCATACAGGTAGCGATCATGAATAATTTCATCGCTGACAAAGGCTCTGGTGTTTAGATGCGGCAGGAGAGGTATTGCCAGCCAGATCAGGGCGATCGCAGCCGCCGGCGACCGGCGAGCGGCATAAATGATTAGCGCTGCTAAGCCAGACACCGCGGTCAGCGGCAACCAAAAGTCACCTACGTTCACCCTTCGCACGTAGCCCAGCGCATACATCAATGATAGATCGGCTGGATAAACAACCAGCTTGCAGTAATGCAACAACAGCGTCGGCAGTGTCCGAAGTTGATCTGCAAGTGTGAGCGAAGCGTCGTCTGGGAAATTCAGGTTCTGATTTCGACCTAACAGGGAACCGATCGCCGCGTAGCGACACACGAGATATACGATCATCGCGCCCGTCATATTGATCAGAACAATCTTTCCTCGTTGCGATGCCTTTGCCGTTTCCTGGTTCCGGAATGCGGAATATTCGCAGGCCAGGATGATTATGGGCAATGTCAAAGTTTGTTCTTTGGTAAACGCAGCGATCAGGAATAGTAAGGCGCAGCCGATCAAGGCTCGTGCTGCTCCGGTCCGCCGATATGCGAGATAGCACAAGAACGCGCCGAGCATAAGCGCCGTACTCAACGGCCCAACCAAACCTGATATCCACGCCACTGATTCGCTTTGCACAGGGTGCACAACGAAAATCGCCGTCGCGAAAGCTGACATAAGTGTCAGGCTTACGTTGGCTTCGTGCGTCGTCAATTCCAAAATCTTGTAGACCGCCAGGAAGGTCAAGATGCCAGCCAGCAAGTGCATACAAATCGCGATGAGGTGCCACGCTATTGGATTCGTCCCAGCCACGCTATGGCCCCACATCAGTGCGAGCAAGAACATCGGGCGATAATAGACGCTGTCGACTTTATCGCCCGCTACTTCGGGTTCCAGGTTCGCCCAAGAGTCTCGCGTAAACGCTAACTTAAGGGTTTCAAGATTCCACTTGCCCACCATCGGGTTATCGACGATGAGTTGCCTATCGTCCCGAACGAAGCCACCAGATAAAGAGTTGTAATAAGTACCCAAGGTCAGCAGGCTAACTCCCACAAGCACAAGCAAGACGAGCTTACTCGCCCGGTTAGGAGGACGCAGCGCGGCTGCTCTGGAAATCCTGTCAGCAAGCGAGATACCTACGGCGGGTTCGCCTACGAACGGCGGCTCCTCCAGCTGCACGTTGAACTTAGTTTGGTGCACATGCACTCCTCTAAAGTCGTGCGCAAGCAAGACAAAAGCGCAGAAACAGACTTATGTGGGGGCACTACCGCGATGGGGACGCCGAGAAGAGCTGCCTAGGTGGGGGAGCTAAAAGGTTCAGGGACCGTTTCCCAAGTATAGCGATCAGCTCGACCGGGTACGATGATGGTCGTACCCGATCTTTTTAACGCGTTACTACTGTATTGGCATACCATCCTTTGGTACGCGATCCTGCGGTGTTGCTGTTGGCGGCTGAATCCCGTCCTTCTCAAAGACTACCATAGTCTCATTCGAATAATATGACCGGTTGCCAGTGCCGAAAGTGCCTACTGCGCTTGGATGGGCGGTTGTGTCAAACATTGAAGGCATACCTTCCGCGTTTATGGGTGTAGTGACGTACACATAGCCACCCTTGTTGCCGGTCGCCATTGTCGAGTCAACATACGCCATGGAACCGAGGGTTGCCATGTCTGCGAACTTACCATGCCCTTTGGTGATCGAGTACAGCACCTGATTCTTGCCGATGGTCTGTACTTCGGTTAGCGCGGCCGTCTCGCGTGCCGCCTGCTGCGATTTAAGTAGGTTTGGGATGGCTATTGCCGCGATGATTCCGATGATTGCCACCACTATCAGCAACTCGATTAATGAGAAACCTCTCTCACGTCGCTTATCCATTGGTTTTCTCCTATGCCTAGACCTGAGCATCCGCGTGCGGATTGCTTCTGTTACTCTTGCGAAATCGAACGCCGTCCTGGGCCATCAGTTCATTTATTCTAGTTTGAGAAGAAACCATAACATAAAAGGGTGAGCCCAGGAAGGGCCCACCCTTTGTTAAATCACTGAATTGATCTGCCGCGGTCTATCATTCGATCGGCGTATGTGCGGCGGCCTCTGCCGCGGTACGCGGGAATGCAAACTTAGGTATCGCCGCGGTGGAATCCTGGTAGATCACAAACGACTCGTTCGAGTAGAAATGCCGGTTTCCCGTGCCAAATGCACCTGTGGTCTGCGGATCGGCATTCGTGTCGAAATACGATGGGGCTCCCAGAGAGGTGGACGCAACCCCCACGCAGGTGTAGGCGAAGCCGCTCTTGACGCCCGAACCGAGCGTGTTGTCCACTCCGCCATCATCCCTCAGATCGGTGAGGAGGAGAGCGAAGTCTTTACCCTTGCCACGTGTTGATTGATATGTCGCCTGTGCAGTTCCAAGCGTGCGAGTAGACCCGATGGCTGATGCCTCATTGGCCGCCTGGCGGGACTTCAGCAGGTTAGGAATCGCGATAGCGGCAATAATCCCGATGATCGCCACCACTATCAGCAGCTCGATCAGCGAAAATCCTTTTTCTTTCCTCATACTATTCAAGCTCCTTTTCACTTTCTAAATTATTGCCGTAGGTTGTTTGTCCCTAGCGGCCAATCTACGACAGATCGCGCTGGTTTGAAGGGCAACGATCGTGCCATCTACCGGTTGCATGGGAGCATGTATCGAACTGGTTGAGACCAAAGGCCATTGTCATAAGATCAGATAGTTTTTGATATCCAGCCACATTGTCCTTAACAAAAACCGGTAGAATTCGTTGCCGTTTTTTGTCAAAAAATAGATTACCTTGGTATCGGGTCACTGCTTGCATCAGCCGGCGCCCCGGCGTTGACGCGTATCACGGTGGTCTCATCCACAAAGTAATAATTCATCGCAGTCGGATCCGATGTTGGCGTCGCGGTCGCGGTAAACTTGAGGGGATCGGAGTCCAGGATAATATCGAACCGGTACGTGCTCTTGAAACCAGTACGAAGGCTCACGTCGAGCGTCCCGTCTGGCGCCAAATCAGCCAATGTTCCGTATACCTTATATGTTTTCTGATACAGAAGCTCGGCGGTGGTGATAGTTCTCATCGACTGAACGGCGGACCCAGTACAAGCTTGTTGCCTAGCTCGCTTAAGATTGGGAATCGCGATTGCGGCGATCAGGGAGATGACTGCGATGACTATTAGAAGCTCGATCAAAGAAAAGCCCTGCTGGTCTTTCATTCCGCTCTCCAATTGAGAAACAGGTCTGCTTCTATGCGAGACCTTTCTCGGGTCGCAGCACTAGCAGCAATGACCGTGCCAATGAAGATCGGGCATATTGCAAGAGCGCAAAACGACGGCGATTTCTCATCAACTGTTGCCTGCATCGGCCAGCAGACAAGAGCTGAACGCTATGAGGAAGGAGAGCGCCACGGGCCATTGATCCCGATTCTCTAAGGGGCTTCCGTCAACGCTTTTCGTGAGATGAGGGTCGATGGTTTGAAGACTGAGGGCACAGGGAGGAAGCCAGTATTCTCGAGCGCGGAGAAATGTGACTTCTATTTGTGGACGGCGGTATCGCTTAGCGGCCCAGATTCTCGCAGGAGGCTCGCGGTGTGCCGGATCTTATGCTTATCAAGCAAGTGTCGCAAGCTGCGCACTGACATGCTAAGTATCTCAGCGGCACGCGTTTGATTGCCCGCTGTGCGTTGCAGCGCGCGGATGATGTAGTCCTTCTCAAGCTGGGCAAGATACGCTTCAAGATCGATTCCTTCTTCGGGCAAGTCGAGGTCACTCACGTTGCGTGGCTTGTACTTGAGTATGCGTTCGGGCAGCCACTCAGGCTTCAACCTGCGCTCGGGCAAGTCAGCGGGCGGACCTAGGTCCTCTTTACGACGATCGACGCCCGCAACCCGTCCCGGCTCGAGCGCCACCGCCCGCTCGATAGTGTTCTCAAGCTCCCGTACGTTTCCGGGCCAATCATAAGACTCAAGATACCGCATCGCCTCCTCGGAAATCTCCAGAGTCGGACGACCTGCTGCAGCGCTGTACTTCTCGAGAAAATGGCGCACCAAGTCGGGTATGTCCATGCGCCTTCCCCTGAGCGGAGGCATCTCGATCGGAATGACGCTGATGCGGTAGTAGAGATCATTTCGGAAAGTTCCGTCTTCAACCATGGCGCTTAGGTCGCGGTTTGTTGCTGCGACGACGCGCACATCGACGGTTATTTCTTCGAGTCCGCCGACGCGTCGAATGTTCCGCTCTTGCAGCACGCGAAGAAGCTTCACCTGCATCGCAGGCGTTGTCTCACCTATCTCGTCAAGGAAGATCGTTCCTCCCTCGGCAGCTTCAAATAAGCCCTTCCGATTCGAAACCGCCCCGGTGAAGGAGCCCTTCATGTAGCCGAACAACTCCGACTCCAAGAGCGTCTCGGTGAAGGCTCCGCAGTTGATTGATACAAACGGAGCCACGGCGCGGTCTGACATGCTGTGGACCGCGCGAGCGACCAATTCCTTTCCGGTGCCAGACTCCCCAGTAATGAGGACTGTGGAGGTTGTAGCCGCAACCATTTCGATCATCTGGTAGACCCCTTGCATCTGGGGCGAGCGGCCGACAATATTGTCGAGCGAGTTGCGCTGGCGCAGTTCGCGCTTAAGCAACACATTCTCCTGTCGCAAATGCTTCTTCTCGAGGACCTTGCCGACCGAGACCTTTAACTCCTCCACGTCGAAGCCCGCGTCCTTGATGACCAGGTCTTCGGCGCCGAGCTTGAAGGCACGCCTCGCAGTGTCGACGGTCGCAAACGCCGTGATCATGATTGCCATCGTTTCGGGCGATATCTCCCGGACCCGCGCGAGCAGATCGATTCCGTTCATGTCCGGCATCTTCACATCGGAGATCATCAGATCGTAGACGTTCTGCCGCACCAGCTCGACCGCGCGCGTACCGCTCTCAGCCGTATGTACCGCATAACCTTCGCGCTTGAGCACCAACTCAAGCAGCTCTCGCATGCTTCGCTCATCGTCGACAACTAGAATTTTTTCCATGAATGCCTCGCTCTCTGAGGGCGAAGAACCTTCGCGTAGAGGATCATCCGGGGAGAACTGTTGGCGCCCCCCAAGGCCGAAAACGGCCCAATCCCTTTCTCGATGTTCGACCTAACCCGCCACTGCCACGGGAGCTGAAGAATCTGCGCGCAGAGCATCCGTCTTTGCCGAGGCTTCGGACACTCGTCCGCTGATCGGCAACTTAATTGAAATGCGGGTGCCATTCCCTATTTCACTCTCCACAATCACCGCGCCGTTATGGTCGCGAACCAGTTGATAAACGATCGCCATTCCAAGGCCAGTGCCGCCGCTAGACGAGTTGAACGGCTCAAAGAGCCTTTCCTTCTGCTCGCGGCTCATCCCATGACCGGTGTCTTGAAACACGATACTGATCTCGCGACCAGGTTTGGCTTCGAGCGCCACGCAGAGCTCACCGCCTTCGGGCATTGCTTGAATAGCGTTCCGAGCCAGGTTCCAAAAGATCTGGCGCATCTGATTTGGATCGCCGTGATAGAGTACCGGCGCATCCGGTAGCGCTTCTCTGATCAGATGGTCAGGTAAAAGCTCGGAGCTGTTGCGAAGCAATGCCACGGTCTCTGAAAGAAGACTCGATATGTCGATGACCGCGCGCTCGATTCGCGGTGGACGCGCATAGGTTAGAAAATCCGAGACAATGCGGTTGAGCCTGTCAGACTCGCGCAATACGATCTGCATAAGCTGTGCCTGGTCCGGTGATAAGCTAAGCTCGCTGGCGAGCACCTGCACCGAGCCTCGCATTGACGCCAAGGGGTTCCGAATCTCGTGTGCAAGCCCCGCCGCCATCTTTCCCAATGCCGCCAGGCGCTCTTGTCTTCTGACCTCGCGCTCGAGCTCCATCACCTCGGTCAGATCCTGGAACGTCAGTACGTAGCCGCGTGAGTTTTCGGCTTCATCGACCAGAGGAGCAACTGAAAAGCCGAGATGGATCTCGCGACCGTCCGCAGTCCGACAACCTACGTCGAAACGCGGCAGCCGGGTGCGCGTACGAATCGATTCGAGCCCAACTTCGATCTGCCTCTCGATGTCGCCAAAGATAGTGAAGACGTTCTGGCCCCGCACATCGTTTGCTTTGTAGCCGGTAATCTCCTCTGCCGCCCGATTGAAAGTCACGATATGGCGGCCGAGATCAGTCGTGACCAGGCCGCTTCGCATGCTTTCGATAATCCGGTCGTTGAACAGGCGGTAATCCGCAAGGTTTCGCGTTGCAGTTGCGAGTTGCGTTTCGCTTCGACTGAGCCGTTCCGCAAGTTGACCTGACAAGACTGAGACTGCGAACATTGCGATCACGTTCAAGGAGAACATGAACTGCGTCCAGGCAAACTCGCTTCCCGACTCGTAGGGTAGCCAACCCTTGGCGCGGGGCACGGCTCCGCTTATCGTGAGGAACGCCGTGCCGACGTAAAGAACGCCGCTCAAAGCTCCCAGAAGTGAAACACCCCTTCTTCCCAAAAGAGCACAGGCAGCAAAAATTGTGACCAGATAGAGCGCGAAGAACGGAGATTCCACATCGCCCGTTCGATAGATGAGCCAAGTGACCATCAACAGGTCAATCGACAACTGAGCATAAGCCTGCGAGCGATACGAAACGCGAGCAAGAAAAGCGAGATAATACAGCACCGATAACGCCACACTCGCGGCGCACAAGGCAATCAACACGGGAACAAACGAGCGCGGCGAGCCCTTGCGCTCCGTCATTTGTATTGCAACCAACAGCGAGCCAGTGATCGCGAGCCGTGACACAACCAACCATTGAAGCTTTCTGCGCATCGCGTGCATGTGAGTTTGCGGACTAAGAATGAAGGCGACGAGATCTTGGCTCCTGAATCGCCCTTCTCAGCTATTCCCGCCCTGCGCCCCTGTTGAAGATTGGGCCCTCGCCAACGGGAAACACCCAGTCCTAGCTTCCGTGAATCAAAATAGTTTAGTTTGCAATTAAGCCCGTGATAAGAGGCATCAGGAGGCGTGTCGCACTATACCACGCGGGGGCACAGTGCTCAAGTATATCTTTCTCTGCGTTAAGTGCTGAAATCTCGAACATTCAAGCAGGAAAAAAGCTGCATTGCGCAAACAGGGAAGCAAATGTATCATGAGCTCATCGTACGTGAACCTGCCCCAGGCTTAACACGTACTCTGACGACCTCACAAGATTGCTCTCCCAATCGCCGGAGATCGAATAGCGAGGAGCCGTTATGAAAAGAACCGTCCTGGTAGTTGAGGACGACTTCGACACGCTTCAGCCGTTAGCTGAGCTTCTGAGACTTCGTGGTTACAACGTCACGACCGCCTCCGACGCGGAACGCGGCTTGAGTATTGCTCGTGAGAGCCCGCCCGACCTGATCATCACCGACATCGTATTGCCCGGAAAGAGCGGCCTGCACTTTATTACCAGCGTTCGAAGCAATCAGCGTCTCAAGCCAACTCCGATTATTGTGATAAGCGGTTGTGGCCCGATGGTTTTGGTCGAAGCCGAGGCCGCGGGAGCCAACGTTTGCCTTGAAAAACCGATCAGTATTGACCTCTTCTGGCGTGCCATTGATGAGGTTTTCGGAGCTTCGCGAGCGGACGAGAGGGAAAAGAGAGCTGAACCGAGTGAAGACCGCAGTCGCGCGTTGGCTGGTGAGATAGATGATTTAGTCGAAACCCTTCGGCACTGCAAAAACAAGGTTGAAAAGGAAGACACTCTCAAGAGGCTTAAGGCGCGCATACTCGAGATTCAAACACGAAGGACAAACTTCGCTTAAGCATGCCGCCAGCGGTGACTAGCTCTCCATGAAACTTGGTCGTTTCGCTTCAAATACCATGGCCACTGCTGCTTGGTGCCCCATCTCTTCGATCCGTGCGACTCGGGCTGCGTAAACGATGCGACCACGCGTCTTGACTGGGATGGTGATTTGAACGCAAAGCCTGTCGTCCGATCCAGGGCTTCTCGGCAGTATTATTAGTGCGCCCGTCGAACTTAGATTCTGTACGCAACCTGACTCGTCAAAAATCCGGCCCTTGCCATCGATTCCTCTGGCGGTCACTTCCCAATTTACTCGAAACCGCTGAGCGCATCGCCGTTCAGTTTGGGCCGCGATGACTAGATTCTTATCGCGTTTACTGCTTTTACGTTTGTTATCTAACAAGACCTTCCTCCCACCTGAACTGAGATAACAAATGGTGAAGGTCTTCCTGATGTCTGAATAAGCGATAGCTCCCAGTGTTCTTTAGCGGTGGTTCGTGAGAGTTCATTGTTTTTACTTATTCCAGCGAAACGTCAACTTACGAACTCGCTTTCACGCTCGATTCCGGCAGGTTCCTCCAACGCCCCGCCGCCCAGATCGGAAAGCTGAAGCTGAAGGTTCTGACGATTCGTCGAATAGGCGAGGCCATCCTGGACCGAGATGACCCCTGATCGGATCATGCGCTCCAGTTCCCCATCGAAGACCTGCATACCATCCACGTCCCCGTCACGCATCGCGTCGTACAGCGACTTACCCTCTCGCTCGCCCTTCTCTATGTAGTCTCGTGTGCGCGCGGTCGACTTGAGTATTTCGATAGCGGCTACTCGGCCCTTTCCATCCGCCCGCGGGATCAGCCGTTGCGAAACGATAAACCGGAATGCCCCCGCAAGTCTCATTCGAATGATGTGTTCCTGGCTCTTCGGGAACATACCTATCAACCGCTCAACTGACTTGACTGCATCGGTGGTGTGCAGAGTGGACAGCACGAGGTGACCGGTCTCAGATGCTTCAAGCGCGACCTCGCACGTTTCCAAATCGCGGATCTCGCCGACCAATATCACCTTTGGAGCCTGACGCAACGCTGCCCTCAATGCGTAAGCAAAGGTCGAGGTGTCTGAATGAAGCTCGCGTTGATGGACCGTCGACTTCTTGTGGCTATGCATGAACTCGATCGGGTCTTCGATAGTGATAATATGGTAGTACTTGGACTCGTTGATTAGGTCTATGACGGCAGCAAGTGTCGACGACTTGCCAGAACCCGTAGGACCGGTTACAAGCACAATCCCGTTCTTGATCTCGACCACCCCTCGGAGCACATCCGGTACGCCCAGCTCTTCCAACGAAGGCACCTGGTTCGGAACGACTCTCATCACGATGGCATAGGTCCCGCGTTGCTTGAAGATGTTCACGCGAAAGCGCGATAGGCCCGCCAGGCTAAAGGACAAATCCGCAGATCCGTTCTTGTCCAAGGACTCTTCGCCGACCTTGTTGTTGCCTAGCAGGGCCTTGGCTATCGCGGCCGTGTGAGCAGGGGTAAGCACTTGCATTCCCTCGACCTTGACTGGCGTAAGCTTGCCCATCAATTCGACTTGAGGCGACCGTCCTGGCGAAAATATTAGATCGGATATTCTGCTTGAGACGGACAGCATTTGTTGCACTACTTGAGAAAAATTGATCGTGGACATACCGAGGAACCCCTTATAGCGTGGCAAACTTGTTACTGGCTCTGAGGCAGGGGCAAAGCTAAACGCACACCAGAATGTTTACCACTTGGATAAATGGGGGGGAGGGCAATTGCAAGCGTCGTTTGGACAATGCAACGGAGCCGCGCCGATACAACAGACACATATTACCGTCGAATGCGGCGTTGTCAACGGTTAGCAGTGATGAGCAAACTGAGATAAGAGTTTTTTCGAGCACGACCGGCCAAGGTTGCTTCATTCCCGTGGTAGCCTTTCGAAAATGAAGAATACTTCGCCCCGATTCTCGCTGCCCAAGTAGCGCCACTTCTGTTTGATTATGTCTCCTCGCTTAATCCCCTTCAGCGCGCTCGTTCCATCTTCGATCAACTGATCAAGTTCGACTGCCGCCACTACATGCAACTCCGGCACATGATCCCGTCCCGTTTCCTCCACGAGGCTCAGGACTCTCTTGCGATGGATAGCGATTCGATTCTTCGAGCGCACGTACTCCTTGCGCGTGATTTCGTTATGCCTGATTTGAAACTCAAGCTCATCCTCTTCGTGACGCATCAAGTCAAGAAACGACTTGACCTCGGGACCGTAGGCGGACTGAGCATGGACCGCAGGGGTGGTTTGTGCTCCGAAAACCCCGCACGTCCAAAAGAAAAGGCAGGCCAAACCTAAAGGCCTCAACCGATGAAAGGAAGCCCGATTTGTCTTCATCACACACTAGTCATCGTTCGGGTTCAGCGCAAGCAGCGTCCAATAGATCAATCGGGTGCACCACATCGACCGTCGATCCGGTCAACAACAGCCCTGCGCCGATTTGCATGATACAACCCGGGTTTCCCGTTGCAAGAGTGTCGACGCCGCTTTCCGTGACGGCTTCGAGTTTGTCACGCAGGATGTCACCGCTGAGCGCGGGATGCTGAAGATTGTATATACCCGCGCCACCGCAACAGCTCTCAAAGCCCCGCAGCGGGATCAGCATGATACCGGGAATCTGCTTCATTAACTCCATCGGCGCCTGCGCGATCCGTTGAGCGTGGATCAAATGACACGGCGCATCATAGGCTACTCGGCGCATCAATGGTGTCTTGGGCGGCTCGAGTCCTTCCTCAGCCAGAAACTCAAAGACATCCCTTACTTTTGCGCTGAATTCAAGAGCGCGCTTTTCAAACTCGGGATCCTCGCCGAGAAGCTGCCCGTATTCTTTCATGGCCGAGCCGCACCCCGCGGCGTTCACGATCACACGATCACAGCCGCTCTCGAGAAAGGCTTCGATGTTTCGCCTGGCGAGTTGCCTGGCTCTCTCAAGCTGCCCAGCGTGCGCGTGGAGCGCTCCGCAACACATTTGCTTATCGGCATTCACAAGTTCAAACCCGTTGCGCACCAGCACGCGCTCGGTCGCGCGGTTAGTCTCTTCAAATAATCCTTCCATCACGCAGCCCCGGAGCACACCAACTCGCAAAGCGCCTCTTCGCATCGCTGTCCGGGGTCCGTCGCCAGCTTTGCTCGCATACCGCTGCGAGGCGCGAGCAGCAAGCCTCGAACGAGTCGCGAGCAGCAACGCCAACGCGAGTCGAAATCTGCCCGAAACCAGCTTCGTTTCGAATGCAAGCTGCGCTAGTCCACTGTCTCGGAGCAACCTCGCCAAAGCCATGCCGATTCGAAGAACTCGCGGACGCGTGAAAGTCTGATTGAGCACGAAGCGTACAACCCGCTCACTGACAACTCCTTGTGCGAGTTTGGTTTGTGACACTTCGGCGCGCGCTGCCTCCAGCAGGTGACCATAAGGCACGCTCGACGGGCATGCTGACTCGCAGGCTCGACATCCGAGACATGCGTCGATATGCGAGGTGAATGTCGCGCCAATGTTCAGCCTCCCTTCGACTACTCCGCGCATCAAATAGATTCGGCCGCGCGGCGAGTCGTTCTCATTTCCAAGTACCCGATAAGTCGGACAGGAAGGCAGGCACAACCCGCAGTGGACACAGGTAAGCAGCTTTTCGGTGTTCGCATTAAGGAGCGAAGCAAGCACGCTCGGTTGTTGTTCTATCGACATAACCACCCGAACCGCTCGATTGGTTCATCTCAACTTTCCTACTATATCCCCGCGACAAAGCGCCCCGGATTCAAGATTGAGTCAGGATCGAACTTCGCCTTGAGCGACTTCATCAAATCGTAGGAGTCTCCTGTGTAACCAAAGACATCAACTTGCTGTCTGACACCTAATGGTGCTCGCTCGACGAAGAGTGTTCCTCCCGATTCGACAGCCAGAGAACGCATCGCGGTGATCGTATCCACAGCCTTTTCTTCGTCTTCGTCGAAGGCAACGCGAATTAATCCCAGACCAAGGTCGACTGTCGCGGGACATCCTATAATCGAAAGGTTTGCCAGCATCGAGTGCACGTTAGAAATGGGCACACTGATTCGGACGGTGTTTGCCGCGCACCGGTCGATGTCGGCCACCCGTTGCCAGAGCAATTCGGCGTCAACGTCAAACAACTCTGCCAGCTCTAACTCATCGCCAGTCTCCCGCTTTATCCAATCGGTCTGATACTGGACCGCCGCTGCGTTATCGATAAACCTGATCAACAGCGCAGTGTCTTCACCAGGCCCGGTCCGGTGATCGAGCAATCGTATAGTCAAGAAGATCGAAGCCGGCTGAAGCTCAGACGCAACCACGCGATCGGCGAACGCAAGTAGCAAGTCCCTGTGCTTCGCAGTGACCGCAATGGTGGCGCTCGCATCGGGCAGCGGGCGCAGCTTGAAGGTCAGCTCGGTGATAACCGCAAGAGTGCCGTAGCTCCCGACGTAGAGCTTGTTCATATCGTAGCCCGCTACGTTCTTAACAACGCGACCTCCGCATCGGCTTTCCGTCCCATCGGCGTGCGCAAGCCTCAAGCCAATCACGCTATCCCGCGGCGCGCCAAAGCCAAGCCTGAGCGGTCCGCTCGAATTGCACGCAGCAATCGCACCGATCGAAGAGCCAGAATAACCGGGTGGATCGAGAGCCAGCCATTGGCGTTCGCACCGAGTCAGCGCGTTGAAATCGACAAGAAGCAACCCCGACTCAACGGTCGCGGTCAGGTCCGGCGGACTGTAGTCGACAACGCGATGCATCCGCTTGAGACTCAAAACCACGTCGGCGCGACGAACCGGGTTGCCGCAATCGAGCCAGCTCATTGATCCAGCAGGAATCGCCGTCGCCTTAAGGGTCGTGCAAATGCGCAAGCACTCGGCTACTTCCTTCGCGCAACCTGGAAGTGCCAGGATTGAAGGAGCAAAGGCATCGAGATTCAGCGGCGGGGATTGGGTCACGTTCTGGACACCCAGAACGGACTCGATCGATCTGACAAGCTCCGGTTCTCTGTCGCTCATTCCCACTGTGTTCGATCGTCCCCCCTCTCCGCTGCGGCGTCACACAGATTAATGGTCGGCCACGACTTGTCGGTGATACCGGGAACGTCGCTTTCGTTTTCGACCAGGTCCGCAAAGAAACTCGTGAACTGTTGAGCGAATTCGACGAGGTTAATCGACATATAGATCGCAGGCAAACTCTGAAGCTTGGTCACCACGTTCTGATACATTCCAAGGGCGCCGCGCACGTTGCCGCGTTGGCGGTGATGCAATCCGACCGCAGCCTGAATCAGCATCTGATAGAAAAGCTTAGTGTTGTGAGTGGCATGAAGCCAGATCTCTTCCCAAACCTCGTGAGCGTCGAAGTAGCGTCGAGAGTTGAAGTGTTCAATCCCTTCGAGGTACTGGCGAGGATAGAGTTTCTCGTGTTCCGCCTTAAACGAGAGGGGCTCGGTAGCGCCTGTCGTTGAGCCCTCCAATAACCGAGCCGCACTGGGTGAGTCATCGGGCAGAGCCGCCTTCTGGTCCTCCTGAAACCGCATCACGAAGGGTCCAGCCTGGATCGTGTCTCCATCCTTCAGCTCGAGCCAGGAGACGCGCTCTCCGTTGGCAAAGGTGCCGTTTACGCTTTCAAGGTCCACCAGAAAGAATTTTCCATTGTTGAACTCGATCGCGAAGTGCTCGCGGGACACCGTCTTGCCCGGCAGCCGGCGATCGCAAGATTGATGCCTCCCGAAGATCGTCTTGTCCTTGTCGAGCGACATGCTCTCGCCGGCCAGCGATTCAGTGAGAAAACTCAGCGAAGCCATCACGAACAATATGGCATGGTTTCGACTACTTGCGGAAGAACGGATCGAGAATAAAACATTCCAGGCGCACAGCTTCCGCACTCCTCGACTCCGTCCGGAATTACTAACGCGGATGCTAGTTGAAGGAAAAGAACTCGCGGCTTCGAGCGGCGTTCTAGAACTTTGACCTATTGTAACAACCGTCTGATCAAGCGGCGTGCCCGTCGTGCGGCGTCGTTACCTTGTGACGAAAGTCTTCCAACCCGAATCCGCAGTAACGACAAGTCTTCATCATCGGTATGACCTTGCCTGGATTGCAGAGCCCAAGCGGATTGAACGCCTCTCGCACCGCGAGCATCCGTTGCATATCATTCTCCGAAAAGATCAATCGCATCGACTCGATCTTATCCATCCCGACGCCATGCTCCCCGGTGATCGAACCGCCTACGCTTACGCAAAGTTGCATGATCTCTCTCGAAGCATCCTCCACACGCCGACGCTCATTCGGATCGCGCCCGTCAAAGCTGATGTTAGGGTGAAGGTTTCCGTCGCCCGCGTGAAACACATTCGCGACTTTCAACCTGTAGCGGTCAGCAATGTGATAAATCTCATCAAGCACCTCGGGTAATCGCGAGCGGGGAATCACCGCGTCTTGCACCATCAGATCGGCTTTTATCCTGCCCATTGCTCCGAACGCCCGCTTTCGCGCAGCCCAGAGCCGCTGCCGCTCCCCTTCATCCCTGGCAACACGGACAGCCCGCCCGTTGTTGCGAAGGCAGATTTCGACCGCACGCTCTGCGGTAACCTCAAGCCCGGCCTGCAGCCCGTCGACTTCGATAATCAGCAGCGCCGCGACATCAGTTGGGAATCCGCCCGCGAAGATCGACTCTTCTATTGCCTGGATCGTAGCTTGATCGATCATTTCGAGGGCTGCGGGAAGAATACCGGCGGCGATGATCTCCGACACGCTGCGACTCGCATCGGTCACCGTCATGAATTCGGCCAGAAGGGTCTTGATCGATTGCGGCAGTCGAGTCAGTTTTAGGGTCGCCTTGGTTGCTATGCCAAAGGTGCCTTCCGAACCGACAAACACTCCCAACAGATCGTAGCCGGGCACATCAACCCCGCCTCCGCCGAGCGTCACCACCTCGCCGTTTGGCAAGACCACTTCGACGCCGAGCACGTGATTCGTAGTCATGCCGTACTTCAAGCAGTGTGGCCCGCCGGAGTTTTCTGCGATGTTCCCTCCGATCGTACAAGCCATCTGGCTGGAAGGATCAGGCGCGTAGTGAAATCCGTGTGGCGACGTCGCTTGCGAGAGATGAATGTTGATTACCCCAGTCTCAACGACCGCGATGCGATTCTGATAGTCAAGCTTGAGGATTCGATTTAGCCGCGCCAGCTCAAAGATAACCGAGCCAGAAAGAGCCAGCGCGCCGCCCGATAGTCCTGTTCCGGCGCCTCGAGGCGTAAACGGTATTTGCGCCTCCGCAAGGATCTTGACGGCCGCCGCGACTTCATCGGCATTGCCCGGAATGACTACCGCGGATGGAAGGTGTTTGTGCAGAGTCAATGCGTCTGCTTCGTAGACTAGAAGCTCGTTGCGCTCGGTCAGGACATTCTTGCAACCCAGCAGGGCCTTGAGCTTTTCGGCCAGTGGCTCAGGCAACCTGGGTGATTGTTCTCTTTCGTCTGGCAAGCTCATCTCTGGAGTGTCGCGGCTGCTGTACGCGTGCCCTCCTTGCGGCGCCTCAGTACTTCGGAACGGTCGGGTCAACGTCGTCCGACCAACGCAGTATCCCGCCGACGAGATTCCTCACCTTGCGAAATCCAGCCTGCTTCATGAATTCGACGACCTGTCCGCTTCGAACTCCGCTGCGACAATGGACTACGATCTCATCCGCGCTCGAAAGCTCGTGCAGCCGTTCGGGCACTGTAGCTTGCGGAATCAATCGCGAGCCCGGTATCCGGCAGATCGCGTACTCTTCAGGCTGGCGCACATCCAGCAACACAAAGTCATCGCCCCGATCAATCTTGGTTTTCAGCTCGACCGGCGTTATTTCGAATTCCGAACCCACGCTGACCTCCTCGTGAGGCGTCACTCCGCAGAACTGTTGGTAATCGATCAGCTTCGTGACCGTAGGATTCAGGCCACAGACCGGGCAGTCCGGATTCTTTCGAAGCTTCAATTCGCGGAACTTCATTTTCATCGCATCGAACAACAACAGGCGCCCGATTAGCGAGTCACCCTTTCCGAGGATCAGTTTTACGGTTTCGATTGCCTGAATCACTCCGATCACTCCCGGCAATACTCCAAGCACACCGCCCTCAGCGCAGCTTGGCACAAGTCCTGGAGGCGGAGGCTCGGGATAGAGGCAGCGGTAGCACGGCCCCTCCTTCGCATAAAAGACGGTTGCCTGACCTTCGAATCGAAAGATCGAGCCGTACACATTGGGCTTGCCCATCAACACACATGCATCGTTCACAAGATAGCGGGTCGGAAAGTTGTCCGTGCCGTCGACGATGATGTCGTAGTCCGCAAACAATTCGAGCGCGTTCTCAGACGACAACGCCGCCTCGAACGTATCGACCTGAACATAAGGGTTGATCTCGGCGATCCGCTCCTTCGCCGAATCGAGCTTCAGCCGCCCAACGTTTGCAGTCGAGTGAATGATCTGCCGTTGAAGATTCGTGAAGTCCACAACATCGAAGTCCACTATACCCATCCGCCCTACGCCCGCTGCGGCAAGGTACATCGCAAGCGGCGAGCCCAATCCGCCTGCGCCGATACACAACACGCGCGCGGCTTTCAGCTTCTTCTGACCCTCGAGCGCGACTTCGGGCATTATTAAGTGCCGGCTGTAGCGCAGGATCTCGTCACGATCCAGTTCGACTCCTTGCGCGTCTTCGACAGCAGTCGACCCGCCCGCGATCGACGGGACTATGCTTATCGTGTCCCCGTCTTTGATCGAAGTCTCAGTCTCGCCTGAATAGCGAATGTCCTCGTCGTTGACGTAGATATTTACGAAATGCCGAAGCTTGCCTTCGTCGTTGTATAGATGCTTGCGCAACTCTGGATGCGCATCGAGCAGCGAAAGGAGCGCGGCGCCAACCGTCGGTCCGCTTATCTCGACGGACTCTTTGCCGCCGGCGTAGCTGCGAAGCGCGGTTGGTATCAAGATAGCAATAGCCATAGGAGCCTCCCTCATAACATCACTCCGCTTCTGATTCTCACGGACTGATGACGGAAATTGCAACTCGCTAACTGTCTTCGACCAGGATTTCTTCCTGCTCAAACTGTGTGTAGTCGGGCTTGGTGAAAGAGTTGAGCGCTGCCGCTTTTCCTTTCTCGATTGCGACGATTATGTACGATTCGCCCGGCCAGCACGAATGGTCCAGGTCGTAACCCGACGGCGCAGCGGGGTGATCGGGATGAGAATGATAGTAGCCGATTACGCCAAGCCCGCGAGAACGCGCGTACGAATCGGCGCGTTTGCTTTGTTCGGGCGTGATCAGATAGCGATTGTGCCGCGAGTCTTGTCGCTCGTTCTCAGCCCCGTAGACCTCGCGAAGATAGTTTGTCGAGCCTTCGCGTTCTCCGAGCAGGAAGCCGCAGCACTCGTGCGGGTAAGTCTGCTCGCCGTGCTGTTTGATCTGAGCGAGGTGTTCGGTTTTGAGTTTGATCGCCAAGTTGTTTGCTCCCTGGATCACACTACCCCGCGAATCAGCGGGCAGTATGCCCGCGCTCCGGGGTCAAAACTTTATGCTGTCAGTCGGCTGCACCCTTACCGAGTGCGAACCGGCATCGAAGCCGGCAAGCAGGGCGTTATGATGAGCGATGATCTGTTCGGCCTTGAGCACACCGTTGTCGATCGTCGTATGTGCGTCGCTGGCAAGCGTGACATCGAAGCCGTGAGCCACCGCGCTCCGGCAAGCGGTATCCACGCAGTATTCAGTCATGCAACCGGTGACGACCAAATGCTTTATGCCAAGCGCCTCGAGCTCGCCTTTGAGCGGCGTCTCGAAGAATGAATCCGACGAGCGTTTGTTGATGACGAGCTCCCCGTCGCATGGCTTGATCACGGGATGAATCTGCCACGCTTCTGTATTTGGTTTAAGAGGGTGACCTTCCCCGCCATCGTGCTGGACGTAGATCACCGGCGTTCCCGAAGCGCGCGCTCGATCAAGCAGCGTGTTGATCCGCTCCAACACTTCGGCTCCCCGATAAGCGCGGAAACCTTCGACGATGCCAACCTGAACGTCGATGACTAGCACACCAATCTCATTGCCCATCGTTGGTCCCTCAGTCGCCATCCCTCAGTCGCCCTCACGGATTCTGGTGCGATTATCCAACATCGGATCATCATCATCACTTCTATAGTAGAAAGGCGTCCCACCACCCACGCTTTTCGGTGCGAGAGAAGGAATCACTCCAAACTCAATTTCAATCGCGCACTCAAGACAGCGACCGACTGTAAACGAGGAGATACTCTCTGGAAAACTGCATTGGCAAATCAAGCATTCGATGAACTTCGGTGCGGCACCGCCCACAAAACGCTTACTCACCAATTGCAAGAAATCGTCAAGTTTGTTCTCTTTCTCCGGGTCCATAGATGCGTATCTCTAATTATTGGTTCAATTGGGCCATTGCCTTGAGCATGGATTACCGCAATCACATCAATCTGATCCTTTTGATCCGATAGATAACGCGGTACGGTCCTTCGAACACCTCGCGCAGGTTCTGGTCATTCTTTCGCGGAACCACTCGGCCCGATTCTGGGAATCTGCAAATCTGCTCCGACCGACGCGTCAGGCGATCTACCATTCGAAGCGCATACCGCGGCGAGGTGCGTGCCATGTACTCGTGGATGTCGGCCAACTGTTTTACCGCAAGGTCCGTCCAGTGAACCTTCATTTCGGTAGGTTGAACCCCTCGCGTACCACCTCGACCGGCTCGGTTCGGCCGGCATCGCTATCAGCAAGTCCGGCTTCGATCGTTTGACGAACGTAGATCTCGTACATTAGCTCGTCCCAAGACGTGAGTCTCGGCATATTGTCTATGAGCCGTTTCGCTTCCTCTTTGAGGTCTGCTTCCATACCCGGATTCTACTCCCGCGTCACAGTAACGCAAGGCCTCTCCTCATCCCTATCGCTCATCCCAGAAGCGTTCGCTCAAGTACTTATCTCCAGCATCTGGAAACACTGTGACGATCATGCCAGATTCCATCCCGCTTGCGACTTTCATCGCGCAAGCCAGCGCCGCGCCCGCCGAAACTCCAACCAACAATCCTTCGCTTCGTCCGAGCCGGCGCGTGTACTCTTGAGCTTCCTCGGTGCCGATCTCGTAGTTTGCATCCGCGAGGGTCGAATCATAGATCCCCGGCACGATTGCCGTCTCCATGTGCTTCAAGCCCTCAAGCCCGTGAAAGGGCGAATCTGGTTGAAACGAGATCACCTTAATCGCCGAATTCAGCTCTTTCAGACGCCGGCTGGCTCCAACAAAAGTGCCGCTCGTTCCAAGCCCCGCAATGAAGTGAGTAACTCGTCCCGAGGTCTGCTCCCAGATTTCATTCGCCGTAGTCTCGTAGTGAGCGCGCCAGTTCTCGGGGTTGTTGTATTGATCCGGATAGAAGTAAACATCAGGGTTCTCGGCATACAACCTTCGCGCCTCTCTGATCGCGCCGTCGGAGCCTTCAAGTGGGCTGGTCAACACAAGGTCGGCACCGTAGCTCTTCAGGATTCGCTTTCGCTCTTCGCTGGCGTTCTGCGGCAGCGCGAGCTTTACCTTGTAGCCGCGTGCTGCTCCGATCCACGCGTAAGCTATGCCGGTGTTGCCGCTTGTGGCGTCGAGAATAATCCTGTCACTTGTCAGCCTTCCCGTCCGCTCGCCATCGAGAATCATGCTCAGAGCCGGTCGGTCCTTTACCGAGCCACCGGGGTTGAACCACTCTGCCTTTGCGTAAATCTCGACACCCCTCGATTGCGGCGCGCTGTTGCGAAGGCGAAGCAAAGGGGTGTTGCCAACAAGCTCCCAAGCTTCGAGCGGCTCGTGAAATCTGCGCGAGCGTTCGTTCGAGTTGGTCAAGATAGCCTTCGGGTCCATCGGTTTGGCTTGAGGATAGCATCGTGATTTTGGAAACTCAAATTTTGGGCTCAAGGCCTGAAGGGCGTGAATTCGACCGTCTTCTCTGCGGGACCTTGGCGTCTCCGCTCTGCGGTTGGCGAGATTCGCAACCCTGTCTGACCGCGGAGAAACGGAGTCGCAGACAGGCATTGAGAATTGAGGTTACAAGCCTCTGCTTGCGCCAGGTTCTTAGCAGAGTACTAGGCCGTGATGTATAATCGGAAACCGAACCAGCGGACGGGTCAACGTCGATAGCATTCTCGTCATTAGAAAGGTTTGTTATGAGCACGAAGGTCGAAGCTACAATCGAAGATCTCTATCACGTTCCGGAAGACGGGAAGGCCGAAATCGTGAATGGAGAACTTGTGCTTATGAGTCCTACTGGAGATCTTCCCGGCAGCGTTGCGTTAGAGATCGTCGTGAGCTTGAGAGAACACGCGAAGCAGACAAAGATTGGGCGCGCTTATGGAGACAATGTCGGATTCATCGTCAATCTCCCGAACCGGAGGTCCTTTAGCCCGGATGCTTCGTTCTACATTGGACCACGAATGGGTGGGCTATTCCTCGAAGGTGCGCCGGTCTTCGCCATAGAAGTGCGAAGCAATGGAGACTACGGTCCTCGAGCCGAGGAAAAGATGGCGTCGAAGCGCGCTGACTATTTTGCCGCCGGAACGCTGATCGTTTGGGACGTCGATGTCTTGAAAGGCGAAGTCATCCGCAAGTACACCGCAGACAACCCGGATCAGCCTACCGTGTTCGGACGCGGCGAACTGGCCGATGCTGAACCTGCCCTGCCTGGTTGGAAGATGAAGCTTGATGATCTGTTCGCTTAGATATACGCGAGTGGCCGAACAACGACAATCGGCCACTGGCAACTAATCTTCGGGGGAGCTTCATAACGACGCTGAGAGTCCCGCTCGGGAGACCCCTTGAACCTGATACGGGTAATGCCGTCGAAGGGAGAAACAATGACAACTCCAAAAACACCAGAATCACACGACGAAAGCAAATTTCAGTTTCCCAACTCAACTCGAATCTACGTCGAGGGCACCAGGTCTGACGTTCGCGTTCCGATGCGCGAGGTCCAATTGAACCTTACGCGAGGCGTAAACGGTTCTGTCGAGGAGAACGCGCCGGTTCGGGTTTACGACACAACCGGGCCGTGGGGCGACGCCGACGCTCGGTGCAGCGTGCACGACGGCGTGCCCGCGCTCCGTCGTGAATGGATAGTCGCACGCGGCGACGTCGAAGAATACGAAGGACGCAAGATCGAGCCTCAAGACGATGGGTACCTCACGGAAGGCGCCCGGGAGTACGCGCTCAACAAAGATAGAGGGCGGCTCGATCCATTTCCTGGCTTGAAGCGCCTGCCGCTTCGAGCAAAGCCCGGGCGCAACGTCACTCAGATACACTACGCGCGGCGCGGCGTTGTCACGCCCGAGATGGAGTTCATCGCGATTCGCGAGAACCTCGGACGCGAGGCTGCATTTGAAACAGCAAAGAACGGCGACCGAAGCGCCCTCGACTTTCAGCACTCAGGACAAAGCTTTGGAGCTAAGCTACCTCGCCATGTAACTCCGGAATTTGTTCGCGACGAGGTAGCTCGCGGCCGCGCGATTATTCCAGCCAACATCAATCACCCCGAATCGGAACCGATGATCCTCGGTCGCAACTTCCTGGTGAAGATCAACGCCAACATCGGCAATTCGGCTGTCGCTTCGTCTATCGAAGAAGAGGTCGAAAAGATGCGCTGGTCCATCAAATGGGGCTCGGACACGGTGATGGATCTGTCTACCGGTAAGAATATTCACGAGACTCGCGAATGGATCATTCGCAACTCTCCGGTGCCGATCGGTACGGTGCCGATCTACCAGGCGCTCGAGAAAGTCGGTGGCAAAGCTGAAGAACTGACCTGGGAAATCTATCGTGACACGTTGATCGAGCAAGCTGAGCAAGGCGTCGATTACTTCACCATTCATGCTGGCGTGCTTCTTCGCTACATTCCGTTGACGGCCAAGCGTACGACCGGGATTGTTTCGCGAGGCGGCTCGATCATGGCTAAGTGGTGTCTGGCTCATCATCAGGAGAGTTTTCTTTACACGCGCTTCCGCGATATCTGCGAGATCATGCGAACGTACGACGTTTCATTCAGCCTGGGCGATGGATTGCGACCGGGCTCGATAGCAGACGCGAATGATGAAGCTCAGTTCGCGGAACTGGAAACGCTGGGCGAGTTGACCAGGATCGCCTGGGACATGGACTGCCAGGTGATGATCGAAGGGCCCGGTCACGTGCCGATGCATTTGATCAAAGAAAACGTCGATCGCCAACTCGAGGTCTGTGGTGAAGCTCCTTTCTACACGCTGGGTCCGCTGGTTACTGACATCGCACCGGGCTACGATCACATCACAAGCGCGATCGGCGCGGCGATGATCGGCTGGTTCGGCACAGCGATGCTGTGCTATGTCACTCCCAAAGAGCACCTGGGCTTGCCCGACAAGCAAGACGTAAAAGACGGCGTGATCGCGTATAAGATCGCGGCCCACGCTGCCGACCTGGCGAAGGGACATCCCGGCGCCCAACTTCAAGACAATGCGCTATCGAAGGCGCGCTTCGAGTTCCGGTGGGAAGATCAATTCAACCTGGCGCTCGACCCGGAACTGGCGCGCGAGTATCACGACGAGACCCTCCCGCAGGAAGGAGCGAAGCTCGCGCACTTTTGTTCGATGTGTGGCCCGCATTTCTGTTCGATGAAGATCACGCAGGAAGTGAGGGACTACGCCGCGCAGAAGCAGCTCGATGAGGCGGTAGCGCTTGAAAGCGGAATGCGGGAGAAGGCTGAGGAATTCGTACAGCTCGGGTCTCAGGTTTACACCAAAGCTTGAGCAGGAATTGCCGATCAACTCGATGACCGAACACCGAATCGTCTCACTCATCGCCAGTGCTACCGAGATAGTTTGCGCGCTCGGCTTCGAGGATCAGCTCGTCGGCCGTTCGCATGAGTGCGATTATCCGCCGGCTGTGAAAGCCCTGCCGCAATGCACCAGCCCGAAATTCGACGTCGAAGGTTCGAGCCGGCAAATCGATCAACGGGTCAAGACCCTGGTTGAAGATGCTCTGAGCGTCTATCGAGTCGACGCGGGAATGCTGGAAACACTCCATCCGACTCACATCATCACTCAATCTCAATGCGAGGTTTGCGCGGTCAGCCTCAAAGACGTCGAGCGGGCAGTTTGTGAGTTGACCAGCTCGCGTCCCAGGATTGTTTCACTCGAGCCCAACGCGCTCGGCGATGTTTGGACGGACATCCAGCGGGTTGGCGACGCGCTCGATGCATCCGATCAAGCCGAGAAGTTGATCGACAAGCTCCAGAGCCGAATGGACGAAGTCGGGCAGCGAACTCACTGGCTCGCGACGAATCCGACCGTTGCCTGCATCGAGTGGATCGATCCGCTGATGGCTGCGGGCAACTGGATGCCCGAGCTTGTCGCCATGGCCGGCGGCGTAAATCTGTTCGGCGAAACAGGCATGCACTCGCCATGGATAACGTGGGACGAGTTGGTAAAAAGAGATCCGGAGATTCTTTTTGTCTCGCCGTGTGGATTCGGCGTAGCTCGCACACTTCAAGAGATGGAACTGCTCGCGAGCAAGCCCGAATGGAGAGAGATCAACGCGGTGAGATCTAACCGCGTCTTTGTCGCTGATGGCAATCAATACTTCCACCGGCCTGGGCCGAGACTCGCCGAGTCATTGGAGATTCTGGCGGAAATGATCCACCCGAATGTGTTTCACTTCGGGTACGAAGACCGCGGATGGGTTCGTTATTCGCAAACCTTCTCAAACACAAAGGCACAAAGACACCAATAGACTTCTGCGTGACCCTTCGTGTCCTTGGTGTCTTTGTGTTTCCACTGGGAGGCAATCCTGAACAGAGACAACATCTCAAGCGGAGCAAAGTGGGAGCCGATAGTTGGTTACTCGCGGGCGGTTCGCATCGGCAATAACGTGCACGTCTCAGGCACAACCGCGACTGGCGAAGGAGGGGCAATCGTCGGTGTTGACGACGCCTACGCACAAACAGTCCAGACTCTGAAGAACATCGGAACCGCGCTCGAGGCTGCAGGAGCCAGTTTCAAGGATGTCGTCCGAACGCGAATCTACGTCACCAACATCGACGAGTGGGAGAACGTTGCTAAGGCTCACGGCGAAATCTTTGGCGATATCCGTCCAGCTACAAGCATGGTTGAAGTCTCTCGACTCATCGACCCGTCAATGCTGGTCGAGATCGAAGCCGACGCAGTCATCGAAAGCGATTAGCGCTCTCTTCGTAATCTCTGCGTTTGAGCGCCTCTGCGGTTAAGAAGATTCGACGCTTACTAACCGCAGATAGGCGCCGAGGCGAGAGCAAAACCCAGAGTTCAGATTGGCGGACGCTGGTAGCCGCCAAGCGATTCCTCCAAAAGCGCAGCAACCGCAAGCACTGACTCTTCCTCAAAGGGGCGCCCGATGATCTGCACTCCGATCGGCAAGCCTTCGCGAGCGACGCACGGCACAACTGCGGCCGGTAACCCTAGCAGATTGTAGGTCATCGTGTAGCTGAATGCCGCGAGGTACTCGATCTCCTGCCCTTCAATTGTGAATCCACCGTGATGATCGTGCTCGAACGCAGGCGCAGCGGTGACCGGCGCAAGGATGATTGGACAATCCATCATCTCGGTGACGACCGAAGCTCGCAACACGTCGCGGCCGACCCAGGCCCTAAGAAACTGCTCGCCTGACAGTGGCTGAATAATCGCCTTGAGTGCCTGCATCAGCGGGCCCATGAGCTCTTCCCTGCCCTCGTACATCTTCACGATACCGGGCACGCCGGCTTGACCCAGAAACCCAAACCACAAATCGAAACCACGCTCGATGCCGGCAGGCCTTCGCTCCACAACTTCAAGCCCTCCAGCGGCGAGTGCTCTCGCCGCTCGCTCGACCGTCTCTCGCGTCGCTTGCGTGACCGGCGCGAAACCGTCATTCGTGTACCACATGACGTGTAGCTTGCGAGCATCGACCTCCCGGTAGTCGCGAACTGGAAGCGGCGCTGATTGCGGATCGGCGGGATCAAAACCAGCGAGAACCTCCAGCATCAAAGCGAGGTCTTCAACCTTGCGAGCCAGGGGTCCGTTCGAATTGCCTAATGCGAAGGGCCCGACGCAAACCGGTATATGACCGGTGACCGGGATGCGGCCCGGCGTAGGCTTGAGCCCTACGATCCCGCAGAAGTGCGAAGGCACACGAATCGAACCGCCGAGATCCGAACCAATTCCGGCCGGCGAACAACCTGAAGCTATCGCCGCAGCTTCACCACCGCTCGAACCGCCGGGCACTCGACCGAGGTCCCAGGGATTGCTGGTGCGCCCGAACACCGGGTTCTCGGAACGATAATCCATAGCAAACTCGGGCACGTTAGTCTTTCCAAGCGTGATCGCGCCGGCTCGCTTCAAGCGCGCAACTACCGGCGCGTCTCGATCAGGTATGTTGTCCCGAAGCAAGCGGCTGCCGGCGACCGTTCTTACGTCCGCCGTCTCGAAAGTATCTTTGATCGAGACCGGGACACCATGCAGTGGGCCGACGCTATCACCGCGCGTGATCTTCAATTCGGCGGCTTTGGCTTCTTCCCGCGCGCGATCAAAAGTGGTCGTCACGAAAGCATTGAGCTTCGGATTCACTTCTTCGATTCTTCGTATGTGAGCTTCCACGACCTCGACAGGCGAGGTCTCCTTACCGCGAATCATCTCGGCAAGCTTCGTAGCGGAGTTGAATATCAGTTCGCTCACGACAGTTCCCCTCAAAGATGGTTCGTGCCTGAATGAATCCTGGGGCCGACCAGATTGCCACGCGCGCAGTTGTCTATCACAGACTCAATGAAGAGGTCTAGCGAAACAGGTGAAATGTGGCGATCAACCTCGAAGCTGTACAACTGGATCAGCACTACGCCGGGCGATCGGCGGCGCCGGCGAACAAACGCTTGCAGTGGAGCGCGGTGCGCGAATCTCTCGTGGTGGCTTCAAGTTTGTGTGCCGCGTCACTGATGCGAGCCGTAGGGCGGCCACTTGGATTTTGACGGATGCGGGGATTTGCTGAATAATCACTTTCGTCTGTGTCAATCTCCTGGATAAAGGAATTCTCTAATGAAACGATCAATCGTCGCTTTAGCGCTAGTGACATTAGTAACTACGTTTGCTTTGGGCCAGATGAAGCGAAATGACTCAGTTGAAGCGCAGATCGTGGCGCTTGAAAAAATGGCGTTTGAAGCGTGGAAGAACAAGGATCGAGATTTCTTCGAAGGCCACATGTCCGAGGACGGTCAATACCTCGACGCTAATGGAGCGGGAGGGAAAGCACAGTACGTGAAGGCAATCATAGATAATAATTGCACGGTGAAAACTTACTCGTTAGATAATACAAAAGTCACGATGCTGAGCAAAGATGTAGCTTTGCTAACATATCGATATGCTCACGACGCCGTCTGCGGGGGCAATCCAGAGGCGAGCCCATTGTGGGCCTCCACCGTGTATGTCAAGCGCGGCGGCAAGTGGTTAATAGCGTTTCACCAAGAAATACCCGCTGCTCAGGCGAAGTAGTTTTGGCCTGACTCGCCGCCGCTTAACAAGCGCCTGCTTGCAACTGACGGAGCGATAGCATCTTCTCAAGTAGTCTTTTACCTTAACGGGTTCACTTCGGTTGGTAGATCGGGGAGCGGGCGCTTGCGGGTTGGCCCTTCAAATCCTCTGCCCGGATGCCATCGACATCGGCGTAAAACGATAGCCGTCCCGTCTTTCCATAAGCGTTCGGCAGGGCGGCGGCAAAGAAAGATTTTTTATCTTCGCTGACCGTCAACGCGAAGCGATAGCCGCTCGCTTCTCCATCGTCGATGTCCTTGGGTATTCCACCAAGCTTGATCAGCTCTTCGAGCGTCGCATTCCGACCCTGAAACTTTGCGGAGTAAATGACCTCGGCGCCGATAATCCGCTGGAGCATCTCGAACGCTTCGGCCTCATTGACGGTGATTCTAGCGTTGAAGAAGAATGCCCGGCCCTGCGAAGTGACGATCGCAAGCGAGTCCTGATCCCCAACAAGCCACTCACCGCCACTCTTTACCAACGCAACCTGCTCGAGTTGGGCGACGCCCTCGAACTTCAGGAAGACGATCGCGCTGTCGCTGTTGATCTGTTCACCGCGTGGCTCGATCTTCTCGGGAATCGCGGTAAACGTCCGCGCGAAGTCGGGCTCCAGGTCTTGAAGCTCAGCAGGGGTAAGTCCCTCGATCGCCCCTCGATAAATCGATTGCCGGAAGCCCTCGACGTAGCGCTTCTCGCGCAGTGCGCGGTAAAAGCTGATCACAGTTTGAGTGGGTGAACCAGGCTTCTGCGCAGGCGCGACAGCAACAATCGCCAGGCACAATACGCAAACGGCAAGCGTTTTCATTCGACTACCCCGAAGTCGCCGCGATCTCTCGCAGGTCAGATCCAGCGCGTGATGGTGTCATTGTCGTCGGTCGGGTGATAGGACCGAGGCGCAATGATTTTGATCTTGATCTTTAGGAGCTTCAGATTGCCGAGCAGGGCGCGGCACGCGGGGTATGTTACAACCCCGCGCGCGACGCCTTCAAGATTAAAGTAGTCGGAAACAGCGCGCGTTTCCGTTGGCTAACTTCCCGCCGCAGCCTGCGCGGACTCCGCTTTGAACACTGAGAATCGCTTTTGGAGCCAGCTCACGCGTTCGGGCGCCCAGTCAACCATGCCGATGATCGCTTCAATGTTTCTGAGGTATTCCGGCAACCGCGATTCTTCCCGAAGCTGAGAGATGAACTTTTCCAACTTGGCCCAGACCAGACACAGCTCGCCCGACGATTCCAACAGCAGTTCGGGGTTGAGGGCGCCGGCGACTGCAAATGAAGCCGCCATATCCCAGTAGGAAACGACCATTCGAAAGTGCGCATTGTGCGGACTGCCCGCCGCAAACACTGCTTTGAAGTCCTCGATCGATTCGGGGAAAAATTGAGTAGCAAACCAGTCTCGCGCCGCGCGAAGCTTCTCTTCGCGCCGCAGCTCATAAAGCTTCAGGATCAACCGCGCGTCTTCATTTTTAGCTCTTTTCCTTCTCTTTTCCTTGCTCATTCTTTGCCTCCCATCGTCAGGTATGACGTCCGTGTCACAGGGTACAGGATGGAGGACAGAGGATGGAGGATAGATGGTGGAGGATGTAGGATGGAGAATAGAGGAGCCTTCAGCCTCGCCCGTCCATCCTCCATCCTCTATCCCCCATCCTCCGTCCCCCGATTTCAGGCTCACTTCTTACCCGTGCTTGATTCGCCGCTCTTCTGTTTCAACATCGCCAGGATCTCGGTGTGGTTTTTTTCTTCCGCCCATGTTGCCGCCGTCCTTCCGGCGTTATCCTTGACGCTCGCGTCCGCGCCGGCTTCCAGTAGGATCTTGACGATTTCAGTCTGGCCGACCAGTGAAGCCTGCATTAGCGCCGTGTAGTTGCCGGCTGTCTTATGATTCACATCCGCCCCCTTGGCAATCAGGAGTTCGACGAGTTCTTTGTTGCCCATGCCCGCCGCGTTCATCAGCGGGGTCACACCGCTGGAAGACTCAGCATTCACGTTAGCGCCTTCCGCGATAAGTTTGCGAGCTGTATCGGCGTCTCCTTTGTCGATGGCTTGCATAAGCGGAGTCCGGCCACTCTCGTCCTTGATTTCAGCAGCGGCTTGTGGCGCGGTCGTACTCTGCTTTGGCTCATTCGAATGACAAGCAACAAACGCCAATGGGACCAGCAGCAACAATATTATTGTCTGGCTTCTCATCATCAATCCTTTCGGACCGTCGGATACTTCCTGGTTCGGCGACGCGGCTCTTTCGAAATCCAAATCTATCACAACCAGCGGGGCGGTTTCAAAAACGACGCGCGACAGATCTCAGAGACCAGAACGAGACCCCGAAAACAAAAGCATGGAGTGAGGCATTAGCCTGACTCCATGCTCTTACTTTTCAATTGCTGATGGTCTTAGAGTTTCTAGACAACCGCGAAGTCGAATTGCTCCTGATGAAGATTCGGATCGGCTTCGATTGTCACCGGCGTCGCAAAATAGGCTTCGATCTCTTCAAGGACAGCTCGTTCCGTTTTTCGGAAAGCCTCCGCAACGTGAGGCGAGACTCGAAGCATGACGTCATTAGCACCCCTCAGCTGCTTCGACATTCCTTTGGCCTGCTCGAGTATCTCGAAGCACATCGTCTGCGCCGACTTCACCATACCCGCGCCTTGACAGTACGGGCACGGCGAGCACAGCGTTCGTTCAAGCGATTGCTTGACGCGCTTGCGGGTTATCGCCACTAAACCAAAATCGTTTATCGACAGGATCTTCGAGGGAGCGCGGTCCGTCGCAAGCTCCTGCTGCAACGCCATCATCACCTTCTGGCGATTCTTGCGCTCGTCCATGTCGATCAGGTCAAGCACGATAATCCCGCCCAAATCTCGAAGCCTGATCTGGCGAACAATTTCTTTGGCCGCTTCCAGATTGGTCCTGGTGATCGTGTCCTCGAGCCTGTCAGATTTACCGACGAACTTTCCGGTGTTCACGTCAATCGCAACCAGCGCTTCGGTCTGATTGATAACGATGTACCCGCCCGACTTCAACCACACACGGGGGCGAACAGCTTTGTCGATCTCCGCCTGCACACCGTACTTCTCCAGTATCGGCTGGTCTCCGGTGTAGAGTTTTACTCGCTTCACCAGCCGAGGCTGGACCCGATTGACGAACTCGACGATGCGAGCGTATTCGACTTCATTGTCGATTCGAATCGCGCTGAAATCATCCGATAACTGGTCGCGCAATATTCGCTGCACAAGGTCGAGGTCGCGATGGGCAAGCGCCGGCGCTTTGACGCGCTCTACCTTTTTTCTGACGTCTCCCCACGTCCGCAGAAGGTAACGCATATCGTCGTGCAGCTCTTGCTCCGAATGGCCCGCGCATGCGGTGCGCGCGATGAAGCCGCCGGGACCGCCCTCGCGCTCGCGCAGCGAAGTCACGATCCGCTTCAGCCTCACTCGCTCGGCATCGCTCGGGATCTTGCGAGACACACCAATGTGATTGACGGTCGGCATGTACACAAGCAGACGGCCGGGCAGAGCTATGTGCGAAGTGATCCGCGCGCCTTTTTTGGCGATTGGCTCTTTAGCAATTTGGACAAGGATCTCCTGGCCTTCGTGAAGCAGATCGCTGATGGTCGGAGGACCGCTGCGTTCAGGTCTTCGCGAGGGAAGCGCATCCTGGCGCCGCTGTTCGGGTCTGCGCTGATCCGGTCTGCGTTCGGGCCTGCCTTGAGGTCGCGGTCCCGACGGGCGAGGCGGGCCGGATTGAGCCCCGACCGGTTGAGGACCAGGGATGGGTGGAGTGGTCACCGGTTGAGCTGGCATTGGTTGAGCCTCAGCCGGCGTCTCCTCGGACACTCCGGCAGCCTCTTCAACAAGCTGCCCGTGCTCGACCACCGCTTCGGGTTCTCCGGCGGCCTGCACTGGCGCGGCTTGTGTTTCATCCACAGGCGCAGCAACGGGCGGCTTTTGACCCGAACGTCGTCCCCGGCGTCCGCGCCCTCCCCTTCGCGCCGCGAACTCAGCGCGATGGTTGCGATCGCGGACTTCAGCTTCCCGATCTTCGAGAGAGTCTTCGGTTTCAAATGCAGAAGGCGCGGCGTCGCCCGCGCTCATCGCGGTGGTGGGTTCGTCGTAGAATTCCTCAGAAGGCGGCCGTGCTACTTCCGCCTGGATTCGGTCATACATGCTGGTTGGCAGCGCATCGGAGACGTGATGAAACGATTGATCGGCGACTGGGCCGGCGTCACTATCGTTTCTCGAACTCTCCTGAGCTGCGCGCTCACTTTCGTCGATGACTCGTTGGAACTCGGAATCAGCTTCAACCTGCGAGCGAAGGCTGCCGACTCGCCACTCGGGCTCAGGCTCTGGCTCGCGCTTGATTGATCCAGCACCAGTGTCATATTCGGCGTTGTGAATCTGCTCGATGAATTTCTCTTGAAGGATTGCGTCCTTCAGAAGGTCGCCTGCGTCTTGAGCGCGGTCGTCGTCAGTGACTCGCTCAAACGTGCCGTTGTCAGGTTCTTCGAATTCTTCGCTTCCACCTTTGCCAGCCCGTTTGGAAGCGGGCTTCGCCGCAGGTTTCTTCGAGGTTGAGCGCGGCGACCGGGTAGAAGCCTTCTCATCGATTTTTGCAGTCTTCCTCTTCGACCTGGTCGAAGCCTCACCCGGTTCAGGTTCCCCAGCTTTCTTGCGGGCGCGGCCGCGCCTGGGCCTCTCCTCGACTTCTTCAGCCGTCGCCGTTTCATCCGCGGAGACCTCACTCACTCGAACATCAGCTTCTTCGAGCGGTTCATCGGTCACCCGCTCGACGACAACATCCTCGAACGGTTGCACCTGAGTACCTAACGCCTCCGCGCGCGGCTCTCCTGGCTCGTCAGCCGGGGGCGGCGGGATGAGCTTTTCGGTTGCGATCTCGGCAAGTTGCTCGACAGCATCCTCTATGCGGACAGTTCGCTCGGCTGTTCCCAATTCTGCTTCGCGGGGCCGGCCAGGGGCTGGCCCTCCTCCCGCGACGATCGGTTCCGGCCTGCGGCGAGGATCGCGGCGTCCGCGATCATCAGGCCTCTCGGCGGGCTGCTGCGGTAACAATTCGTCGCCCGGTTTGAAATCAATCTCGTCTTCCTCCTCGAGGAATTCGGTGAAGTCAGAAACATAAAGGAAGGCATCCCGATCGAGCCCGATATCCACAAAAGCCGACTGCATTCCAGGCAGCACCTTCATTACGCGACCCTTGTAGAGGTTGCCAACCACGCCCTGGTTTTCGTCCCTGCGCTCAACGTAGAACTCGGTCACCAATCCATCCTCGACGATGGCGACTTTCTTCTCATGCACGTTCGCGCTAATGATCAACTCTTTTGCCATTTATTCTCCATTTGGTAGTTGCGCAGGCAGGTAAGAAAGGCAGGCCGCTTCAGGATTGCTAATCTTCCAGAGTGGTCGCGCGGAACTTTCCGAACTGGAGGAACAAGCCCTGAACCCTGGTTCAAGCTCGAGCCATGAGCGGAGCTCGAAAGCTCCGTGACGCGCTTTGTTGCGCGTCTGATCGGCCCGCGCCCATCCACTCTGAAAGCGATCGCGCTCGCCTCGCTGCTTTTGACTGACGGCGCTGAATGGCCGCGCATGCAAAGCGATTTTCAAACTTACCGTGCTGCTATTCAGCACAAAGCTCAAACAAATTTTTCTATTTGCAGCAGCGAGCACATATTCAAACTACGGAATCGTCACTCGCTGGACTGAAAAAGCAATTAGTGCACACTCACTCGCGCGGCGGTCAGTTCCTGACTCGATTGCGTGCGAAGCTCGTTTGAGCCTCCGCAAACAAACGCACTCGCCGCACCCGCGAGCTGAGCGCAAGCATCTCTCCTATCTCCAAGCCGTAAACAGCAGCTAGAACTTCTATCGGTTTCACACCCCCGTTTGGCGAAACCTCGGTGACTATCTCCAGGCTGCGGCGCTCGCTATGAAATCGCAATCGTTGCGTGTAGCGCCTGACATCGACCGTCTGGCGCTTGTCCTTGCGAACTCGTTCGATCACGCACGACTCGCGCGCCAAGAAATCTTCTGCCAGCCTGACATGAACTTCATCATCTCCTGCAGCCGCGAGCTCCGGGCGAGCGGCGCGATTCCTGTCCAACGCCGCGGCGATTTCCGCTGCGTCGACCGCGACATGATACTCGGCGCGGTTGACTTCCCTGATCAGCGACTGCGCGCCCGACGTCAGCCGTTCGACTGAGTTGAAGCGCAGACCTCCGGGCAACACCGCGTTGATTCGATCTACAAAACCGCTTTCGTCCAATTCGTCCGGCGAATCGAAATCCATCAACTCGTTCTCGCCAACTGTCCCTACGCCAAGCGCGGGACCGTATTGAATCAACGGCATCGGGTGAAATCCCTGGCTGTAACCAAGCCTGATCTTCGCACGCCGGAACGCGCGCGGCAATGCTCGAGTGAGATCGAGGTGCGAAAGATACTTCACCTCCTCGCCTTTTGAGAACGTCGCTCGATAGCGGAAAAGCATAGCGGGAGAGGAGTCGAGCTGAGCAGCAGAAGTGTATTTTCGCTCTCCACTGCTCCCCTGCTCCTCTGCTCCCTCGCCGTGTTGCTCCCTGCTTAATTGAACCAGCGGGTGCCCGACCAACCCCTGAACCGGCGCGATACGCTCCTGATAGCTTCGAACCTCCTCGTGCATCGCATGAGCCTTTTTCAAGTGGTCGCGCGAAACCGTCAGATCGCATTCGAGTCCACACGCATAACAAAGCAGCGGCTGGGAAGCCACGCGCTCAAAGTCTTCGTGCGATGGAGCGATCGCCGTGGGTCTTCCGTCGATAACTTTCACCGGCAGTTCGCACGGCGGCGAAATCCTGGCCTTTATGCCCTTCGTGTACTCGCGTGCGTTGAACTCGCGCTTGACCAGCGTGTCCAGGTGGTCCCATACCATCTGCACCAGCGGCGCGCCGGGCTTGTCGAACTCGCGAACCGGAAGTTCCCGCAAGTACGGCTCGATCTCAACGCCTTCATCCTTGAACGCTTGCATCCACTTCGTGAAATCGAAGTGATCGGTCCATCCGTCGAACCTGCAGCCCTGACGCCAGGCTCGCTCAATCACCTTGCAAAGATTCCTGTCGCCGCGCGAGATCACGCCTTCGAGCAGCGACGTTTCCGCGTGATGCACCTTGACGTCGATTCGGTAACGGCGGCCCAGATCTTTCAGCATCCGCTGCTTGCGTTTGATTGAGTCGACGTCCTCCTGCGCGCACCACTGGAATGGAGTGTGAGGCTTTGGTACGAAGTAGGAAGCCGAGCAGGTCGCCTTGACATGTTTGTTGAACTTGCTCTTTCCAAGTTCCCGAACTTTGCGT
>DATMCM010000140.1:0-7959 GCA_035558335.1 Blastocatellia bacterium | reverse complement strand
CGACATCGAGAAGCCTGCAAATGCTCAGACTACGGATTACTCCGCGTTTATTGCCAAGACTCAGACCGGCCTTGCAGATCGCAGCCGCGGGTTCTTTGAATCACAGGAAGGTCTGCAGCTTCTGGCCGACAAGACGGGCGGATTCTTCATAATGAATACGAATGACCTGGGGAAAGGGGTAGAGCGCGCGCTTCGCGATCAGGAAGGCTACTACCCCATCGGGTTTGTTCCTGAAGAGTCTACGTTCAAGGCGAAGAACGGCGCGCGCGCGTTTCACGACATCAAAATCAGAGTGAAACAAGCCGGGCTTCGGGTTCGGACCCGCACGGGCTTTTATGGAATGACCGATGACGAGTCGCGCCGGCGCCGCAGCGAGACCGACAAGCCACTCTTGGCCGTGCTCGCTTCGCCATTTGGCGAAAACGGCATCCACGTGCGGGTGACGTCCCAGTTCGCCTCGACGCCAGGCAAGGCCCATTTGTGAACACGCTCCTGCATATTGACGCGCGGGACCTGACATTTGAAGAAACGGTCAACGGCTGGCGGCGAGTTACATTCGAGGTTGCCGCCTTCACTTTTGGCGACAACGGCCGGGTGATTGATCAAAGCGACCGGGCGTACACTGTCAGCATGTCGGACAAGGACTACCGGCATACGCTCGAGTCCGGCATCTTCTACAGAATCAACTTGCCGATCAAAAAGCCGGGCGCTTATCAGCTGCGTGCGGGCGTGCGGGATCGCGCGTCGAAGCAGACCGGCTCCGCCAACCAGTTTATCGAGGTACCTGACATAAAGGACGGCCGCCTAAGCCTCTCGGCCTTGATCGCGAACGGCGCTCGAACGCCTTCAGCGGTTCCCGCCGGGCAAACTCCGGCCGGCGGGCAACCAGCGAGGGCTCAGGAGGGCCGGGTCGACGAAAGCGACTTGCAGGCCAGCCCGGCAGTTCGCCGTTTTCAGCGGGGCATGGTCGTCGAGTATGCTTACATCATCTACAACGCGCAGACGGATAAGACGACGCACCGCCCGCAACTCGAAACCGAGCTGCGGCTCTACGCCGATGGCAAGCTTGTCTACACGGGCGGAGTCAGACCGCTGGATGCCGGATCACAGCCTGACCCGAAACGACTGGTTGGAGGCGGGAGCATTCGTCTCGGAAAAGAATTAGTCCCTGGCGACTATGTATTGCAGGTCGTCGTCAACGACAAGCTGGCAAAAGATAAGAGGCACCTGGCTACACAGTGGATTGACTTCGAACTCGTCAAATGAGCACACCTACCGGTGGCTTCACGCTAAGAAGCTTGCCGGCAGACGGGAGACTCTCCGTCCCGATATACCCGCTGCTCACCCTCCCTCTCGAGAGCGTAGAAGCTGAAGCCAAGGCATACGACGATACCACGGCTTGTCCTGAGGAACTCGCCGCTGAACCCAATGCCTGGATGATCCCATGTTCCCGGAGACAATTGACCTTCGCCGCCCTGGCTAGAACGCTTCCGCATTATTCCCTCCCTCATTTTCGTCATGAAACTACAGGTTGGTCATGTAATAACGGGGTACTTCGGAGGAGGTCAAATCTCTTGAACCTGGTGAGGCTCAACAACCGCGTGAAGAGCTGGATCAATCATCTTTATGGCAAGGGCTTCGCCTACTGGATCACGGTTTTGTTTCTAATCCCGATAGGAATGCTCATCGGCGATCTCCTGGGAGAAGAGAGGGTCTGGGTCAATGCTCGTTACTATCTGTACAACAGCTTGCAAAGCGCGTCCGCTCATTCCCTTACATACTCGACTCGAACGACGGTGGTATTGATTGGGGACGATGAATTCTGGAAGGGAGATCTTGCGCGACGAACGCCGCTGAAAAAGACCTACCTGGCGAGAATATTGCGCAAGTTGGATATGGCCAATCCGGCGGTCATCGGATTCGATATCGATCTCCGATCACAGACTCCGGACAAGAGCTTTGTGGAACACCCGGACTACCAAGCCGAAACGGCCGAGTTACTCGACGCGATAAACTCCGTCTCTCGTACCAGACCGGTCGTACTCGCCAGGACGTTGATTTCGGAACCGGGGCCCGGAGAAACGGGGCTGTCTTCAGCAGATTCGGACCTGGCTTATGAGGCCGAACCATCCGTTTTCGATGACTACAAATTTGAATCGAGTAATGTATTCGAAGGCTATGTTTCCCTGCCTTACGACATTCGCCAGGTACCGCTGACCTTGAAGACTAAAGACGGCTCTGAGATTGACTCATTTTCAGCTGCAATAGTCCGCGCTCTCGACCCAAAGGCGATACTTGAGGCTCAAGGGCAAGACCGCGATGCACTACCGTACGGGACATTCATCTCTCCCCAGAGTTTTGAACCGCTTTCCGCACAGTACCTCCTGGATACCCCGCCCGAGATTCTCAAATCAAAGCTTGCTGCCAACGTTGTTCTGGTAGGTGGCGCGTGGCACCAATACGCCTACGGACACGGCAAACAAGTGGATATGCATCTGACCCCGGTGGGCGAGATTGGAGGGGTCTTCGTACACGGAAATTATGTTGAAGCATTGTTGACTCACCGCACTTCAAAACCCTTCGGGAAAGGCGCGAGCGTAACAACCGAGGTTCTTCTCTCTATCTTTATTGCCTTGGTTTTTGCTTCGAATATTCGGAGCTGGAAGAAGCTCGCCCTGGCCGCAGGCTTATCTTTAGCGCTGATACTCATTACCTATGTATCGTGGCAGAATCTCGGGTTGTTTTTCGACTTCTTCATACCACTCATTCTGCTGAGCGGACATGTCGTCACCGAAAGAGTACTTGAATGGCGCACGGAGGCCATACAACACGCCAATCAACCCGCGAAGAAGGAGGTAGAAGAATGCGCTTCATGCGAATTGTGATACCTATCGGCTGTCTGTTTCTGTTGTCCACGGCAGCCTTCTACAAGGCGTGCATCTCAGGACATCCAATCAATCCGGACGACTCGGCCTCTGTAGCGAAGTTCCAAAGCAATCCAGATGACTCGGCCTCAGTCGCGCAGAATCAAACAGCTCAGGCTTCCGCAAGGCCGGCGACGGACCTCGCCCTTGCCGCGAGTTCCGAGAGCTCGACAGCAAGCGCAAAATCAGAAAAGGAGCGGTCATCGGCACGCGCCAAAAGTCCAGGTGCTGATTCGAAACAAGTTTTAGAAAAAGAGAGGCAGCTTGTGTTTGATCAGGCTCTCCGGCTGGAAGAGCGATCTGCCCGAGAAGCTAACGCGGAAGCGTCTGCTAAAGAACAAAAAGCCCCGAATCTAGATCAGAGTCACCGGGAGTACGTTGCCGCAATGAAGGCTCATGAGAAAGAGCCTTACGCGACCAGTAGGCCAGCGGCCGTCGTTGCAGCAGAACCTTCTCCTCCTGCGGGGAACTCCTTAGTCATAAGGCACAAAAGCGTGCGCGCTTCGAATCTCACCGACCTCGCCGGCGACTCGTCGTTTGTAATCGAGATATTTGCATTCAGAGACTTGATCGTTGCCGATACGGTACTGGAAAGAGGTGGATATTCTCTTCGGATAAAGAATGCAAACGGAGATTGGAGTCTACTATTCTGCCGAGGTGAGAGTAAGAGTCCGGCAGTCGTGCTACCTCTGACACTCGAGAGGGCAACCGTTTCCAGTGCCTGGTTGGTCGTTACTTTTGATGAGTCGAGCGACAAAAGCGAAATCCGAATTCGGCTCGGCGACGATGAGCTTCACGGGCGCGTTAGCGTGAAGCCGCGATAGGTATGCAAGACTGAAGGGCATCAAAACCCAACGGCAATGATAAGAGATGAGAGTTAAGGCATCGTTGGTCGGAAGCGACGAAGCAAACTATCAAGCTTTGATTAACATGGACATCCGGCTGACGCCGCCCGTCAGTAGCCCGATCGTCAGCGAGAGTTCAAATCAACGCCTTGTGACGAATCGGCCTCGCTGACGCTCGGGTTAGTGACGCGTTCCGCGGTCGGCTAGATCCTCATCCTACACGCACCACCCTCAATACGGGCGTCGGACTCGAGGCGGCCCGATGGTGGCGCAATCATTTTTGAAACACCTGGTCGACCGGAACCACCTCGACCTTCTTCGGATTGAAGTTGAGCTTGTAGCTCTCGATCATCTTGTCTTCTTCCAGGATCTCTTTCGGAGGCAACGACGTGTAGCTGATCGGCGAGGGCTTGTTGTCCACGGCCGTTTGCTTGAACGCCTCGGCGTCTTTTGTTACCACAACGATCTGCACGTTCTCGGCTTGCAGGTACTTCCTGATCACGCGATTGACGTCTTCAAGCGTCAGCTTGGAAAGCTGATCGCGCACGTAATCAGTAAAGGTCGCAATACCGTAGTACTTGCTGTCGATCGCGTAGCCCAACTGCGCATCCTGAGTCTTGGTCAGCGTGTTCACGTTCTTCGTCAGAAAGCGCCGCGTCGCTTCAAAATCCTCTTGCGACATCCCCTTCTGCACAAGCTTGTTCAGCTCGTACAGACCGGCTCTCAAAGCAAACAACCCGTTCTTGGGCTCGACTGGACGAATCCACACCTGAAAGATTTGCTGCCGCCGGCCCAGATTCGGGTCGGGCGCAAACTGAAACATCCCGCGCGGGAAATACTCGATGTACGCATAGTCCCCGTAATTCAGTCCGCGAATCTGTCTGAGGCGCTGGTAAAGATAACTGTTGCTGTTTCGGTGCTGACCGAAGTACGACTGCACAAGTAACAGCGCAGGCCAGTCGGGGTCAGACCTTGTAACCGCAATCGGAAAGCCAAACGATATGGCTGTCGCCGGCGTATCCTTCTTTATGACCTGCATCTCGAGGCCGCTGATCTTCTCCGGCTCGGCGAGGACCGGTTTCGCTGCCGTGCCCGCTGGCAGCTTCGCCGCAACATCCGCCTGAACTTTCTCGTCGAAGCCTTTTGCATACGCGCCCGCAAGCCCGAGGACAAAGTTAGCCTGGGTGTAGTTGTCGTGATAGAACTTCTTCACATCCTCGACCGTCAGCTTCTCGAGCGACTCAACAGTGCCGATGTTCTGATGTCCATAAGCGCGACCGTCATAGATTGCGAGGTAAAGCGCTTCCTTGCCGAGCTCTTCGTCGTTGTTGCCGCGAAGGCTTTCTTTCAAAAAGTTTATAGCATCGGTCCGAAGCCGTTTGAAATCATCGTCGCGAAAACCCGGATCGAGCAGCATGCCCGAGACGATCTGATAATACTTCGGGAGATTGTCGATGTGGGTCGTGCCCGAAAAGACGGTCATTTCCTTATCGACTTGCGACGCGAAGCCGGTCGCCATCGGGTACATAGCCTGAACGATTTGCTCGTAGCTCATCGCGCGGCTGCCGCCGTCCGAGATCATCGATGCGGTCAACGCGGCTACGCCTTCCTTCCCCTTCGGGTCCGAAGCCGAGCCGACGTTGAACAGTAAGCGAAAGCTTACGAGAGGCGACGAGTTGGGCAACAAAACTGATGCCATGCTTGAAGAGGCCTTTCCGGCGCGCGCGAGGCCCACGCCCGGCGCGGCTACCGCTAAAATCATTGCGAATGAAATCAGCGCTTGCCGTGTATTACTGACTCGCATTCGGTTTCTCCTTATGCGCGAGAACGACCGTCGTACGCTTCGTCTCGACAAAATACTTCTTGGCCATCTGATCAATGTCTTGCGGAGTGATCGAAGCGTACAGGTCGTAAACCTTGTTCAAAGTCTCGGGCGTGCGTTTCAACGAGATGTAAGGAGCCAGGTTTGCTGCGATCGCTTCCGAGTTATCCAGGCTCAGCGCGAAGCTGTACTTGAGGTTCGACTTCACCGCATCGAGTTTCTCCTTCGCAACCGGCGCGGTCTTGAAAGAGTCGAACGCCCTGATGATCTCGGCCTTCACGTACTCGACGTCTTTGGGATCTTTGACGCGAGCCAGAACCGTCAACAGATATGGATCGCGGTGGTCTTCGAAGTCGGCGAAGATCGTGTCCACTTTTTGTTCTTTGATGACCAGCTTCTGATAAAGCTCGGATGTCTGCGAAAAACCGAGACTGCTGATCAAGTCGAGCGTGGGCTTGTCCTTCAGCTGATCGGAGTAGGCCGGGCCCTTGTAAGATACGGCGATCCAGGGCAGCGTTGGCGTAGGCCAATCCACCTCGGCGGATAGCGGCTTGGTCTGCTCGGGCTCGTTTGGAATCTCGGGCACATAACTGCCGCGCTTCCAGTCTGCCCAGTACTTGTTTACCAGTTGTACAACGCCTTCGTGGTTGACGTCTCCCACGACAACAATCGTCGTGTACTCCGGCCTGTAATACCGCTTGAAGAACTCGAGGCTGTAGTCGTACATGTTCGGCATGTTCTCGACGTCGCGCAGAAATCCCATCGTAGTATGTTGATAAGTGTGGGACTTGAAGGCGGTGTCGCGCAGTACCTCGTAGATCTTGCGGACCGGACTCGAGGCGTTCTTGTTGTACTCTCCCAGCACGGCTCGGGTTTCGGTTTTGAAGAGATCGATTGGCACCTTCAAATTCTGAAACCGGTCGGCCTCGAGCATCATCAGCTGATCGAGATCTTCCTTCGAGACCACAGTGTGATAGACGGTGCGGTCGTCGCTGGTGTACGCGTTGGAATCCGCGCCTGCGTTCTTCAAGGCCTGGTTGTAAGCGTCGGCCGAGACCTTATCTGTGCCGCGAAACATCAGGTGCTCGAACAGGTGCGCGAAGCCCGACTTGCCCGGTTCGATTTCATTGCGCGAACCGGTGTTGACAGCTATGTAGAGTGCGACCAGGTTCGGGTAGTCGGTTGGCACGGTGATGACTCTCAACCCGTTGGGCAGGTCGTCAATGAAGTACTTGTACGGAAAAATCTTGTTTTGCGCCGGCGTTGTTAGTGACATAGAAATACTCAAGAGGAGAAGGGTTGCTTTAAACAATCTCATTTTCAGCTTACCTCGATTGTGGATGAATTGATTATCGTTCTAAGGATCGCGGGTTCGCAAGGTTGGAGCAGTAGAGGGCCCCGATCAGACCCGTCTGCCGAAACCAGTGCTTCGAGGTCAACTATGTTGCGAACCGCGTGACGGTCACCTATCGATACGTGCCGCGTATTATCAAGCGTAACGGCCCGCGTAGCGGTCACCTATCGATAGCTCCATCTGCAGGATTACGCGCACGGGCCGCGTAGCGGTCACCTATCGATAGCTCCATCTGCAGGATTAAGCGCACGGGCCGCGTAGCGGTCACCTATCGCAACCGCATCTGGGAATCATGGCTCTGGCGGAACGTGGGGCTTCACGCTGATTTGCGCGAATGATTCAGGTAGCCGCTACGCGGCCAAGATCCGATATCGCATTTCCAGCTATCGATAGGAGACCGCTACGCGGCCTGCTCGAATTCGGCCGAGTCGACGGGCCGAGTCGATGGGCCGACTCGACAGGCCGACTCGACGGGCCGACTCGACGCGTCGTCTGTTCTTGCTGCGTTGCCGGTCGGCGCTTGCTAGCCGGCACTAAGCGGATCGGAAAGGCCCGTCTAAGAGAGCACAATTGTTATCACCACGACAAGCACCGGAATCGCAAGCAACCCAATCATTATCGGCCATGCCCACGGGTGTGCGAAGTTTAACGTGTAGCCAAGCCCGGTTATTTTCGGCACCCACAAGCGGGGATCAGCAGGATTCTTGTAGATGATTCCGTTGTAGCCTTCCAGCCCGGAATGACCCGCGTGCTTCAGCTCGCGCACGCCACGCGCGAGACGAACCATTCCCACTGTCATGGCGACTCCGATTACAGCAATGGTAAACGCGGCGAGTCGACCGGGACTGACCGGGTGTGTGAGAGGCAACTCGATCGCCAGGAAGGCGAACATGATAGCGAGCGCGACCTCGAGCAGGCGTAAAAAGCCCAGCGTAAGATCGGCAATCGCAACAGCCGTGTCTTGTGAAAGACTGTGACGACTTGTCCCCATGACCTTAAGCATCAAGCCGACCG
>DATMCM010000139.1:0-2469 GCA_035558335.1 Blastocatellia bacterium | reverse complement strand
CAGACCACGCTGGTGGTTGGAGCCATTGATGGTTACCAATGGCATCAGGTCCCAGATTGCCTATTTGCGCTCACGGGTTACTCCGTCGGCTTAGCGTACTCCCACTGTTCGGGCAGAGGCTGGGGGCCCGGGCGAATTCCGGCGATGTCCGGGTCTTCACCCTCGATGCGCGGCTCCAGGTCCTTCCGATCCTTAGACTCCAACCGCCGTTGCTCCTTGTCTTTCCGCTTTTCCTGGCGGGCCTTTTCCTTCTGGCGCTTCTGAAATGTCGGTCTCGATTTCTTTGCCATGATGGCTCCTGACTCTCAGTATTCAATACTCGAAAGCTTGCAGATTGCCAACCGCTTACTCGGTGTCTTGATCGCCCGAATCTTCCACCCGGCTGGCGAAGTTGTCGATGCTGAGATCGTCATCGTGGATTTCTTCGTCCTCGCCCCCAAAAACTAGCTGCCCGCCTGGCTTTTCGCGAATTGGGCCTTTGGGTCCGCGTTCTGATTTCGATCCGCCTCTCGACGGCTTTCGTCTCCCGCGCGGCGCTGCATCGGGGCCAAAGTTTTTTCCGCCGCTTGGGCCGCTCATTGGAGGGGGACTCCCCGCAGAAAACGACGGACGAGGCGCGTAGCCTTGAGAGCCGCCAGCCGGGCGGTCCTCTTTGGCGCGCGCTTCGTTCACCGCCAGCGGGCGGCCTTTGAACATTTGGCTGTCGAACCGTTTAATTGCTTCCAAGGCATGCGAACGCTCGGCGTATTCGATAAAGGCAAACCCGCGAGGCTTGCCGGTCTCGCGGTCGAGCGGCAAATAGATGTAAGACAGCGGAGCGACCGCGGAGAAGTGCTCCCGCAGATCGGCCTCCGTCGCATCATAGGGGAGGTTGCCGATAAAAAGGCGAACAGACATTTAGGATACCCCTCTCATTTGGATTTGCGATTTTGGATCTCAGAGCTGAACCGAGGTTGCTCGCTTCTCTTAACTTCAAGATCCAAATCTGTCCCTATCGTGAAGCGCGACGGGGTCTGAACGAACGGGAAGCCTGACCGCGTAGCCGGCCGATTTCGGTCGCCAGGCTCACCTGTTGATCGCTCCTGCCATCCGAAAACCCGCTCAGCTTCGATCGCTTGATCTTCAGACCGGTCGATCTCTCGATCAGATCAAGCGCTGATTCTTCTTCCGGGCTGACCAGTGTCATCGCCGAGCCCTCTCGGCCCGCCCGCGCCGTACGGCCCACGCGATGCAGATAGCCTTCAGGCGTGGACGGAACGTCGTAGTTGATCACGTGTGATATGTCGTCGACATCGATCCCACGAGCTGCGACGTCTGTCGCTACAAGCACCCGGACCTGGCCGGACTTGAAGCTTGCCAGCGCGCGGTTGCGCTGTGACTGATTGCGATCCGAGTGAATCGTTTCGACCGTGTGGCGGTTGGCGGCCAGCACGCGAGCCACTCGATCCGCTCCTCGCTTCGTTTCGGTGAACACCAAAAACGAGCCGTCCGCCTCCTGCTCTAGTAACCGGAGCAGCAATGGTACCTTCGCGTGTGAAAGCACCGAATACGCGCTCTGAGTCAGTGTCGCGACCGTAGCGGCGGGCCGCGCAGCTTCGACGCGAATCGGGTTCGTGGTCATCTCGCGAGCGAGTTGCTCGACCGCGCGCGAAAGAGTCGCCGACAACAGCATCGTCTGCCGCTTGCGCGGAAGATAATTCATGATTCGTCTGACCTGCGGGAGAAAACCCATATCGAGCATTCGATCCGCTTCGTCCAACACAAAAACTTCGATCAGGTCGAAAGGAACGACCTTCCTAAGGATAAAGTCATTGAGCCTTCCGGGGGTAGCGATGATGATGTCCGCCCCACGCGACAGCGCGTTCAACTGTTTGGTTACGCTTTCGCCACCGACGAGCGCCACTGCCTTCAGCCTGTAGGGCGCTCCGTATCTCTTCGCATTCCCTTCGATCTGAAGCGCAAGCTCGCGAGTCGGCGCGAGGATGAGTGCGCGAGGTTTTGTTCCCTTGGCGGGCTTTTGCAGACGCTCGATGATCGGAAGCAGAAACGCGACGGTTTTGCCCGATCCGGTTTCGGCCGATGCGAGCACGTCGCGCCCTGCCAGACCGTGGGGAATGGTTTTGGTTTGAATCTCCGTCGGAACGGTGATTCCCAATTTTTCGAGCACGCGCACTATCGGCGTGCTCAGTCCGAGTTCTTCAAAACTGTTTGAGTTCATCAATCTTTCTTTCGGTACACTTGTTTTGGTTAAGGGTGAAAACTATCCGAGTGCTGTAGTCAGGTCGGGAATGGTTTGAAGTGAGGCCCTTTAAAGTGTACCGGTGATGTCTCAGCAGCAGGCTCCGTGCAATCCATTCAGCGCGCGTTCGGCTGTTTGCTTCTATTGTTAATCCCGCGGCCACGCCGATGTGAATCGACATGGCCGCTTTTCCCACAAGGTTCGTTAGTATCGACTCCCGCCGTAGCCGC
>DATMCM010000138.1:0-9193 GCA_035558335.1 Blastocatellia bacterium | reverse complement strand
AAGCTCCGGAAGAACCTGCTCGGCTTGGCCCGTTGCAGCGCCTGGTGGGAACACTGTTCTCTCCCGGCGAGACCTTCGAAGATGTGAATCGCAAACCGACGATCATCGTTCCCATAATCATTGCAATGCTTGTGGCGGTTGCGAGCACGACGTTTTTCAACTGGCGAGTCAACCCCGACTGGGACAAGATAATCCGCGCCCAAATAAAGAAACAGGTAGATAAGAGCGGACAGTCGATAACGGAAGAGCAGATGCAGCAGCGCGTCAACATTGGAAAGACATTCGCCAAGTTCACACCGCTGATCGCCGTCGTCGGGGCCCCGATTGTCTATCTTGTTTTCGCCGGCATCTTCGCCCTGGGGATGATGTTTATCCAGGCCAAGACTACCTTCAAGAAGGTCCTGTCTGTCGTTGCGTGGACCAGTGCCGCAACTGGAATTGTATCCATGATCGTTACCGTTGCGGTTCTGATGGTCCGCGATCCGGCAGAGCTCAGGACGCTGGACCCCTCGCAGTTCGGCAGCATCGTTCCAAGCAATGTGGGTGCGTTTCTTGCGTCTGACATGGGAGCGGCCATAAGGGCGCTGGCCACGTCGTTAGATGTTTTTACGATATGGTGGTTGATACTGCTGAGCATCGGGTTTGCAGCAATAGCTGGCTCGAAGAAGATCACCTCGAGTAAGACTGGGGTGATGGTTTTCGGATTCTGGGCGATCTGGGTGGTCGTCAAAGTAGGGTGGGCAGCTTTGTTCGGCTGAAGCGGCTGATGTCTATTCGTAGCGAAGCGCCTCGATCGGGTCTAGACGCGCAGCCTTGACGGCGGGCCACAAACCGAACACCAGGCCTACAAAGCAGGACACAAAGAAACCAAGCAAGACCGCCCACATCGGAATCACCGTGGGCAGAGTCGGCGCAAGCTGGTGCAGCGCGAGGCTTACCAGCCAGCCAACCACAATCCCAATCATGCCGCCAACCGCGGTGAGCGTGATCGCTTCAGTCAGAAACTGCCAAATGATATCCGCTTTCCTGGCGCCGATCGCGCGGCGCACACCGATCTCCTTTGTCCGTTCGGTGACCGACACAAGCATAATGTTCATCACACCGATGCCACCCACCAGCAAGCCCGCCGCCGACAGAGGAAAGACGATAAAGCTCGCGACCGCCGCGAACTGCGCGATGACTTCGAAGATGCTGCCCGGCGTGCTTATGCCAAAGTCGTTTGGCTTGTCGTTCGCAACTCCGCGCCGGCGGCGCATCAGCTCCGTTATCTCGTCGACCAGTCTTCCAAACTGATTCGGTTTGGCCTTTACATTCACGGTGATGTCGTCAATCTCCGGATGATCACGTTTTAGAGTTTCGAAGGGAACTATTAGTTGGCGGTCTTCGACAGGATCGCCGCCGAACAGTCCCCCTGGAGCTTTGTCCATGACTCCGATGACGCGATACACCTTTCCGTCTACTTCGATCTCCCGCTCAAGCGGATCAAGCGCACCGAAAAGAGTCTCGCCGATCGCTGAGCCGATGATCGCGACCTGAGATCGATGTTCTTGCTCGGACTGGGTGAGGAATCGGCCTGTCTTTATGTAAACGTTCCGCACCGAATCGTAGTTGGACCAGACTCCAAAAATCAGCGGCCGATTTGCCTCGACGCCTTTCGACTTCACAACGGGCTGGTTACCGCCAGGCCCAAACGAGCCAACAACAAGTGTAGGGCTCACGCTCTCGGCCGCAGAAAGATCCGCGATGGCGCGCGCGTCATCGATCGTCAGGTTTTTGCGCGAGCGTTCTGATTGAGAAGGGCGGCTGAACCGAATGCCAATGTTGTCCCACTTGGTGACGAAAATAATATCCGGTCCGAAGCGCTTGGTTTGTTCCAACACGAATTCGCGAAGCCCGGTCAAAAACGACGAGATGGCGATGACCGTCATCGTTCCGCCGATCACGCCAAGCATCGTGAGGGCAGAGCGCACCTTATGCGTGCGCAGCGTGTCGAGCGCCATCAAAACGTTTTCGCCGATCTCTTGAATGTGCATAGGCAGTGGCTGGTGGTCGGTGGCCGGTGGCCGGCGCGCCGGAGTCTTCTCCGAGCACCGGCCACCGATCACCGGCCACCGCTAATCTGCTCGTAGCGCCGTTATCGGATCGAGCCTCGCTGCCCGGTTCGCAGGATAGAGCCCAAAGAATGCCCCCACCAGCGTCGAGACCGAGATCGCTATGACAGGCGCCCAGAGCGGAATTGCGACCGGCACCGGCACGAAGGTCTTCAGGATTGCCATGCTTATTACTGCAACCAGCAGACCGATCAGGCCTCCAATCCCCGACATCATCGCGGACTCAACCAGAAACTGCATCAGGATGTCACGCCGAGTCGCTCCGAGAGACTTGCGAATCCCGATCTCGCGAGTGCGTTCGGTTACGCTCGCCAGCATGATATTCATTATCACGATCCCGCCAATAACCAGCGATATGCCGACCACCGGAAAAGCAACAGCGGCGACTACGTTGACGATCGAACCAAGCAACTGCTCGGTGGCTTCATCAGTCGCGATCGAAAAATCATCGGGCTGGTTGTAATCGAGCTTGTGCCGGGTTCGCATAGCCACCCTCACCTGATCCTGTACTCTGTCAGCAGGAACATCAGTTCGGGATCGAATTATGATTCGGAAAGTGGGCGAGCTGCGCTTGCCGAACGCCTTGAGGAAAGTCATGAGCGGGAGCTGAACAAAATTGTCCTGGGATTGTCCGAGCACCGAGCCCAGTTTCTTTGCAACCCCGATCACGGTGTAAACGCTTGCGCCGATCTTGATCTCTTTGCCGATCGGATCGAGTTGAGGGAACAGGCCGTCGGCGACTTCCGAGCCCAGAAACGCAACATCTCGGCGACTCTCGTCGTCGAAGTCATTGATGTAACGGCCCTGCTCTACTTCTACGTTCGAAATCAGAATTGTGTTAGGCGTGACGCCTTGAACGCCGACGCTATCGAGGGTGATGTTGCCGTACTTGACCGACTTTGAGCCCCCATCCTGCGCACCGATTTGCTCCGCATAGGTGATCGATTGGCGCAGCGCTGACAAGTCTTCAACAGTCAGATCGGGGTTGCGGCGAAAAGCTTCCAGGAACTTCTGAAAGTCGCCGAAGCTGGTGACGCTTGCCTTCTGCAAGCTGAACACCCCGGAGCCGAGCGTCGCGATCTTATCTTTGATGTAAACATTCGCGCCTTCAATAACCGTGGCGACCGCGGTTACAACCGCGACGCCGATGATAACGCCGAGCAAAGTGAGGAATGACCTGAGCTTATGGGCGAGTATCGATGACAGGGCAATCGAGGCGGCTTCAATGAACTTGTTCATAGGGATTCGGCGCGCTTTCGCCGGTTGTTACGGTCTCGCATTATAGCAAGCTAAAGACTGGTGTCCTAATTAGTCTTGGCGGGTTCGGATAAGTGATGCAAACGCGAAAGCAGCGAGCGGGAATTTGAACTCCCGGCTCGCTGCTGTCGCCTACGGCCTTTGTTGCACGCTATCTTCGCTCGTCCCTATTTACTTTGCCGTCCAGAATATGAAGCACTCGATGCGCATGCTCGGCAATATCATGTTCGTGAGTCACCAGGATGATTGTGTTGCCCTGCTCATGAAGCTCGTCGAAGAAACGCATGATCTCGTGCGAGGTGGCTGAGTCGAGATTCCCGGTCGGCTCGTCCGCAAGGATGATCGACGGACTGTTAACCAGCGCGCGAGCGATCGCGACGCGCTGGCGCTGGCCGCCGGACAACTCGTTAGGCTTGTGATTCATTCGATCGGCCAGGTCCACATGCCCCAGTGCGACCTTGGCCATCTCGAGCCGCTTCGCTCGCGGCGTTCCGTTGTAGATCAGCGGAAGCTCGACGTTGTGCAGAGCTGTCGCCCTCGGAAGCAGATTAAACGTTTGGAACACAAACCCGATTTCCTTGTTGCGGATGTACGCGAGCTCGTCGTCGTCCATCTCGGAAACAAGCTTTCCATTCAGCCAATACTGTCCGGAGGTCGGAGTGTCCAGGCAGCCGATCAGATTCATCATTGTGGACTTGCCCGACCCGGAAGGTCCCATGATGGCAAGATACTCGCCGCGAAGCACGTCAAAAGAAACGCCGCGAAGCGCGTGCACCTCTTCGGCTCCCATCACGTAAGTCTTCCAAAGATCTTCGGTGCGGATCACGGTGTCGGCACCTGGCGCGATGTCCAGATACTCCAACTCCCTGTCGAGCACAGCTTCTTCGATCATCATATCGCCCTCGTTGTTCCGGGAAGATTCTGTCATCCACCTTCCGGCTAGTTCTTTGTTTCCGTAGTGGCCGGCTTCGCCTCTCGCTTCACCTGATCTCCGTCCTTCAATGTTCGAAGCGTCTTGTAAGGACCTATGGTGATCTCCTGGCCTTCGGTCAAACCTTCCTTGACCTCGATTTCCTGATCGCCCTTGATGCCGGTTGTTATCTGGGTGAACTTCGCATGACCGTCGCTGGTGAAGACGAACACGCCCTCTACTTCCTTCTTCTTGGCGCCGCCTGCGTTTGCGGCCTTATCGGCTTCCGCCTGGTCCTTGTCCTTCGGCAGCTCTCGCGGGACTATCGCCTGAAGCGGGACCGTCACCACGTTGTCGACGACCGCTGTGGTGATCACCGCCGTAGAAGACATCCCCGGCCGCAGCTTGTTGCGAACCTCGGGAGTCGGGTTGAGTTTTATCTTCACCAGGAAGTCTTTCGCCTCTTGAGAATTCGAACTCGAAGACGAGATGGTTTGACCCGATCGAGTAATTGCCGACGCGCCCTTTTCGATGACTTCGCCTTCGATCTCGGTCTCGCCGAGGGCGTCTACTTTGATCTTCGCCTTCTGGCCGACTTGCACGTCGGCGATGTCAGTTTCGTCAACCTTGATCTCGGCGTTAATCTGCGACATGTCCGCCACGGTGAGGAGCGGCGTTGAGGAGAAGCTCGCGAGTGCGTACTCGCCGACTTTGACCGGCAGACTCGATACGACGCCATCGATCGGCGAATAGCGGGTGGTCTTCTTTAGCTGGTCGGCTTGTTGCGCAAGCTGTGCCTGTCCTTGCTTGACCCGCGCCTGAGATTCGGTCAGGTTCGCTTCCGCCCGGGAGACGCCAAGCTCGGCGTCCTTGATCTGAACCTTGAGTTGGTTGACTCTCGATTGTTGCGAGTTGAGCACGGCCCGGGCTTGATCGTAACGAGATTTCGCCTGATCGTATTGCGATCTAGTGGCTACCCCCTTCTCGACCAGATCCTGGTAACGATTGAACTCATTCTCGTTGTACTGCATGTCAGCCTTGGTGCGCTCGTATTCCGCTTCGGCTGCCGCAAGATTGGCCTTTGCACTGTTGATTTGGTTCTTAGCCTGGTCGATCGCGACTTGCATATTGCTCACATCCGCCTGGGCAACGTGCACGCCGGCTTCGCTCGCCGAAACTGAAAACGAAGATTGAGTTGGGTCTACGCGAACCAGCGGCTGACCTTTCTTAACAGGGTCACCTTCGTTTATGTAAATCTCTTCAACGCGTCCGGGCACTTCCGCGGTCAGGTTGTAGAATTTGACGGGTCTTATCTCACCTGACGCGGTCACCTTCGACTCGAGCCTCGGTTTGCGTTCGACCTTGCCGACCTGGACCGGCTCGCCCTCTTTTCGTTGCACCGCCTTCGATAGAATGACAATGGTTATTAGACCGACGACTGCTGCTGATATTATGACAATCTTCTTCTTGCGACTCATCTTTAGCGCCATGAAATTATCTGTCCTCCGATTTTTGTGCTGACCCGCACCGCCTCGTAGTACGCCTCTATCTCTACGCAGGTTTCAATAATCTGGTTCACCTAACACCATCCAAACCCGCGCGAAGATTGGGTCTTTGCCGAGAAGGTGCTCATCACTGATTACAACGATGGAGTTCGATTATTCATTAACACCGCGCCACGGCAGGAATGATAGCGATCACGCGGAAGCGGTGTCAAAGAATAAGCGTTTCCGGAAGCGCCCGAGAGTGCGCAAACCTGATGATTATGTGTGACGATCTCAGCGCTTGCTAGCTTAGACCCACTTTTTCGCGAAGAGATTGCAGGCAATCGGGTTGTCCGCCAGGACTTCGCAACGCCAACGACCTACCGAAGACCGTCCAGTCTGCGGTTTGATGCGCAAAGATACACGCGCCAACCCGCGGACCAGCGATCTACGGAATGTTTGTGACGAAAGCTTGAGTCGCATTCTGACGCGCAAGGCCCGGTGCAAATTGAAGATTCAAACTCAGAGGAGCATGTGCTATCCTAACTTCCCCTTCCTTATGGATGAAAGACTGAGACAAATCGATAGCCCGTGCCCGAGTTGCGGGGCGGTTGATAACGACCCGGACGCGACCTTTTGCGAGGGGTGCGGCTGGAAACTCGGCTCCGCGCTCGTGCAACCGCTTCCGCCGCCGGAGCCCTGCGAACCCGGCAAGCCAATCGCCTCGCGGTTCACGGTGAGAGCCTTGCTCTGGACCGCTCCGACTTACAACGCCTATGAAGCTGTGACCCTTGGTTCGCCCGAGACGTTTCACACGATCATCGAGCAGCGGTTGACGCCCGGCGATCCGCTCGCCGGCCTTTCGCCGGTCGGTGTTTCACTCGACGGCTCGGATACGCGACCGCGGGTTTCGGGCAGCCTTGAAGATGCCGCAGCGGCCTTTGAGCGATTCGGGCTTTTTAAGCCGGTCGAGCACACCATCGAGGGCGAAAACCGTTACATCGTCTTCGAGCACATCAAGGGACAGGTGATGGCGCACCTGGACCAGACCGACGAAAAAGAAGCGCGTGCTCTGGGCCTGCAGCTGTGCGCACTCGCCGAGCAGTTTCATCGACACGGGTGGGTGTACAACGGCTTCGAACCATACGGAATCGTCCTCGATCAAGAAGGACGCTTGCGATTGATAGGGTTCGACCGCGCCCGCCAGGCGCGCTCGGCAGTGGATGAGAACCCGATCTACCCGAGCCGCGAGTACACTGCGCCCGATTTGTTTGCCGAGGACGCGGTGTACGATGTGCGGTCGGACGTCTATTCAATCGGATCGCTGCTTCAATACCTGCTCAGCGGTGAAAGCATCAGCGAAGGCGCCGGGTTTTATCCGCTTGCCACCGTGTTTCCGAATTTTGAACGGCTGATCGCTCGCGCGGTCTCTGACGATCCGGACGAGCGCTTCCAGAGCGTGACGGCGCTTCGCGAGGCGTTGGAACAGCTCAGCCTCCCGGTGGTGCTTCAAGCCGGTCACTTTACCGATGTGGGGCTTGTGCGCGAGCTGAACGAAGACAGCATTCTCGCCCTCAACTTGACTCAGTACTTCGAGTCGGTCCAAACCCAGATCGGTGTCTACATCGTTTCAGACGGAATGGGCGGTGAGGCTGCCGGCGAAGTCGCGTCGCGGGTGACTGTGCGCGCAGTAGCCGAGTGGGTAACCGACAAGCTGATCTCCGCGTCGCTAAAGTCGACCCGCGAAGAAAAGATCGCAGCGCCGACTCAGACCGGCGGGTTGCGACTTGCAATAGCCGACGGGTACGAGATGGCTACTACAGAGATGCTGAAGCAAGCGGTGGTCAGCGCGAACCGTGAGGTGATGGCCTACGCAAAGGCGAACCCCGACGAGCGCGGTCTTGGGGCTACTGCGACGGTCGCGATGGTCGTCGGCGACGTGCTCACCATCGCTCACGTAGGCGACAGCCGATGCTACCTGCTTTCGGGTGACCGCTTCGAACAGCTCACCGAAGATCACTCGCTGGTTCAGAGAATGGTGAACACCGGAAACCTGTCGCGAAGCGAGGCGAAGATTCATCCCTACCGGAACGTCATTTACCGTTCAATCGGCGCCGACGAGACGATTGAGATAGACATCATCCGTCGAAAGCTCACGAGCGGCGATGTGCTCGTATTGTGCTCGGACGGATTGAACGGGATGCTCAGCGACGATCAGATCTGCGACGTTTTGATGGTAAATCAGGATCCCAACACCGCGGCGAAAGAACTGGTAGTAGCGGCGAACGCCGCCGGCGGCGAGGACAATACCTCGGTCATCGTGGTTCGAATCAGCTGACCCACTCCAAACGCCAGGACGCAAAGCACACTAAGAGGAAAGGGACGGACTTTCCGTTTATGTGTGTGCCTCTGTGTTTTGATTTACTTTGACCAGAGAAACATCAAGCGGGAATATCGATTGAATTGATCGCGGTTGTCGCTGATAAGGCTGGCATGAGAACGCAGCGCGATCCCCGACCGCTTGACCCCTCGAGCCTCGCTGCGAGTGCGCTCGGGCCAGGCGCGCGCCAGCAGGCTCCTGAGCCGCGCAAAATCGTCGTCAAGTCTTGCGTGTGGCGCCGCTGACAGTAACGCTGCCAGCCCCGCTTTGAAATTCACTTCCGCGCGGAAAGACATCTGCGACACGAGACCCGAATAGTCGAACGCGTCAGACTTGATTCGGAAGCTTCGAGCCAAAGCGCCGGTGTAAACGTCGACCAGCGCTTCATCGGCGACAAACTCGGCAGTGTCGACCACATTCGGAGACTCACCGCGGGCTACTCGCTCGGTGTAATCGACGCGTGTGTTTCTGAGCATTCCAAGCACCAGCAGCTTGATGTCGGCCAGCGGGATCGTCAGGTCGCCGCCAGCGTGATGCACTCGAATCCGATCTGTCTGGACTTCGACGCGGCGCGCTCTGAGAAGCTCGGTGGCGATCTCCAAATCGTCATCGGGAATCACTGTCGGTCTCAGTCCGCAGGTTCGAACGAGGGCGGCGATCATATCGGCCTCCTGACGAGTCTGGCTCCGCGCGAGTGGAAGCGGCTTGCCCGAATCGATGAACGCCTGGGCTTCCGACAGTTCGGCCTTGAGCGCGGCAGCAAAGGCGACAGTGACACTCTCGTTTGGATGAGAATGAGCGGGCTCGAGCACGGTGTTGAACGCAGCCTCAAAGCTGTCGATGTTGCGTTGCGGCGGAGCGGCCTGAATTCGACTGAACGGCAACGTCTCGCCGCAGTAGATGCACTGGCCGCGAGCCGCGGGAGTTCGCCGCTCGCAACGCGGGCAGTTGGTCACGTCCTGGCTCAAGCTATTCTCACTTCCTCGGGGTTTGGTTCTCTCGGGAGGGCTCGGCGATTATAACACGAAAATCGGTGGACGGTGGCTGGTGG
>DATMCM010000137.1:0-2885 GCA_035558335.1 Blastocatellia bacterium | reverse complement strand
CGATGAAGTCCAAAAGGGGCCTGGCGCTCACACCGTCGTTTTTGAAGAAGTCCAAATCCCGAGACTGTTCTAAATCTCTAGTCTTTTGCTCTCTTGTAGACGGCAAGAAATTGTTTTGTGCCGGCCGTGGTTGTGAACTCACTGGGCCGCGTTTTGCCTCCAAGGTCATAACAGATCTTCAACGTATCACCGGTCACTTCGTAGATCGCCAACAATGTTTTTCCCTGGTTGGGGCCGGCCATGCCGGTGATGTCCATTGTCTTTGGTTTTTCGGCTGGGTTGAGCTTGTATGTGCCTTGATCGTTTTGGTAAGTGTAGTGGCCATCGGTCAAAATGAGCTTGCCGGCTGCGGATCCGGCGGCATTATCTTTGAGACTTTCACCCGGCAGCTTTTGCCCGCCGAGTTCGCCGGCCACCACTATCCAGGTGCCCTCGATCACTTTGTTCTCATCTTCAGCGTTGAGCGTTCTCAAGGGCATGAAGACAAGACAACAAACACTTAACAACAATAGCAGTTTGCCGATCATATGAAATCTCCTTTTCTCTCTTTCTAGCGACTACAATCTGACAATCGGAAGACAGGCGTAAAGGTCGAAGGTTTCCCAGCCGAGTTGAGAGTGCGAAACTTGCGGAGCTCTGCAGTCTCGATGAGTAGTGTTTCCTGGATTTCGTCGCTCATGCCCTACAAGCAGGATAGCACGACCACAACTCTGTATGAACGAGGCGGGAGCGTGGAACCTTCCGCCACCCGATTCGCATGCCCCAAGTCTGCTGGGGAATCGGCAGTGGTGCAACTGCGTATTGAGAAGAGTTCGCCACAAAGACACTTAGACGCGAAGGACCAGAAGGCTTTCTTTGTGCAGCTTGGTGACCTGGTGCCTTTGTGGCAAGACGAAATCCGCAACCTCAACACGCCAATGCACGACTACCGATGCGAAGTGACAAAACCAAGAGTTCTGCCGTAACCTTTCGGCGCCCAGGCAGTTTTCTTTAGTAGAGGCAATAAGTGCGGGAGATCCTGGTTTGACGGCACCCGAAGCTGACACGGCTGAGCGGCTCTTGATCGAGGCGGCGCAGAAGAACCCTGCGCGCTTCGCCGAGATCTATGAGAACAACTTTGACCGTGTGTATGGATACATTGCGCGTCGAGTTGGCTCGCGGGATATTGCCGAAGATCTGACTTCCGATGTTTTCCATAAAGCCCTTGCCGGGCTGCCTCGATTCGAATGGCGAGGTGTGCCGTTCGGCGCCTGGCTGATAAGGATCGCTTCAAATGCGATCATCGATCGGGCAAAGCGCGCAGCTAAGGAGTCAGATGTTTCGAGTGTCGATGAACCAACCTCGGTGAGCCCTCGAGAGATCGAAGAAATCGAACAGCGAGCGAGGCTCTTCAAACTTGTGGATCAGCTTCCCCCGAATCAACGACGCGTTATCGCGCTGCGCTTCGCCGAGGAGAAGAGTGTTCGCGAAGTTGCGCTCGAGATGGCGCGAACCGAGGGCGCCGTCAAGCAGCTTCAGTTCCGCGCCCTGCAAAACCTGCGTGCGCAGCTGAGCGAAGAGTCGGGTGATACTAATGGCTAACGGTAGCTTGATAGAACAACTCGACGAAGCGGTGGAGGCGATCATCGCCCACCCCGGAGCGCCACTTCCGCGCGTCAGCTCGCACATCGCTGCCGAGCTTGGCATCGCGGCCGAGTTGCGCGATCTTCCGCGCGCGGAATTCAAAGCCCGCTTGAAGGCCGATCTGGAAAGGAAAATAGCTATGACCGCAACCGCAACTAAACAGTTTCGAGAAGGTTTTCACACGATCACGCCTTACTTGATCGTCAACGAGGTAGTCGGGTTAATCGACTTCGTCAAGCAGGCATTCGGCGCTCAGGAACTCTTCCGCAGCACCGGATCCGCGGGCGGCTTCCATTCCGAGGTGAGGATCGGCGACTCAATGATTATGTTGGGTGGGGGCGGCGCCTGGCGGGGAACGCCGACGCCTACCGCGATACATCTCTACGTTGAAGACGCGGACGCGGTCTACAAACAAGCCGTCGCGGCCGGCGCTACGTCTCTGCACGAACCGGTGGATCAGCCCTATGGAGACCGCGAAGCAAGCGTGAAGGATCTATCTGGAAACCACTGGTACATCGCGACGCACAAAGGCGCTGCGCATGTTCCCGAGGGACTCCGCACCGTAACGCCTTACCTGCATCCTCGCGGGGCGTCACAAATGATTGATTTTCTGGAGCGAGCCTTTGGCGCCGAGGAGCAATCCCGGGCGGCGTCGCCGGATGGGGTCATTCATCATGCAACGGTGAGGATCGGAGACTCGATGGTCGAGATGGGCGAGGCTCACGGCCCGTGGCAGCCAATGCCAACAACCTTCTACCTTTATGTCAACGATGTGGATGCCTGGTATCAGCGCGCGATTGAGGCGGGAGCCGCTTCAAGAGGGGAACCGGCGGACCAGCCTTACGGCGATCGCGTTGGGGGAGTGGCAGACCCCTTTGAAAACACCTGGTACCTGAGCACGCCCATCAAATAACGAGAGGGAGTATCCTGGACTGCCGGGTCTGCTGATGACTCGGATCAGACAATAGAATCGAGCGCAGACTGGACGGTTCGCGCTACGTTCTTTTCAGGAGAGGCATTATGACCAGCAAAGCGAAGTACATTCCCGAGGGTTTCCACACCGCGACCCCCGATCTGATTGCCCGAGACGCCGGCGGCGCCATAGAGTTTTACAAGAAGGCTTTCGGCGCTACTGTGATTGAATGCATTTCCGACGAGGGCGGTGCGGTAAGGCACGGCGAATTCAAGATTGGCGATTCACCCTTCATGATCACCGATGAGCATCCGGACTATCCCGCCTGGCAAGGCCCGCTGGCTCGAGG
>DATMCM010000136.1:0-2233 GCA_035558335.1 Blastocatellia bacterium | reverse complement strand
CTCGGCTCTGTGCCACGCTTGGGGCTCGGATTTACTCAGAGGTAATAGATCATGCTCGATCAAAGGCCCTAAACTCACAAATCCAGCACAAGGCGATCGGACTTCGCGCCTGAGCAGCAGACCATCATAGTGCTCTTGGTTCGCCGGTCACGTTCCGAGAGCACCATGTCCCGGTGATCGGGCGTACCACTGATAACGCGAGTCTCGCACGATCCGCAGATCCCTTCCATACAGGAGTACGAAACCTCAATACCCACGTCCTGAAGCGCTTCGAGTATCGTTTGGCCGGCTTGCACCAAGACCTGCTTACCTGACCGTTGGAGGACGACGGTAAACCCACCATCTTTGGCGCGTTCCGCATCGCTCTTAAAATATTCGAAATGCAGGCGCGAGCCCGGTATTCCGTTTTGGTCGGCCACTGCGCGAAAGTCGCGGAGCATGCCGACAGGCCCGCAGCAATAAACATGGGTGTCCGCCGTCAGATCGGCAACGACGTTCCCGATATCCAGGCGTCCGCCACCGTTGGCCGAGAAATGAAGAATCACCTCGCCGTTCCCGGTTTCGGCAAGGCCGTTCGCTTCTCCCAAGAGTGGGGTCCGCTCCGGATCTCTAGCGCAATAAACCAATTTCCAGATGTGTCTGCCTCGATTGAGCGCCGTAAGCATCGGTATGAACGGCGTTATGCCGATGCCGCCCGCAATAAAAAGGGAACGGGCCGCGTCTTGCACTAATGCAAAATTATTCCGCGGTTCCGAAATCGTCAGGACGTCACCCGCGCGCACGCTATCGTGGATGAGCTTTGAGCCGCCAAGCCCGTTTTCTTCACGCGCGACGGTAATCCGATAGTCGCCCTGATCCGAGTTGCTGTTCGAAAGCGAAAAACTCCGCTCGATCGTGCCGGACAACTGAACGTCGATATGGGATCCGGGATCGATCGGCGGAAACGCCACCCCGTCAATCCGCCGCAGCACATAGGATCGAACATCGGGGGCCTCATAGTGTATCGCCATGACGCGTACCTTGACCGCGGATTTGTCGAGCATGGTCAAACTCCCGGGGAGAGAGATCGCCAACCGGAGTTTCAGGGCGCCGAGCGATCACTCCTGATCGCTATTAGAGCGAATTCATCTTCCACGCAAGATCAACGACGTTCGCTTTCCGCCTTGATTCGAAGTGAACCAGTCTGGCTCGGAACGACCACACGAGCGACGTCTACGGCGTGGTCTCGTCGTCGTTGACCTCCAGATCGAGAAGAATTCGCTCGCAGAACTTGACCATCGCCTTTCGTTCCGAGCGGGTCAGTGAAATGCTCTTCCGCGAAAGGATCGAGGACGCCACAAGTTCCGTCATCAACTTGTCGGCGATTTGCTTTCCGCGCGCGGTTAGCTGGATGAGAAAGCCGCCCTTGTCTGCTGGGTCCGGTTGGCGCTTGACAAACCCAAGCGCTGCCAGCCGATCGACATTTTTCGTGATCGCACCCGACGAAACCAGGAGCGCTCGGAAGAGCTCGGTTGGCCGCCGAGAATAATTGCCGCCGGCCCTTCGAAGCGCCAACAGCACCCGGAGTTCGGAGGTGCTGATACCGAACATCGTCTTGGATCGTTGGTCCGCGGCACGTTCGACGATTCTTGCGATGCGGATCCAATAGATATGCAGCAGATAATCGAGCGGATCCAAATCGGGGCGCTCGTTCGCCCAGCTTGTTGCGATGTCCTTCGCGTGGCCGCTTGCGAGCACCGTCTTCTTCCGTGGCATGTCGTGTTTCCCAAATGAGGATCGCCGAGTTGCCTAAATAGAGACCACACCTAACCCAATTCGGTCAACGATTCGAATGCCTTCCGAACAGTCATCTCACACCAAAAGCGCTGAACGGAGGCCCCGGCGGTCGGGGCTATCGTGGGCTTTGCCGGCCAGTCTCCGGTGGGAGGCAAAGTCCAATAGCTTCCTAGGAAGGTCTTCCTGAGAAGAGATTTAGATTGACAAATGCGGCAGTTTGGAATTTTCCTATGAGAAGGAGCGGTTGCGCGAGCACCGTTTCGAAGGATGTGAATTACAAGCGAGGAGAACGCCCATGTTGACGCGCGAAGAGAATGATCGGCTCTGCCGGATTGGCCCTGGAACCCCGATGGGAGCGCTGTTTCGGCGCTTCTGGCTGCCGATTTGCACCTCTGATCGGCTTCCTGAGCCCGGCGGCGCTCCGACGGTGCAACGGCTGCTTGGCGAAGACTTCGTT
>DATMCM010000135.1:0-13080 GCA_035558335.1 Blastocatellia bacterium | reverse complement strand
AGTGCGGTATGGCGCGCAACGAAGCCGGGTTGAACGAGGCTCTCCAGAAGATCCCCCCCTTGCGCCAGGAGTTCTGGGAGAACGTCAACGTGCTGGGCGACTCGAAGGAGCTGAATCAATCGCTCGAATACGCCGGCCGGGTAGCCGACTTTCTCGAGTTCGGCGAGCTGTTGTGCTACGACGCGCTACATCGACGCGAGTCCTGCGGCGGGCACTTCCGCGAAGAGTTTCAAACCGAAGACGGCGAAGCGTTGCGCGACGACAATAACTTCTCTTACGTCGCCGCCTGGGAGTATCAAGGCGTCGAGAACCGGCCTCTGTTGCACAAGGAACCTCTTGTCTATGAAGAGGTGCATATGACGCAAAGGAGTTACAAGTAGAGATGAACCTGACGCTCCGCATATGGCGGCAGAAGAACTCGACGACAGCGGGTAAGTTTGTCGAGTACAAGGCCGATGATGTCTCGCCCGACATGTCCTTTCTCGAGATGCTCGATGTGGTGAACGAAGGTCTGATCAAACGCGGCGAAGACCCGATCGCCTTCGATCATGACTGCCGGGAAGGGATCTGCGGTTCGTGCGGGCTGGTGATAAACGGGACGGCGCACGGCCCGATTCGCGCGACAACGGCTTGCCAACTTCATATGCGGACCTTCAAGGACGGAGACGAGATCACGATCGAGCCGTGGCGCGCGCGGCCTTTTCCGGTGATCAAGGACCTTGTAGTCGATCGCAACGCCTTTGATCGAATCATTCAAGCCGGAGGGTACACTTCGGCCGCTACCGGAGGCGCGCCTGACGGCAACACGATCCCGATCCCCAAGCCGGACGCGGACCTGGCGATGGACGCCGCGGCTTGCATCGGCTGCGGGGCCTGTGTGGCGGCTTGCAAGAACGCTTCAGCCATGTTGTTTGTTGCGGCGAAGGTTTCGCATTTGAACTTGCTTCCCCAGGGCAAGCTCGAGAAGGACCGCCGAGTGCTGAACATGGTCAAGGCCATGGATGACGAAGGCTTCGGCAACTGCACGGTTATGGGTTCGTGCGAAGCGGTGTGTCCAAAAGAAATCAGCCTGGATTTTATCGGTAAGATGAATCGCGACTATCTTGGAGCGCTTTGGAGAAACAAGTAGTCGATGGTCCCTTCAGTCCACGTCTGTTCCTCTGCCAAGCCGAACACTGGTTGTTAACTCAAGAAGGCTAGATCAACGTTTTACGGATTCGCATTCGTCGAGAAGCTTGCTGTCATTCTGCCGATTTGATCGGACATATTGAAGATTGATCGTAACGGTAGAATCCCGAGCAGACGATGATCTGCCACCGCGTTTAATCCTGCCGACGCCATGCAACCGCACTGCGAACAGTCAGGGTTACCGCCAAACTGACACGGCGTAATCCGCCCTTTCAAGTCTGCGGTTATGTTCAACGTGGTCCGTGAAAACATGCACTGGTCCGGCGATCTCGGAGGATTGCGATAGCCTTCAATCACCGGATCAGGCAGATACAGCTTTGGAAACCGGTGACGCAACCCGGCCAGCTCTTTTAGCACAGCATCACGCGCCTGCGGGGTAAGAATCTCATCTCCGCCATCGCCGACCTGAGGAGTAAACAAACTGAACCAAATCTGCTTTACCTCCGGTCTGCTCGACCAAAAGCGGACAAACTCTTCAAAGTACCCTGGCCGTCCGGCCATCTGACCGGTAACTGTGCAGTGGACGGTGATCTGCTGGCCGACGATGCTCCGCAGTATGCGCTCATAAGTTGCCGGCGTTCGTCTTATGTCGTGTTCGGGTTGGAGTCCATCGATTGAAACGACGACGTGCAGATTGTCGATGTGACTCCAGGACTTCGGGATATCGCGGACGGCGCTGGTCACAAGCTGGACGGCTATTCGCATCTGGCTCAGCCGCGGCAACAGAATATCCAACTCCCGAAAACGCACCAGCGGCTCGCCGCCTACGATCGAGATATGCAACGGACGGTAGTGACGAGCGAGCGCCAAAACGCCATCAATCAACCTGTCGCCCTTATAGTCAGACAATGTTCTGAGCGGTCCGAGTTGGTGGAGGTGTTCGGGCTGATAGGCGTAGCACCCTGGACAGCGAAGCGGACACTCTCGGGTGATCTCAATTGACATCGATGGGAAGCGACCACGTAAAATTCTTCCCCAGGCTCGAATGACATCGCTTGTTTTCATGTTGATTTCACTGCTGACTTACCGAAATTCGGATCTCTAGATTAGGGGATTTGATCGGTCAATAACACGGTCTTACGCTAACATCTGCGATCTGCGCTATACAAACATATTTCTAAAGAGATGGACGAGAGATGTCCCCGTTGCGATGCATCGAAACTGTCTTGGCGAGTGCTACTCGAGCTATCAACTGCGTCGTTGAGCTGTGCTTTGCGTTCTATCTTGTTTTGGGTGAAAGTTTGATTTATGGAATCGCGATCGCTTCGCGCGGCGGGAGGGTATCTCGTAGCCGTGCTGTCAGTCGGCGCAGCCTCGGGAGTGCTCAAACTCTTTCGTGATCATGTCAACACCACCACGGTGGCTCTCGCGTTTCTGTTGATGATTCTCTTCGTTGCGACGAAGTTTGGTTCTCGACCCGCGGTGGCCGCCGCCATAGTCGGAGTGTTTTGTTTTAACTTCTTTTTTCTTCCGCCAGTAGGCGCGTTGACGATTGCTGATCCGCAGAACTGGATTGCATTGGCGGTATTCTTGATCACCGCCGTAACGACAGGGGAGCTTTCGGCGCGAGCGAGGCGGCGCGCCGAAGAGGCCGAAGCCGGCCGGCGCGAGATCGAGCGACTGTACACCGAGCTTCGCGACGCCTTCGAACGCGCGAGCCAGGCTGAAGCCTTGAGACGAAGCGAGCGGCTCAAGTCTGCGCTGCTCGACGCAGTGTCTCACGACATTCGCACTCCGCTCACTTCGATCAAAGCATCGGTCACCACGCTATTAGATGAGTTACGCGCGCGGGGCGACGACTCGGCTAAGCTGGATGCCGAAGGTCGCCGCGAAATGCTCGAAGTGATCGACGAAGAAGCTGACCGCCTGAACCGCTTTGTTGAGGGCCTGGTGGAACTAGCCCGCATAGAGGCCGGCCAGCTCGACCTTCGGCGTAGATGGGGGACGGTTGACGAGATCGTCATGGGCGCTCTCGGGCGAGCTGAGCCGCTCCTCAGCACGCACGCGGTTCAGATATCGATCGAGAAAGATCTGCCTCTGGTGCGGGTTGATGCCAAGACTGTGGCCGAAGTCATCTACACGCTTGTGGACAACGCCGCCAAGTACTCCGCGGACGGGACTCAAATCACGGTGAGCGCCAAGCAGGCGGATGACATGATGCGACTGACTGTTGATGATGAAGGACCGGGGATTCCAGTCGAGCTTCGAGAACGGGTGTTTGATAAGTTCTTTCGTGCCATGCGAGACAGCAATGCGGTAGCGCACCCGTCAGGAACCGGGATGGGGCTTGCGATCGCGCGAGGAATTGTCGAAGCTCACGGCGGGCGCATTTGGATAGAAGACTCTAGCGAGGGACACGGTACACGAGTGGCAGTCGACCTTCCTCTCGGCGACGAAGACGAAGGCGTGGCGACGAACGACGACGAGAGAGTCGAAGAGGCCGCCGTCACGCAAGGTCGGCCCGATGGCGCGGCTGATTGAAATCATGAGCGATAGACAACGAATCTTGATCGTCGATGACGAGCCGCAGATCACCCGCGTGCTGCGGCGAAGCTTGAGCAGTCACGACTACGAGGTGCGCATCGCGGCCGACGGCGAGTCCGCGCTTGAGACGTTCGGCGATTGGCACCCTGACCTGGTTATCACCGACCTGTCGATGCCCAACCTGAATGGTCTGGAGCTGTGCCGGCGACTAAGAACGCTCTCGACGGTTCCAATAATCGTGCTTTCCGTCAAAGGCGAGGAAAAGACGAAGGTCGAAGCGCTCGACGCAGGCGCTGACGACTACGTCACAAAACCATTTGGCATGGACGAGCTGCTCGCACGGATTCGCGCGACGATGCGGCGCACTTCTGGAGAAGAAACTGGCGTCGACGCTTCGACGATGTTGGAAGCCGGGGACTTTCGCATTGACCTCGAAGCCCGTAGCGTTATGGTTGGGGACCGGCAAGTGCATCTGACTCCGAAAGAGTACGACTTGCTGGCTTACTTGATTCGTCACCCTGGAAAAGTTCTCACCCATCGAACGCTGCTGGCGGCGGTATGGGGAGGGAACTACGTCGAGCAGACCGAGTATCTGCGCGTGTTCATCGGACAGTTGCGCAAAAAGATCGAAGTCGATTCGGCTTCTCCTCATTACATCCTGACCGAGCCATGGATCGGCTATCGATTCAACCCCGGCGAGTGAAGCGCACCGGTTTCTACCCCGCCGTTGAAGAAAACCGCAAAAAATCGTAAGCCCCCGCAAACCCCCATTAACACTTACGAACTCTTTATCAACCTTTAACGCCATCCTTATGCGCCCGGTGCTAGCCTGATCATGCCGAGTTCGGAACGGCCCACTGCGCCCGTTCGGAAGCAATGCTTGGAGGGCATGATGCTAGAGAATCAGATATGGAGCCCTGAACTCGATGAGCAAGCTGATCCTTCGAAGCATAGCTTCGGGAAGCACCGCAAAACAAAAGCGACTCAGCGCTGAGGCTATGACAATCAATAAGGCAATGATCCGTTTCACAGGAGGTGAAATACCATGACTTGGTCGGAAATAAAGAAAGCCGTTGACGACGCCGGCATTGATGAGGATGACGAAGTCTCAGTAATTCAATGTCAGGCGCATAATGGCAACAAGACTCTTCACAAGATGAAACTCGGAAAGTACGTGAAGCTTTCCGAAGACCTTTCAGAGGACGCGCGAGCAGACGCGAGTGGTTGCACCTGCTGACTTCGACGGAGGAATCACCATGACGCGGTTTCGCACAACCAACACTCGATTCGATATGGAACGCGAGCGCGAAGCAGGCTGTGGATTGAGCGGCCAGAACCCTAAGAAGGAACCAAACTTCAGCAGGACCGCAAGTAGGAGATACACCTTGCGCAATCACTTGCGGTCGCGGCTGAGACAAAAATTAGGCCGTCCATAGCGAGAAGGGATCAGAAGATGGCACACCATGTGGCCTATCCTTATGCGTCATAATGAAACCATTCAGAGGGTGCGCGCAACACTCCGCCGCGCTCCCGTCCCACAAACGGAAGAGCGCGACTTGACCGTTTTGGAAACAAGTGATTTGCGGCTCGATGTTCAAACTCGAAAAGTGATTGTATTGGGGAACGAAATCTATCTCACGCCAAAGGAATTTGATTTGCTCGCCCACCTTTATGAGGCACGCGGGAAAAGTGCTGACGCATCGAAAACTGCTCAACGCGATTTGGGCGCAGCCTACGGCGAAGAAACCAAATACCTCCGCGTGTTCGTTGGTAGCTCAGAAGGAAGGTCGAGTCCGATCCCACTTCGCCTCGCTAGATAATCACAGAGTCCCGGATTGGCTACCGCGTTAACCCTGGAGTCTGAGTTTGTATTCTTTGGGCCTTCTCACCTTGCGAGTCTGTTAGATCGATATGTAGTTCACCAGGACGATTCACCTCAAACAATGGAAGGCCCGCCAAATCTAGACGATATCTTCCGCTCGCGGGACTTTGCCGCTTTGCGCGATACTTTATCGCGGCTAACCCCGCGTGACCTCGCCGAGTTGATCGGCGAATCGCCGCCTAACGAGCAAGTCGTATTTTTCCACATTCTGCCTCGCAGGCTTGCTGCTGGAACATTTGAATACCTCCCCTTCGAAAAGCAGCGCCACCTCGTCTCAGCTATGGCTCAGAGCGAGACCGCCGCGATTTTGAATGAAATGTCACCCGATGACCGCACAATGCTGCTTGAAGAGCTCCCGGCCGAGGTTACTAAGGAGCTGCTACAAACGCTGCCGCCGCACGAACGCCGGGTTGCAATTACACTTTTGAGCTATCCCGAGAAATCCGTCGGCCGGTTGATGACGCCAAATTACGTTGCTGTCCGACCGGAGTGGACCGTGCGCTATGTGCTCGATTACATACGCGAGCATGGGGCTGATAGCGAAACCCTAAGCACGATCTACGTTATCGATGAGCACGGCGTCCTGATAGATGATCTTCTAATCAGAGTGTTCCTGCTTGCCAGGCTGTACGAATCTGTCCAGGAGTTAATGGATCATCGGTTCGTTGCGCTCAAGGCTACGGACGATCAGGAAGCGGCGATTGCCGTCTTTCGCCGTGAGGACCGCACGGCGCTTCCGGTGACTGATACTACAGGCATTTTGGTCGGCATCGTCACAATTGATGACGTACTCGATGTCGCTGAGATAGAAGCAACTGAGGACATTCAAAAGATCGGCGGCATGGAAGCGCTTGATGAGCCTTACATGCGTGTCGCGCTTGGACGAATGGTCCGCAAGCGTGCCGGGTGGCTTGTGATTCTCTTCCTGGGGGAGATGCTGACCGCGACTGCGATGGGCTACTTCGAAGAAGAAATCAAGCGCGCGGTAGTATTGGCGTTGTTTGTGCCTTTGATCATATCCAGCGGCGGGAATTCAGGCTCGCAAGCGGCGACGCTTGTGATTCGCGCAATGGCTCTGGGCGAAGTAGGCGTGCGCGATTGGTGGCGAGTGATACGACGCGAAGTCCTGTCCGGTCTAGCACTCGGTTCCATACTGGGATCAATAGGCTTCGTAAGGATCGCGCTTTGGGCGACATTCACGGACCTCTACGGTCCCCACTGGGCGCTGGTAGCCGCGACGGTTGGCATCGCTCTGCTGGGTGTTGTTCTGTGGGGAACGCTGACGGGCTCGATGCTGCCGTTGCTGCTGCGAAGACTGGGATTCGATCCGGCCGCGTCGTCGGCGCCTTTTGTGGCCACCCTGGTTGACGTCACCGGACTCTTGATCTACTTCAGCGTCGCGGCGCTGATCCTGCGCGGCACGCTGCTTTGAATTGAGCCTTTATTCGTATCTCGCGAGAACGTCCGAATCGTCCCCGCTCTTAACGATCCTGCGCGATTGATCGCGCACGCGGGCGCGCACAACAGGTTCAACAAGTGAAACCCACTCCGCCCGATTTTACGAATTCTTAATGCGCTCCTTATCACTTCCTTATACGTTTTCTTGTACAGTCAGTGTGTAGAGAAGAGAGCCAGACTTGCTCGATTTTCGGCAGGGGATGGTGGGACGATTTAGGAGGACTTAGCGGTGTCTGCAACCGACTGTCCCGGCAACCTTCATCCCCCACCCCGGTTTGGTGTCCGTTTCGGTTTCGCTTGTCCGGCGTGCAAAAGCGCGCTGGATTGGAAGGAGGTTTAGAATGTCATCTCTCAACCCTACGAAACAAGAGGAACTCCTCAACGAACTGAAGTCGTTGGCAGAATTGCTGGGCGTGGAAGTCGTCGAAGCGGCGAAACTCCCGGTCGTAACAGTGCGCGTGTCGTCAAGAGGCGCGTCAAGCATCATCACAAAAAGAGGAGCCGACTTCTTTGCGACACATGACCTGCCCGACGTGCCGATGACGTTTGTCGGAAGAGGCATGTTCAAGTACCGCGTTGAGGTCTAGGCAAGGATTCCAGCGAAAGAAAAGGAGGAGATCGACCTTGGATACTGCAACTAATACCGTGTTCCGCGGCACAGCGCTTCGTGTCGCGGAACATAAGGCAAAACCTAGAGAGTGGCAGCAGTTAGGTAGGCCCCAACAGTGATCCTCGACGTCTTTGGAGCGGTGTTTGTATACTCTCACAGTATCGATGAGTCTTGATTCACATCGGATGCTCCCCCCGCGCCCTACCAAGCTTCGTTCTCAGCGCGACGTTAACCTGTGGCGGATCCCGCTGCAGCTCTCGCTCGCCGCCATCGCGTTGTTCGGGATCACCCTGATTCCGGACATCCTCGATAAGTACGGCGTCATTCGCATCCCCTCGTGGTTGACGATGGGCAGCATCGACGACGCGCGCGCGATCCTGTCGGCGATGATGGGCGCGGTCGCGACCGTGCTCGCGCTGATTTTCTCGGTCGCGCTGCTCGTGCTGTCGATGGTCGCAACGCTGTTCGGCCCGCGCCTGCTCTACCGGTTCCTGCAGGACTGGGTCACCCAGTTCACGATCGGGCTGTTCATGGGCACGTTCGTGTACATTCTCCTCGTCTTCCTCGTCACGCATCAGAATTCGGAGTCGACGTTCATCCCGCAGATCTCGCTGATCACGAGCTGGGGGCTCGTCGTGCTCAGCTTCGGGTTCCTAGTCTACTACAGCCATCGGGTCGCGAGATCGATCCAGAACCCCGACATGATCGGGGCTATCGTCGATGACTTGTACGTCGCGGCCGGCGGCGCGCACGTGCCCGGCCCTGGCGAGGGGGCCGGCGCGCTGCCCGACGACGCCGCGATTCTGCGCCAGGCCGAGACCGGCGCGATCGTGTCGTGCGCGAAGAGCGGATACCTGCAGCACGTCGATCACAGCGCGCTGGTCGCGGCCGCGCGCGCGGCCGACGCAGTGATCGTGCTGAGGTTCCGCCCCGGCCAGTTCGTGTTCCGCGGCGAGCCTCTCGCAGCAATCGTCCCGGCGGAGAACGCCGGCGCGATCGAGGCCGCGATCGATCGTGGAATTCGCATCGGCCGTCACCGCACGCTCACTCAAGATAGCGAGTTCGGCATCGCGCAGGTCGTCGAGATCGCGATCCGCGCGCTGTCGCCTGCAGTCAACGACACTTTTACCGGCGTCGCGTGCGTCGACTGGCTCGCCGACGCGCTGCTCACGCTCGCCGAGCGGCCCCCGCTGGAGGGGAACTGGTACGACACCGCCAGCCGGCTCCGGGTATGGATGCCGCCGATGCGGCTCGAGCGCCTCGTCAAGCTCGCGTTCGATCAGATCCGTCAGGCTGCCGCGACGACTCCCGCTGTGCTGATCCGCCAACTCGACGCGATCCACCGGCTGGCGCCGCGGCTTCCGGACGCCTGTCGTCAGGCGCTGTCGGATCAAGCGGACGCGATCCTCGAAACCGCTAGCGCGCTGGTCGCGCTTGATCGCGGCGACCTTGAGGCAGCCTGGCACCGGGCGCACACCGCGCTCGACGCGCTGCCCGGCCCTCAAGCGGCGAGCGTGAGCCCGTCCGCGGAGCTCTCGCGTCCGACGACCTAGCGACGACCATTCAGTGACGACAAGTCGGTAACAGACTTCCATTTCATACCCTTCGTGCTTTGCGGTTTTTGATGACTTCCGTGCACCGGCTCGGCTAAACTCTTGTGCTCATCTCGGCTAGCTTAGTGGCGCCGACTTAGTCTGCAGTGGATCCGAATGCTTTAGCGCGGCGCGTTGAATCGGCTTACCGGCAGCTCACACGGACAACTTTATGGAAACCGGCGTTGGAGTAGTTGAAATCGTTGAGGGGGTAGTCGGATTGCTGCTGATTGCCGCGATTACCCTCGGTGTGACCAGACGCTTGAAGCTTCCGTTCACTGTTGTTCTGGTGATTGTCGGAATCGGCTTGTCGGCCGTGTCTTCCGCTTATCCGAACCTCCTTGCCGCGTTTCATAACCTTGAGATTTCGTCTTCGCTGATCTTCTACGTCTTCCTTCCGACGCTCATTTTTGAAGCGGCGTTCAACCTCGACGCGCGCCAGTTGCGCGAGAATCTCGGATCAGTGCTTGTGCTCGCGATACCGGGACTGGTGGTGTCGACTGTCGTGATCGGATCGATCGTGGCGATCATAACGCCGATCCCGTTTGCAGCAGCGTTGCTGTTGGGAGCCATCCTAAGCGCTACGGACCCGGTGGCCGTGATCGGAGTCTTCAAGCGGCTCGGTGCGCCTCAACGACTCAAAGTTCTTGTCGAAGGAGAGAGTCTGTTCAACGATGCCACTTCCATCGTTCTCGCCCGCATTCTACTCGGAGTTGTATTAGCCGGAAGTGTGTCGGGTCAGTTGATCGCAAAAGGAGTGATCAGCTTTGTCGTCATGTTCATCGGTGGCCTCGCGGTAGGTTGGGCGCTGAGCCTTCTGACCGGGTTCGCACTGGAAAGGGTCGAAGATAACTTCATAGAAATCACACTGACGACGGTTCTCGCGTACGCGTCGTATTTGTTTGCCGAAGAAGTGCTGCATGTCAGCGGCGTAATGGCGACCATCGCCGCCGGAATCACAATCGGCGGTTGGGCCCGCATGAAGATCTCGCATGCGGTGCGAGACTATCTTGAGCACTTTTGGGAGTACATTGCTTTCATTGCGAACGCCTTGATCTTTTTGATGGTAGGGCTGCGAGTTGATTTATCGGCGTTGTGGGCGCACGTGGGATTGTTATCATGGGTGATCGCCGCGCTGTTGGTTTCACGCGCTGTCGTCATCTATGGACTGATGCCCCTCATCGAGCGATTACCCCGAGCCGAGCCGATCAATCGAGCCTATCAGGCTGTGATTTTTTGGGGAGGGCTGCGCGGCGCCATTTCACTCGCGGTTGTCCTGAGCTTGCCCGCTTTCGAGTATCGCGAGACTTTTGTCGCGCTTGTAGTGGGAGCCGTCCTGTTCACACTGCTAGTAGAGGGCCTGACCATCGAGCCTCTTGTGCGCCGGCTTGGTCTTGATCGTCCGCTGCTCGCGGATCGCCTTTCGCGACTGGAAAGCGACTTCGCTGCCAAGCGTCGAGCCGTGGACCGATTGCCTGAACTGCTTTCAGGAGGGCTGTTCCCTGGCTCCGTCGCCATGCGTGTGCTGGCGCAGTATGAAAAGCAGATCGCCCGTGTAAAAAAGGAAATCGAGGAGTTGCACAGAACGGAGATGGATGACGACGATCAGCTCCGGTCGCTCCTGTACTTGCGAGCGCTTGCCGAGGAGAAATCGCTTTACGTAGATCTGCTCAACAAAGGCCAACTGAGCGAGCGCTCATTCAGGCAGCTTCTGGGCACTCTCCAGCGACAAATCGATGCGGCGCGCAGGGGTGAGTACTTCGAGCTCGGCTCTCACTATTCCTCATTGCATAGAATCGAAGCCGCAGCTCCGCGCTTGATTGACCGAGTCGCTTTTCTTGCGCCTTTGGGGGAGCGCTTGCGCTTCAATCGCATCACCGCGGACTACGAGATTGCGGGAGCGCGTTTTCACGGCAGCAGGCGCGTGCTCGACATCCTGGATACCCTGGCTCGGGTGGAGTCGACGCCCTGGTACATCGTGGACAAGCTTCGCCGCCAGTATCAGAGAAACTACGAGACGGCGCAGCACGAACTGGATCAGTTAGCAAATCAGTACCCGGAATTTATCAATGATTTGCAAAGCCGGTTAGCGCGACGGCTGCTTCTGGCCGAGGAGCTTGAATCGATCGCTCGACAGGCGGAGCACGGCGCGCTTCCCTCGGCGGTGGCGGAAAGCATGGGAGAGGAGATCGCTGACGAGCTTCGCGCGTTGGAGCAACACGACATCGCCAAGCTCGATCTCGAGCCAATCGAGTTGCTCAGATCGATGCCTTTCTTTCAAGACATCCCGCTGGATGATATGGCCAATATCGCCGTGCGTATGAGCCTTCACAGAATCTCGGAAGGCGAGGTGATCATTCAGCAGGGTGAACCAGGCGACTACATGTTTTTCATCAATCATGGTGTGGTCCGCGTTTCTCGAGAAGACCACGATGTCTCGCGTGACCTTGCGACGCTGATGGCCGGAGACTTCTTCGGCGAGGCCGCACTTCTCAGCGGCGAACCTCGTAACGCGACGGCGACAGCCGTCACCGATTGCACGTTCTACAAACTGCATCGTGATGATCTCGAAGTCGCGATGGCCACTCAACCCGCGATTCGCAAAGCGCTGGAAGAAGAAAGCAGAAAGCGCAGCGAGATGCATTTCGCGGGATGATTCAATAACGCGACCAAGGATTGAACCGCTCTTTATCCGCTACTATCGCTGTTCAAGTTCGTAGCCGACGGCCCTGCCTTCAAGCTTCTGCTTTCGGTCGCGCTGCCTCTGCCGCGCGGACGAGCCATCCACGCCGCAACCGATCTTAGCCGGTGAGTCGGGCTTCGTGGTTTGACGGGGATTCTCCCCCTTCGAGTCTGCGTGGCACACGATGTCTTCAGCCTCTTGCCGAGTCATCTTTGACCCTTACAAACCTTTTATGAACCTTTAACACCATCCTTATGCGAGCAGTGCTAGCCTCACCATGCCGATTCGAAGGGTGCCTGCGCTCGTTCTGATGGGGCGCTGGGAGGGCGTGATGTTAGAGAATCAGGTTATCGGCATCGCCGGGGTTTTTGTCCTGACTTTCTGCTTGATAGCGCTGTATCACTTGATCGGTAAGATTGGCCCGCGCGGTAAGCGGTATAACGCTCCTACAAAGCAAGTCAATCGACGCCCTCAGGACCGGCGGCCAGATCATCTGCCGAAATCCTCGGGCAAGGATGACGCCTGGCTTTTATGGAGTCCGGAACTCGACGAGCCGGCCGATCCGTCGAAGCCCGGGTTGGGCGAGCACCGCGACACCAGGGGCTCTAGGCTTCGTTCGTAGAATCGTTAGAGCCGATCCGTTTCACAGGAGGTGAAACACTATGACTTGGTCGGAAATCAAGAAAGCTGTTGAGGACGCCGGCATTGATGAGGAGGACGAAGTGTCAGTAATTCAATGTCAGGCGCATGACGGAAACAAGACTCTTCGCAAGCTCAAACTTGGCAAGTTCGTAAAGCTCGCCGAGGACCTCTCGGAGAGCGCGCGAAAAGATGCGAGTGGATGCACTTGCTGACTTCGAAGGAGTAATTACCAATGACGTGGTTTCGCCACGGCGTCACAACAAACACGCGACTCGATATAGAGCGTGAGCACCAAACAGCCTGTGACAGCCACAACCCCAAGAAAGAACTGGGCTTCAGCAGGACCGCTCATAGAAGATACGCCTTGCGCAATCGTTTGAGGTCGCGGCTCAGGCAAAAACTAGTGGAGTGTAACGATGAAATTGCTAGCCCTGTACGGGCGGTCCTCCGTGGCCGCCCCTTCTCGAGAAGAGCATTATGCGCTCCAAGAGGGGCGGCCACGGAGGACCGCCCGTACAGGTTCGCTAGCGAAGTCTTTGTT
>DATMCM010000134.1:0-9897 GCA_035558335.1 Blastocatellia bacterium | reverse complement strand
AAGGCACGGATTCTATTGCGGGGTGTTCCGGCCACTCGTTACAAAATGAGCGTTTTGTAGCGAGTCGAGATGAGGCATATTGACGGTTCGCGGCCCAAGATTAAGGCCTCCCATCAGCTCAGGCGTCGTCAATGTCGGCAGTGAGATGCGTCCGGTTTGATGTACGTGCTTTAGATTAGCGTGCTTCGAGGCAGGGTTCGCTTGGCACGCAGCGTTGCTTTCATCTTCGCGTTGCGAGACAGCGGCGCTAAGTTCATCGCTTGCGATATGCCGGAAGCCAACACCTTGACTATCGGTCTTCTCGCGGCCTTGGCTCAACACGAGCGCGAGCTGATCTCCGAACGAACGAAGGCCGCTCTTGCTGCGAAGAAAGCACGCGGATTTGTTCTAGGCTCGCCGCAGAACTTGACCAGAGAAGCGACCCAAAGGGCCGCGGAGGCGCGGCGCCGGCGCGCTGTTGAAGACCCAGCAAACCGAAGGGCCACCGAACTCGCGGCGCTGTACCGTGAGCGAGGATTGAGTTACGGAGCGATTGCGAAGAAGTTGAACTCAAACGGGCACAGCACGCGCCGCGGTGGTAGGTTCTACAAGAGTACGATCGAACGGCTTCTCAAGCGGCTGAGCTAATGCAGAGCATAAGGCGGGCTGCGTGATCACGCGTCGAGCTCTACCATTAATCATTTGGCTTTCGCTTGTTGGGATTGGCGGGCGGAAGGTTTACTATGGTCGGTGGTCGGGACTCGTCTTTTCGCCTCGCCGGTCCCTGTACTTCTCTCTCCTCGAGCACAGCATTTAGCGTCAAAGTGCTACCCGCCTCAATTCGCACGACCCATCGTCTCGATCAACCCGTTCGATGAAAGGTCCACTAAATCCGAATGATGATTGTTCTTATGTAGTGCTCCCTTGATGTCAAGCCAGATTTAGGACAATTCAGTTTTTGTTTAGTGCGACTTTTGTGAACCGAATTTGGCCTATCTAAGCTCATCGCTTCAAGTCCGCAGTCCAGTTGATGACCAGGGTGATGGGTGCTGACTCTCTTTGTTCCACCGAAGTATTAACGAGGAAGCGCTGCCCGTCGGCCGTCACGTCGTAAACAGCCCCGCGCCCACCGCTACGTATCTCGAAAAGCGCCCGCTGCGCGCCGACCTCCAACATCGCCCCTTGGCCGTTCACCTCCGCCGCCATCAACTTGTTGTCGGGGGCCAGGTAGAAAATCTCTTTGCCGTCCCCGCGCCACCGCGGAGGGACGACGGCGCCGGAAGTGGAGATCTGCCGCTTGCCGCCAGGACCTGGGAATGGAGCTACATAGAGCTCAGTCCTATCAGACTCAGTCGAGAAGTACGCGATCCATCGCCCGTCAGGGGAGAATTGACCGTTGCCTTCATTGAACTCGGTGTTTAAGAACGGAAACGGCTTCCGATCTCCCGAAAGCGGTAAGACCCATATATCAGCCCCAGTCTTGGGATCACTGGTAAAATAGAGAAGAAAGCGACCATCCCTGGACCAGCTCGTCGGTTGTTTGTCGAAGTCGGACTCCAGAAGCAGTTCGTCGCTACCCGCTCCACTCGAAGCTTTTTGATAAATGTCAAAGTGGCCTTTTCGGTTTGAGGAAAAAGCAATGCGGCTCCCGTCGGGCGACCACGCCACCGTTCGCTCTTCAGCCGGATCGAACGTAAGGCGAGTCCTGCGGGCGTGAGCCACTTCGTACACCCAGATGTCTGGACGCCCGCTCTGAGGATCGATAACACTCACGGTAGCCATCTTCCCGTCGGGTGAGAGGCGCGGATTACTGTAAAGAGCTTGGTCGCCAAGCACACCGAGCTGCTTGCCGCTGCGATCGAACCAGGCGAGCTGTGAGCTACCCGTCGTCTTGCCCATCTGATAAGCCAGGATGCCATTCTCCGAGACGGAAAAGACTCCTGCACTCGGGCCTCGCAGCCCTTGTTGAACCTGTTCGGCGAGAGGAAAAGCGTCGCCCACAGTCTCAAGGCGCTTGGCGTCGAACGGTCGGGCCATCAGTGTAGTCCCGCGGAGGTAGAGCAGATATCGCTGGGCGTACTCCACATTTGAATTGGCGCGCATCAGCAGCTTGCTTTCTTTCGACTCAAGCGAGGCAACATAAACCGGAGTGCCTTCGTCGGTGCCTATGGTCCGACCGAGATAAAGAAAGTGGTCGCCATCGGGCAGGAATGTGGGCAAGCGATGAGACCCTTCACCGCGGGTATCATCGAGCGTAGTGACGGGGCTGGAAGCGCCGCCCAAAGCGGATACCCGATGGAGCGCACTCGAAGGATTGGGTGAGAAGACTATCACGCCGTTGCGGCTCCAGGCACCGCCACGACCTTGGGGCGCGTCGCACAACGTGCTCGGCGGTCCGCCCGCAGCGTCGATTCTTTTGAGCTTGCCTTGCGCGAAAAACCCCAGAAACCGGCTGTCCGGCGACCAGAAAGGATATGTGGCGGCCTCTGTGCCCACGAGCGCCTGCGCAGACAGCCCATCTAGAGAACGAACCCAGAGAAGATTTCTGCCCTCCGCAGTCGGCGCCACGAAAGCCAGGCGAGTGCCATCGGGCGAAACAATGATGGTCGCTCCAAATCTGCCGAAATTGAAGCTCGACTTCTCCGGGGGCAGAATGAAAGAGCGGACGGCGCGCACTTCGACCGGAGCGCGCTGGAAATATGTAATCGAAAGAACGAGCGCCACGAGCACCGCGACCGCTGCTACGATCCAAGCGATCAGCTCACGTTTCCTGATCCATCGCGGCCGGACGGCTGGCATCGCTGAGGTCTGCGCCGATGTTGGGGTAGATCCGGACAGCGCCTCAATAGCAAACGCAAGGTCGCTCGCCGAATGGAATCGTTCCTCCGGATTCTTCTCCAGACAGTGCCGCACCACGCGCTCGAGTGCTGGCGTCAGGTTCTTATTGCTCTCCGAAAGATCGGGCGGATCTTCTCTCAAGATCGCGCTCATCGTCTCGGCCGGCGATTCACCATGAAACGCACGCTTGCCCGTGAGCATTTCGTAAAGGATCGCTCCGAACGAGAAGATGTCTGCGCGATGGTCCACCGGGCGACCGCGCACCTGCTCGGGCGACATGTAACCGACGGTACCCATGACCATTCCTGGATCGGTATCGATACGTCGGGTCGGAATGTCTGTTTGCGCGTATCCGTCGGCGGGCTCTGTTAGTTTCGCCAGTCCGAAATCGAGAATCTTCACTCGGCCGTCTTTGGTGATGAAGATGTTCTCCGGTTTCAGATCACGATGAACTATCCCTTTCTCGTGCGCTGCTGCGAGTCCACGTGCGACGTGCAAAGAGTAGTCAATGGCTTTGCGCTGCGGGAGAGCCGCGCCAGCCATTCGCTCACGCAGTGTGTCGCCTTCCAGCAATTCTGAAACTACATAAGCCGAGCCATCGTGACTGCCGATGTCATGCACGATGAGGATGTTGGGATGATTGAGCGCGCCAGCGGCGCAGGCTTCTTGCTCGAAGCGATGGAGCCGCTGCTCATTGTCGGAGAATGAAGAAGGCAGAACTTTGACAGCTACATCACGGCCGAGGCGTGTGTCGCGAGCGCGATAGACCTCACCCATCCCGCCCGCGCCGAGTGGAGCGAGAATCTCATAAGGCCCAAGTCTCGTGCTGCTGGTGAGTGTCATTCCACTCTCGGACTGCGGCGGTCTATCGCCGCTTCGGTAGCCCGCCGCGAAGAGCGAACTTCGGAGAATCGTCCCGCTGTATTCATGCCACGCTGCGCCGAAAGTCTAACAACAGTGACAGATCAGTGCTCGGCTATGCGGTGACGCAACCTCAGCAAGATATGCGGCAACGGATCCTGGCGCCACGACCGGGCACCTGTAGCCGAGATGCGCAACAGCACGCCGCCTGCCCCGCCACGCCGCCCCCATTCAGATCTGTCGCTTGCTACCGCCCGGTGCTAAGGTCACGACGAGTGAGGACAGGGTGGCAGAGATACGGGCCAAGATTAATGCGGCGCCGGCGAGCAAGTCAATGTAACACTCTCCTGAAATCAGGCCACTAACGGCTATCTTTTTCTGAATTGCGCGGGACTCTGGTATCTAAGAGCTTGATGTGGTCCCTCTTGGTTGTACCACCTGATCCAACTGCCTACCTTCTCGCTCGCTTATCTGAAACTCTCGAAGTTGTGCTGCTAGACGCACTCTTCTTTTAGGCTGCGGAAGAACCTCTCTATCAGACCATTTTGTTCGGGAGTGTAAGGTGTGATGTATTCCTGCTTCAGACGATCGAAGATAGAGGGCAACATTAGTAAGAGACGACTGGGTGGACGTTCACTGCGTGCGCCCAGTCTTTGCGTTACGATTCCGCACCCGCCCAGTACACTCTGCGAACACTGCCTCAAACGTTTCAGATCCTCTGGCATCTTGTGCCGCATGGTACCCACGTACCGCCAGCGAAGTCTTTAGCGGAAGATTAATTATTTCTTAGCGACTTCTTAGCGCGGGATGGGAGCGTGAGAAGGACTGTCGAAGACTAGCGCAGAGGTTAGACCCTGCGGACCCAGGGCTCCCACAGACCACGATGGCTGCAGTCATTGCGCTAACTCCTAATGCAAACGCCACACTTACCTTTACCCCACCAAGACCAATGATCGCCCCCACCGTTGTGAGCGAACGGAACAAAGCCCGGCTTATGGAACTCCATTGGTTGATACCGCAGTATATCAACAGGCGCGAGCCACTCGGTTTCATGTAGCCAAAGATATTGATCCTCATTATACGGGTCCAACCACGCCTTGTCTGCCATTGCGCGGTACTCCGCTGGGAGGTTGAACGCGTATTTGGATTCGATCTGATCGAGTACGGTCATATGTGTTTGACAGCGATCAGGGCCGCCTAACGATACTGCCGCCCGCCCCGGTCGAGCCCTCGGTTCGTGTGCCGAGTTGGTCTGCTGCATTGGCCTCCGACGGTCCCAACACGAATCGGCCCAGAATGACTGCCACCGCAAGATGCGCGGTCACGTTCGTCGATGTCTTGAACATGTCGGGGATCGCATCAACGGCCAGGAGAATCCCAGCGCCTTCGGCTGGGAGGCCGAGGCTGACAAGCACGGGCGCGATCAGGAAAAGACTGGCGCCCGGAATCCCGGGTACGCTAAAGCTGATGAACACCGCCGTGGCCACCAGCCCGAGCGTCGCCGACGTGCTTAGATTCACACCGTACAAACGACTTAAGAACACGGCGCCAGGAACCCATGCGATTGGTACACCCACTCTGAACACGGACACCCCAAATGGCAGCACGAACCCTGTGATCGGCGGGGACAGGCCAAGCCGGTCGCGTGTGCCGGTTAGGAGAGCGGGAAGTGCGGCGAGCGAAGAGCGCGAACTGAAGGCGACGGCCTGCGCCGGCAGCGCCGCCACAGCGAACTGTCGCACCGTTGTGCCGCCGAACCACCACGCGATCGCGTACAGAAGGAGGGTGAAGATCAGCAGCGTTGCCGAAACTGTGATCACATAGTGAACCAACGCACCTGCGGCCCCGACACCCATTCGCACACCAAGACCAACCGCGAGCGCGAAGATCCCCACAGGTGCGATGACGAGCACCCACCGCACGATGATCAGCATCGCATCGCCCAATGCTTGGAACAGCCGGAGAACAGCCTCGCGGCTTTCAATCTCCAGGCGCGTCAGAGCCACCGAGAAAATGAAGATGAACACGACCAGCGGGAGTAACGCGTCTTCAGCCGCGGCCTTGATCGGATTCACGGGCACCACATCCAGGATGCGCTGTACGACGGATGGCATCTGCTGCGCGGTCGCAGTACTCGAAGCTGCCCCGGCGCGCAATCTTTCGACGACGTCGGGAGCGATGGTGAGGTGAGCGAACGAAATCGGGGCGACGAGCGAGGCAAACAATCCACCGGTGACCAGCAGCCCGACGAAAACGACTAGGGCCAGCCCACCAAGCCTTCCGGTCCGGCGTAGGTCGGACTGATTGGTCACACTGGTTATCACCAAAGCCACGACGAGAGGGACCACCGTCATGCGAATGGCGTTGATCCACAGCGAGCCGAGCGGCTCGATCGCCAGCGCGACCTTTACGAGAGTGTGATTGCCCCATGCGGCTGCGGCAGCGCCGAGGGCGAGACCCAAAACGAGGGCGATCACTACGCGAGTCGTTCCGCGAACATGCGTCGATCGGTCCATATACATCAACTTTCGGGTTACCGCTGAAGGCCCATATTGACCGGGAGCGGTATCGAAACGACTTGTGAGAACTTCGCTCCCGCGCTCGCTGCAACAGTTCGTTGGGCTGCGCACACTATTTACTTACAAACACCATTTACATCATATACCTTCTTGAACCGCTCAACTATTCTTCAGTCGTATTCTTCAGTTGGCGTCGGCGCGGTTAAGCGGCACACCGTGATCGTAATTCGCATAGACGATCAACTCATAAGTCTTTCCGCTCGCGCAGCTTTTGTGCTAACGCTAATACTTGGCTGCAGTCACGCGTCAATCCGCTGTGCCGTGTAGCAGCAATTCCGGGACGTTTGAGTCGTCTGTGCGCCCACTACAAGGCGGATCGCTCGCGCACCGATCCTCCCCACATCTCGCAAAATCAGGAATCGGCCCTTTGTGAGTATTCACCAGTGTCGGGCGTTCCTTGCACAAAAAAAAGTTATGCCGCTGATTACCGCGGTTGCTTTCACAGGGACGTTATTCTTGAGCACGGGATAAGTCATTATCCCACCGCGGGACGCGCCGACCATAAGATGTTATTCATATCAACATAGCCGAGCGATTTAGCTGCCGAACGAAGGGTTAGGCGTCACTTCGGATAAGCGCTCTGCATATGTGGTCATTCCGAAGTCGGCCGCGCTAAAAGAATCCGACACGCGCACGAGTTTCAGCCGTGAATCGCGAGTACCTAAATCATCGGGTTCGCGCCGCGTCCGCCATCAACTCTGTTGTGCCAGTTCAAGTGCTCCGTTTGCGAACGCTCTAGCATAGCGAGCCAAGATCGCCACATCGACCGCCTCCGGCCAGCGGTCTGCCACGTTGTGGTAGACGTTACTGCCACACACCAGCGTGAAATATCTCCCGCCGCCTTGCTGGACCGCGCCGGCCTCTCCGCGAGCCTTAGAGCCGTGCTGCGCCTTCCCGTTTGCGGTTAGATCTTCCTTATCCATCGCTGCGACGGCCCATTGCTCAAGAGCATCGTCGGAGGCGTGGATGAGATTAGGCTGTCGTGGTTCGCCAATGCTGGAGCCGAAAAAAATCCACGCATGTGCGCGCTTGATCAGGCCCGGCCGGCTTTTGAGATACGCATCCATGCCGAGAAACCCGAGTTCGTGACCGCTCAAAGCGACGAAGAAGCAGTCGCGCGCCGGTTTCCCGGCGGCCAGAACGCGCATCGCTTCCAACCAACACACCAGCCGACTCCCTTGTTCGCTCGCGCATTGCCACCATCCGCTCCGCGGTGCCATGAGAACGATCGGGGCCAGCCTCGGGTTCTTCCCTGCGATCTTGGCAGTGATGTTAAAGGCTCGCGCCACCGTTCGTTTTGCGTGGGCCGCGACCGTCGTCTCCGCACGCCTCTGGGCCTGCTCCTTGAGCCACTCGCTTTCTACGCTCGAGACCTGGAGCATGGGCGGGCCGAATGGCTTTGTGAAAGCTGAGGCGTTGATCAGGAAGAGTCCTGGCCTGCTGCCGCGCGTGAGCAGGACGCCTGCCTTATGGCGGCTGTGCCGTGCCTCGGCAACCTGGTTGCGCTCGTCGATCCCGATGGGTTCGGTGAGCATGAACGGAGTAGTTTCTGCCAACCCGATCTCCGCGTCACTGCCGATCGGACCGATTCTGCCGCGCACCCCTTCAACGGCGGTAAAACCGGCGTCGAAAAGGGGCACGCCCTCGATGCGTCGGTCGCCGATGCGCAGGTAACATAACTGTGGATCAACCCGATTAAGCGTGAAGGGCTCAAGCGAAAGTTCTGCGCCTAAATTCCGCACTTGGTTGGCCAACCACTCGGCTGATGCTTTGTCGACCTCCGTTCCCGTCCGGTGGTTGCCCTGAGCATCGTACATTTGAATCACAGCCGCCACGCGCTCCTCGAGTCCGTCCGGAGAGGTCTGCGGGTACTCGAGGGCGGTCAAACGCTCCGTTCTAGCAGCGCCAGCGGCCAGTGCGAACGTCATCGTCCGACCGCTGACTTCAAGGAACGCTCTGCGATTCATCTCTTGCCTCCACGTTCAAGAGCGGACTTGCTTGCTCCGCGCCTACATTTAGGGCACGGTTTTTCAGTCGCTCTCGTCCAGGTGCCTTCAATCGGTTTTGGAGGTGCCGGGTTGGCCGCTGAGAGCTGTAGCGAGAAATCCGATTGGATAACGACCTTCAGAACTCGCGCGATACTGTGCCTCCCATTTCGCCCGCCTAACTTTTAAATTGCCCGACGTAATCGCGGCGCAGCGACTACGCCATGTAATCCCTCCCGCGCCGGATTAGACCGCGTATCGCCGCAGAATTATACGACGATACACGATATCTAAAGAATGAGTGTCGAAGCCAATTGTGGCATACACAGCTTACTCTGGCGCCAAGCGGATCATACTGCAACCCTGTACACCCATCGTAGTTTCACTTCACATTATTGAATAGCATTAGGACCGGTAGAGCCACGATACCATCGTCCGTGACACGACATACCCGATTGTTGTTCAGGACCAAATCCGGGAAATACTCTCGTGCAAGAGGTAGGTTCAAAAGGGCGCGCAGGTAAACAACAAAGTCTCCATTGGGAACATGCGCGGCGTATTGGAGAAACGTGAACGTGAAGTGAGCCCGATCATACGTATTAAGGGTGTGGTAAAGAGCACCCTCTGCCATCGCAGTAGGGTGAATGAAATCCGCCCAAAAGCCGTGGATAGGTCGGAATGCCGCTCGGTCATACTTCTGTGCTGAAGTTCCACTGACGTTCATCAAGCCTTTGCCTCCTTCGAAAGAAACTCGGCTCCCGATAAAGAACCGGGTGCCGTCAATTTTCCCGAAGTACTTGTTTCCTTGCTCTAGCGAGAAATTCACGATTTTCACTGATTCACGCTCCTTCGATGATGGTGTCAAATGTCGAACAATGTTGTCGAGTGATGCCGGCATGCAGACTGCATCCGATATCCTCTTTGCTCGAATACTGCTCAGATTTCTACGTTTCTAGCTGCGCACCGACATAGCGCCTATGCATCCCTTTTGGTGCCGCTCGATCGCACTCTTGGACGTACCAAATCGTCCCGCTATGTCCCGCAATGAGGTCCCACGCACAAGTGCCGCCTCAATGCTTTCACGCAAGCGATGACCGCATATTGTACAGGTGCGCATTTAACTCCTTTTCAACGCACGACCTTCCTGGGCCGCAATGACAGCCGTCGGTCCACACCCGGCCCGTCCCAGTATCACATCAGCATTCCGGCCAGCGTCGGCGCCAGCTTCTTCGCCAGCTCGATCGCTTCTTCGCGGCTCAATCCGTGATCGCGCATCATCTCTTGAATCTGCTCCTCCGCCCACCTATGGTTTGCCAGCTTCGTTTCCGTGATCGCAGTCGATTCCCCGCGCAATTGCCGCATCTTATCAATCGCCGTGCCCGTCGCAGTCGAAACAGCAACGAGGTTTCCGCCCTCAATCAACTCGCTTTCACGCAGACGACGAATGCCCATCCAAGCGATATCTTCGTATGCACTCGCCAGGTCGTTCTTTTTAAGCTCTCGCAAAGTCGGACGTTCCCAGACCTGCTGATGTGTTAGTGGGCGCAACTGCGCGCAGAGAAAAAGGAGCCAGGTCGTTCTTTTTAAGCTCTCGCAATTCGGAGACGGTCAAACCCGGTAACTTCCCTGCGTTTTCTCCTCCTTTTTCTGTTTTA
>DATMCM010000133.1:0-16495 GCA_035558335.1 Blastocatellia bacterium | reverse complement strand
GAACCGATCTCACACTGTATGAAGTCAACGAGGCGATGTCGATCATTCACGACGCCGCAGACCCGGACGCCAACATCATCTTTGGCGCGGTGCTCGATAGCCGCCTCGCCGACGAAATGAAGATAACGGTCATTGCTACCGGCTTCGAGAAGCCGGCCGCGGTGACCGAGCCCGTTCGCACGTATCCAAGCGCGCAGCCGTCGGTGGGCGAGACTCGCGGGACGGGAGCGCTTGCCGGCGCAAGCAGCGCTTCGGTTGATTCGCTGAGGCGCGACGATATCAATGTTCCAGCCTTCATGCGTAAGAAGGCTGACTGAGTTTCTGTCGCTGATAATAATCCTCCGAGCTGATTTGCCGCTGCCCGCTTGGCAGCGGTTTTTTTCTGCGCTCAATCGCCGAGCTCGCTGCGGTCTTAAAATCGTGTTTGAGTTTTCGCGAAAGGGCCTCTTAGAATCAGAATTGGCAAGCGCATTGCGCGCCTGGGAGATGCGGACAAGTCTGAGAGGCCGGAGAAGACACGGATGCGAACGCTAGAAGATGTCGAAGTAAGCTACTCCGATCTCAGACCGTTCAGAACTCAGACGCGCCCGGGCTTCTTCGACCGTCTGGAACAGAGGAAACTGCTGGTTGCCTTCATACTCGTCGCGGTCGCGTTGTCAGCGCGCGTGATTCGCCTTGATGCAGCGAGCCTGGCAGAGGACGAAGCCAACAAAGTATTTGCAATACGAGCCTACCGGCAGGGCGACTTCACCGCGAATGCGGAGCACCCGATGGTTATGAAGCTGCTCTGTTACGCTTCGGTTGAAGCCGTCAATGCCTGGAACCGCACGCTCGGCGCGACTCTCGGGATCAACGGATCCGAAGAGACGGCAATGCGGCTGCCCAACGCAATCTTCGGGGCGCTCACGATTCTTCCGTTGCTGCTGCTGGTCACCGCGTTGCTGGGCTTCAGAGTCGGGTTCATTGCGTCAGTGCTCTGGGCGTTTGGGCTTGAAGCAATCTGGTTCAACCGGATTGTCAAGGAGGACACGCTGCTTGTTTTCTTTATGCTGATGGGTTTCTACCTCTACAATCGCGCCAAGGAAACGCCCGCTTTTGACGTGAAGGGGCAGGAGCGGCTCTACGCGCTTGCCGGCGCTGCGTTCGGTCTCATGATCGCGTCAAAGTACTTCGTGCACTATGTAGGACTGAACGCGATGTTCTATACGCTCATAGGTTATGACAGCCGCAACAACCGGCCGCTAACGCGAAGGATGTGGGCGAAGTATTTTGGCGGGATGGTGCTTGCGTTTGCGATCTTCAACAACGCCTTCTTCTTGCCGCAAACCTGGCGCTACTTGTGGAAGTACGTGAACGAGGAGTTGCTGACCCATCACGGTTATCTGCTGATGGACAGATTGGTCATCAACGACGCCACTTACACACCCGGAGGCAGCCCCTGGTACTTTTATTTTCTATTCTTGTGGGTGAAGCTGCCGTTGCCGCTGCTGGCGGCGTTCATTGTCGGCTTGATCGAGATCTTTCGAAGACGCGGCGACTATCCTGAATCTCGCGGTTACCTGTTCTTGCGCATGATGCTCATCTTCTGGCTGCCGATGTCGTTAGTCGGAGTGAAGTTCTTGCGCTACTCGCTCTCGCTCATGCCTTTGGTGTACATAACCGCGGCAGTTGGAGTTGTGGCGATCTGGCGTGCGTTGTCTACAACGCTGCGGCGACTGAATGTCGAATGGGATCTTGCGCCCAGGCTCGCGGCTGTGGGAGCAGCGATGGTTTTTATGGCCGTGCCGGCGATCACCACCGCCAGCGTTTTGAGTTCATCGTATCCTGGTCTTTGGCTAAACTCTTTTGGCCGAAGCCGGATCGGGTACTTCTTTCCGCACGACGAGTACTACGACCTCGGCGCCCGCGAGAGCATTCGATACATCGCCGATAATGCCGCGCCGGAAGCTCGCATGGCAAGCGAGATACCCGGCGTGGTCCTGTATTATCTGGAGCGCTACAGCAGGCCTGACATTCGCTCGGAAACACTCTCGCAACCTGGCTTCAGTCTTGATGAAGGCCGACCGGACTTCGTGTTGCTCCAGCGCGGCCGTGTCTATTTCGAGAACCGCGAGAACTTCAAATTCATCGACGGCAACTTCCCGGTCGTCCAGTCGAGCAACTATGACGGCTCGCCCGCGGCTCGAGTCTTTCGACTGACAAACAAACAAGGCTTTCCTTCGCCGCAAGCTTCCAACCGCTAGCCGCTGTGCATGAAACAACTGATCGTCAACGCCGATGATTTTGGTTTTACGCGCGGAGTCAATGAAGGCATCGTCCGGGCCTTCAAGTCCGGCATTGTGACCAGCACAACGATAATGGCTAATGGCGGTGCTTTTGACGAAGCCGTCGAAGCAGCTCTGGCGCATCCCGATCTCGGAGTTGGCTGTCATCTCGCTCTGGTCGGCGGCCGCCCGGTCGCTCCGCGGCGAGAGGTAGCTTCACTCATCGAGAGCGACGGCATGCTTCCAGGAACGTTGACTCAACTAATGACTAAGCTGGCGTTCGGCCGAGTTCAACAAGAGCACATCGAGTGCGAGCTTCGAGCGCAGATACAGCGGGTCGTGTCAGCCGGGATCACTCCCTCGCATCTGGATTCGCACAAGCACTCGCACACTCACCCGATTGTGATGAAGGCTATCGCTCGCGTGGCGTCCGAGTTTGGCATCGAGCGCGTGCGCAATCCGTTCGAAAGTGTTCTAGCGCCGGCGATGACGGGGCCATCGGCTCGCGCGCGGCGCAGCGTCTACCTGAAGCAGTATTCGATGTCGGCCGCAGTCGCCTTACGTGCGCGAGCGTTCAAGCGGCTCGCGCGCGACTATGCATTCAGCACGCCCGATTTTTTTCTTGGAGTGAGGCTGACAGGCTTGCTCGACGCCGAAGCTGTCCGAAGAATGATTCAATCACTCAAAGAAGGTACAACAGAATTGATGTGTCACCCGGGTGTCTACGGCCAGGAACTCGAGCAAGCCCGCACCAGGCTGAGGCAAGAGCGGCAACGGGAGCTTGATGCCCTCATCGATCCGGATCTCCGGCGAACGATTGACGGGCTTGGAGTAAAGCTGATTAGCTATCGTGAGCTTGGATGAGAGTCCTGTCTCGGCGTCTCTGCGGTTAGCAGGGTTTCGATGCTATCTAACCGCAGAGGCGCCAAGACGCCGAGCCAAACGCAGAGAATTGAGATCAGGACAGCTCCTGGACGAGGTTAATGTTTACCTCTGAGATCGACAACCCGCGATACTCCATCGTCGTGCCGTTCCACAACGAGCAGGACAGCGTTGCCGAATTGCACCGTCAATTGTCCGAAGTCATGGCGGGACGCTACGAGCCGGTGGAAATCATCTTCATAGACGATCACAGCACTGACGGGACGCTCGACATCTTGAAAGGCATCGCGGAAAAGGACCCGCGAGTGGTGGCGATTCGATTGAAACGGAACTATGGCCAGACCGTTGCACTGGCGGCGGGTTTTGACTATGCGGACGGCGACGTGATCATCTCGATGGACGGCGACTTGCAACACGATCCGGCAGACATCCCGCGGATGCTTGCGACTTTTGAAGAGACTGGCTGCGACATCGTGAGCGGCTGGCGCAAGAAGCGGGTCGACAACTTTCTGTTTCGCCGCACGCCGTCGCGTGTCGCCAACTGGCTGATGTCCAGGCTGTCCGGGGTGAACATTCACGACTTCGGAACAACGTTCAAAGTTTATCGCAAGGACACCATAAAGCAGATCAAGCTCTACGGCGAGATGCACCGATTTATTCCCGCGCTAGCCTCGTGGAACGGCGCAACCGTCGTCGAAGTGCCGATAAGGAACATCGAACGTCCAGGCGGGCGCTCGCACTACGGTTTGTCTCGGACGGTGCGGGTGTTGTTCGACCTGCTGACGATCAGGTTTCTGCTCAAGTACGTTACGCGTCCGCTGCACTTCTTCGGACCCATCGGGCTGCTTAGTCTTATGTTCGGGTTTCTTATCAATCTCTGGTTGATAACGGACAAGGTAATCTACGGCACAGCTCTGTTCGACCAGCATGGGCCGCTCATGATTCTTGGTGCGGTGTTGATCCTGGCAGGGGTTCAATTGATTTCGTCGGGGTTAATCGGCGAGATGTTAAGCCGGACCTACTTCGAGTCTCAGGGGAAGCCTATCTACGCGATCGAGAAGATCATCACAGCGTCCAGCGCATCGGCGGCGAGGAAGAGGTAACGCAGACGTCGTCGTGCGATGTGGGAATACCCCGCCGTACTAAAGCACCTCATTCTTCGATGATGAAATAGTCGGCCATCTCCGAAGCGGCTCTGGCGTCTTCCAGTCGAATTGTGTCGAGGCGAATCCGGTATGACACGACGCGTTGCCGGCCGTCGGCTTCGTGCAACGCGTGCACCGGTCTGGCGTCGAAGCGCTCGGACTTAGTCGCGTGTCTGAGAACTCCGGCGCCGCTGGCGTCAGTCATCCTCTCGAACATCTCTACACTACGAAGGGCGCCACTACGGTCAACGACAATGACTGGCACGCCCCTGGAAGCGGCTCCTGCAGCCGCCTCGGTCGCGGTTCGTCGCGCCTCGCGAAGCCAGTCCGGACGTTCTCCAATCAGCTTGAAGAGTTTTGCGAGCAAGTCCTGGCTGATCGCTTCGCTTGAGGCCCGTGGTTTTGCGAAGCTGCTTTCCTCCCACTCGCGAATCATCTCCCACGAAGCGCTGGGAACTTCACCCGAAGCGTGATCAGCCGGATTGTACTCGGACGCGTAGGCTTCGGCCCGCGCGTACTCGGCGATTTCTTCAGCGCAGCTCTGGCACGTCGCAACGTGCGCGCGAGTCTGCGCGCGAGCGCGTGACGACTTGCCGTAGAAGAGAGCCGCAATCTCGCTTGTGTCGGGATGCTCGGAGACCGCCGAGACAGTGACGTGTCGCGCTGACTTGAGCGCGCGAAGGAGTTGCGCCGCGCGGGCGCAGTCTGGGCACGCGTCGAGATGCGCCTCCAATTCCCGAACCGCTGACGCGTCGAGCGCGCCGCTGAGATAATCGAACAACTGCGTGTCCGGATGTGCCGGCTTCCTTGCCATTTCTTACTCGCCCGCTACGCGCCTTTAGAACCACCGGAGCCGAGCAACGAGTCGGCGGATGTGATTCCTCGCTCCTCGAGCCATTTCAGCAATCGCACCTTGAGCCGCCGAGCTCGTTGATAAACCAGGTCTTCAGACATTTCGTACTTCGCGCATATTTCTTTCGCGTTCTGATTTCCTATGATGTATTCGTTTACGATCACGCTGTCCTTCCAATCCTTGCAAACATCAGTCAGCAAGCGATCCACAATCTCGCGCTGCTCGTTGCTTACCAACTGCGCTTCAGGCGAAGGCTCGCGGGACGGCGCCAGGTCCACAGCGGTGGGCGCGTCCGAGTCGGGATCCACCGCGGCTGCGTACTGGTCCCACGACTTGTCGCGTCCTACGCGTCTGATGGTGTCAATCATCTCGCTTGAAGCGATACGGGCAATAAAGCTCGAGAGCTTGCCTTGCCTTCGCCATTGAGCCAGACCGCGATAGACCTTGAAGACGACGCGTGAAATTACATCGTCCGCCGAGTCCCACGCGGGATACCGAAAGCGCGAGCTTCGCACGACGTGGGCAATTAGCCAGTGATAGCGGGCTATGATTTTTTCAAAGCACAGGTGGGCGCTCGGCCGATCGCTCCTGGAGCGCGCGAGGAAAAGGTCTACAAGTTCCTCGTCGCTCAGATTGTCGAGCCCGCCCGCGTCTAACTCGGCTTCGGCGCCGTAACCGTTCGGCATGCGCTCACTCGTGAACAAGGTAAGATGTCCGGTCGCGTGGAGAGCGCATTCTAACATCGCGGCTTGTCAGCTCAAAAGCCACGTGGTTAGACGGACTCGCCTCCGATAGTCTGACAGACGCGGCCTTAACTCTGCGAAAACTCGGCGTGTTTGTGTCTCTCCGGTTGGACGATAGCCGCGATATTATCCAATCGAAGACGCTGAGGCGCGGAGGTCTGCGCAGAGGGGACTATTAGTCCGACAGGTTGCGAAGCGGGCGTGTCCAACAAGCGCAATTTGTTGCGAGTCGAGGCAGACTTCAATGCCCCCCGCGCCGCGCATTGAGCGATTCATACACTTCGCGCGAAATGTCTGCGGCAAGTTTGTGCGCCCGGTTTTCGTCTGCAAGCCCACGAGTCAGGACTACCAGAACGTAAGGCTTATGGTTCGGCAGGTAAACTATTGCTGCGTCGTGGTAGGCCTTGGTGATCGAACCGGTTTTGTGGGCCACTCGCGCTTCCGCGGGCAAGCCGGCGGGAATACCTTCATTGAATTTTTGACCCAGCAAGACGTTGAGCATCTCGTCGGATGCCTTCTTCGAGCCGGCGCGGCCTTCGGCGATTAGTTCCAGCAGGATCATCAGATCGCGCGCCGTGGTCGTGTTGTTCATACCCCGTTCAAAGGCCTTGCCGTCTTCAACTCCGCGCAGAACCCGGATGTTCCGGGCCCCGTACTGCCGCATAAGCTCCGCCACGCGCGGCGCGCCGACTCGTTCGATCAAGAGATTGGTCGCGAGGTTGCTGCTGACGGTTATCATCAAATAGAGCAGCTCTCGAATCGGCGCCGTCTGTCCCACTCGTTTGTAAAGCGTCACATCGGAGTCGTCATCAGGCGATAGCGAGTAATGGCTTCCGTCCACGATGCTTGCAAAGTCGTTCTTGATCGGGATCCGATCATCGAGCGAGTACTGGCCTGCCTCCGTTTGGCGGTACAGTTCCATCATCACCGGGACTTTCATCGTGCTGGCGGCGTGGAAACTCTGATCGGGATTGATCAGCACCTCGGCGCCTGAGCCGAGATCGTGAAAGGCCACGCCGACCGTCTCAGCGCCGCTCTCGCGGATCAGCTCTTTGATCTTTTGTTCGAGTCGTGAAGCGTTAGTAGCCTTCGCGCGAGCGGTCGAGCTAACAGAAAGCGTAGAAATGAGAAGTGCGTATGCTGTGAAGCTTGCCAAAAAGCGAAGGGCCTGAGGTGAGGAACGGTGGGCTCGATCGGTTTCCATCGTGTCAGTAGCTCTTCAATGACCGCGCGATCAACCCGAGCCCGCCGGCGAACAGTGTGAGCATAACGATGACGTTGAACAGGCTCGTTTGAGGAAAAGAGACTTGAAGGTTAACGATGATTCCGACGAAGATGATCAGCGCTCCGGCTCCCGCAAGGACCCAACCGGCTATCGATCGTCCGTCGAAAAACAACAAGCCAATCCCGATGATCAACGGAATGAGCGTAAGCCCGAAGGTGTTGGTTCCCCACCAGCTCCAGTAACCGCTTCCGATCTGGGTGTGATTCATGATCAGGTAGCCGCCTGCGATGGCTAGCGCGAGACCGAACACAAACATTCCTATTCCGCCGGGACTTCCACCCGGTCCCTTGAAGCGACTGGTCGTTTCACTCGGTTGCTCGTCGTCAGTGCTCACGGCCGGAATCTAGCATCGACACTGTGGAGCGTCAATTCTTTCAACATTCTCCGCGAGCGTCGCGCTCGCCGATTAGCTCGATTTTCGGCAGGTTAGTTTGAGTACTAACTCAATCCTCTTTTGTTTGACATCGCTTGCCGGTCTTCCTAGAATTGGGCTGATCTGTATCGGGCCGAATGTTCAGTTCGCTCGTCGTGGGTTTCAATATCCTTCGTTACTGCCTCCAAATGAAGTGAGACAAGTCGGAACCATCCGTTCGTACGCTCTCATTTCAATGGCGCAAGATTGGAGAGTTATGGAGATCAACCCATCGGCGCGCAGAAGGTTGTTTGCTGAGACTCTAATAGTTCTGTTTCTGATAGCGTCGCTGCGTCCTGCGAGCTCGCTCTTCACCGCACCAAAGTCGGTTTGCGCCGACAGCACACCTCAATCGATCCCGTTCACCCAAAACTGGTCGAACACGGGACTCATCAGCGGCGATGATGACTGGTCGGGCGTGTCGGGAATTGTAGGTTTCAGGGGCGACGACCTGACCACCACCACCGGCACCGACCCTGAGACTATTGTTGCGGATGGATCAGGAACGCCAATAGATGTAATCGCCAACCAGGCGAATCCCAACACTCAAACCAGCGGCGGCGTCGGAGAGTTTGACGGAATCGCGAACCCGGTCATCGCGCTTCAGGGTTCCGGCACCGGAGACGCGCCTCACATCGTTATCAGCATCAACACGACCGGTTTTTCGGGGGTCAGGGTCGCTTACAATCTTCGAGACATTGACGGCTCGACTGACAATGCAGTTCAGCCGGTAGCGCTTCAATTTCGAGTCGGCTCATCGGGCAATTACACAAACATTCCGGCAGGCTTTGTGGCCGATGCTACGACCGGGCCGAGCCTCGCAACGCTTGTGACGCCAGTAAGCGTAACCCTGCCTGCCGCCACAGATAATCAGCCGCTGGTTCAGCTTCGAATAATCACCACGAATGCCGTGGGGAATGATGAGTGGGTCGGCATCGACGACATTTTTATCTTCGTGCCCGATGACGCCAAGTTTGATTCGTTCGAAGCCACGCGCTACGAAGGCGGAAAAGTGCTTCTGAAATGGCGCACCGGCTTCGAAGTAGACAACCTGGGATTCAACGTTTATCGCGAGCAGAACGGCCAACGCGTTCGCATCAATTCAGAGATGATCGCAGGGTCGGCGCTGATGGTCGGCGAAGGCACCAGGCTCAGGTCCGGCTACTCATACTCGTGGGCGGATGAACTGCCGAACGGCGGGGACGCAAAGTATTGGGTGGAGTCGCTGGATCTCAACGGGCGAAGCGCGATGTTCGGTCCCGCTTCGGCTCGCGCTTCAGAAGCCCGAGGAGCATTGCCCACCGGAAGTGGCCGAACTCTGACGCTGAGTAGAGTTGGAGCAAAGACCACACAAGCGAGTTCGTCAAATCCCGTCGCTCGCGCCGCTAGCGAACAGCAACCCGCTGGTTTGCAAGTTGAAGCCGCGGCCGCGACGTCTCCGCGACAGGCTATCAAGCTTTCAGTAGACGAAGAGGGTTGGTATCGAGTTACTCAACAGGAGCTTTTGGCAGCGGGGCTGGACCCAACAGCAGATCCGCGGCAATTGCAGCTCTATGCCGAGGGCGTGGAACAAGCAATCACCGTGAAAGGAGAAGGCGACGGGCAATTTGATACGGCTGACGCGATTGAGTTTTACGGACTCGGTTTGGACGCGCCTTCGACTAACAAGCGAGTGTACTGGCTCGTGGCTGGCGAACGGCCGGGTTTGCGGATCAAGCCGGCTAAAGCAAAAGGTTCAAAAGTAGCGCCGACCGGATTCTCATACACGGTCGAACGCCGAGATCGCACGGTTTACTTTTCCTCACTCCGGAACGGCGACAGTGAAAACTTCTTTGGCGCAGTAATCGCTCGAAGCCCTGTGAGCCAGTCGCTTATGGCGACTCACATTGATCGAGCGTCAACAGAAGACGGCGTGTTGGAGGTGACTCTGCAAGGAGTGACCGGAAACGACCATCGAGTTGCTGTTAAGTTCAACGGACGGGATTTAGGCGAGGTTGCGTACGCGGCGCAGCAGCAGGGAAGCGCGAAATTCGACGTGCCGCGCGCTTCGATTCGCGAAGGTGAGAACGTGGTTACGTTAACCAACGGACAAGGCGACGGCGACGTGAGCCTTGTCGACTCGGTTCGTCTCGCCTACCGTCACGCCTACACAGCCGACGGCGATGCTCTGCGATTCACCGCTTCGGCCAAGAGAGTGGTGACTATTGACGGATTCACGAATCCGAGCATTCGCGTCGTGGACGTGACCGATCCCGCAATGTCGAGCGAAGTGAAGACCAGCGTCGCTCAACGCGAGAGCGGATTCGCCGTTACGATCAAAACGGGCAAGGGCGGCGAGCGGCTCTTTATGGTCTTCACAGCTGATCAAGTGAAGCGGCCGGTTCGAGTGATGGCGGACCAGACTTCGAATCTGAAAGATCAATCGCGAGTTGCCGACCTGATCATCGTTACTCGAAGCGATTTCATTCCGGCGCTTGAACCGCTGGTGAGGCTGCGCGAGAGTCAGGGACTGATCGTAACCGTCGTTGATGTGGAAGACGTCTACGACGAGTTCAACTTTGGGGAGAAATCAGCGAGAGCAGTGAAGGACTTTTTCGCTTATGCGCAAGCAAGGTGGTCGAAGCCGCCGCGATTCGCGCTGATAGCCGCCGACGCGAGCCTCGATCCGAAGAACCATTTCGGGCTGGGAGACTTCGACGTGGTTCCGACCAAGCTGGTCGATACGATCACGATGGAAACCGCTTCGGACGAATGGCTGGTCGACTTCGATGGCGACGGCCTGGGGGAGATTGCGATCGGACGGCTGCCTGCTCGCACCGCGAACGAGGTTTCGCTGCTGATCGGAAAGATTATCGCTTACGAGAGCGCGACGGCGGAGGGTGTGCTGTTGGTGTCAGACAGCAACGACGGAATAGATTTCGAAGCAGGAATGGAGCGTGTTCGAGAGCTGGTTCCCGAAGGCGTGAGAGTAGAGGAGATCGTCCGAGGCCGCGTCGATGATGGGTTAACGAAAACCCAGGTGCTTGATAGCGTCAGGCGCGGCAAGGGCATCGTGAGTTACTTCGGCCACGGAAGTGTTGATCTTTGGAGAGGCGGGATTCTCACGTCATCGGATGTGAGTGAGATCGCGAGCGCCAACAGTCCTTCGCTTTTCTTGTTGATCACGTGTCTGAACGGGTATTTTCAAGACCCGGCGCTTGACAGTCTGGCTGAGTCGCTTTTGAAGACGGAACGCGGAGGTGCGGCCGCGGTGTGGGCTTCGTCAGGCATGTGCGGAGCGGACGAGCAACTCGCGATGGACCTCGAGATGTTTCGATTGATGTTCAATCGCGGCCCGGGCAGCGAACCGTTGACGCTCGGCGAGGCTGTCTTGAAAGCGAAGGCGGCTACTATGGGGGCCGACGTTCGCAAGACGTACATTCTGCTTGGGGATCCAAGCGTAAGGCTCAAGTAGTCCGCCGATGCGCGCTTGATAAAGAGACCTTTAGGCTCAGCCGAAGGCGCGTTGACGTTAGCAGGAGCGCTCGTGTAGAAATTTGAGGGTTGTCCCCGGGGAGGTTTGAGCTTGCCGAGTTTTCAATTGCCTCGACTCAGATTGGAGTCTACCTGAATGCAGAAACTTGACCGCCTGGTCTGGGCGGACGGCATATCAATTCGCGCTTATGGAATGCGGATAGGTCTTCGCGCTACCAAGAAAGGGGCGTTGGAGGAGTTTCTTCCGTCCCTGCCTCCGGGCTGGAAGACCATGCGATCCCAGGTGGTGGACCGGCTGTACTCGGTGATCGTCGGCGGTGAGAGTGCTCACCGAAACATTCGGCTATTCAACCTTGTTTATGCGAATGCAAACCGGATCGCGCGGACGCCGGAACTTCATCAAGCTATTGACGCCTTCGAGACCGATCTCCAGATGTACGTCGCGGAGATGTCACCGCATCGGCTGTTCGTTCACGCCGGCGTTGTTGCCTGGCGCGGAAAGGCCGTGGTGATCCCGGGCAAGAGCTTCAGCGGTAAGAGTACGTTGACCAGCGAGCTTGTAAAGGCGGGTGCCATATACTACTCCGACGAGTATGCCGTTCTGGATGCGCGCGGCCGCGTGCACCATTATGCGCGTCCGCTCTCGATCAGGGAAAGCGGTCACCTGGAAAGGCCGAAGAAGTACCAGGTCGAGGCGTTGGGCGGGCGCGCGGGCAACAAGCCCTTGCCGGTCGGACTGGTGGTCGTGAGCAAGTACAGAGAGGGAGCAACGTGGCGGCCTCGACGGCTTTCTGCGGGGGAAGGGGCCCTCGAGCTGATAGCCAATACGGTGTCTGCGCGTCGCGAGCCACAGAGGGTATTATCTACGCTGAATCAGGTCGTGGCGGGCGCGCCGGTCTTAAAGGGTTTTCGTGGAGACGCCAGACAAGTTGTGGACTACATCTTCGAGACGCTAAGTCGTTAACTCGTGAGTTTTTGTTGACATAAGTTAAAGGTACAGGTATAACCCACTCGCAGTAGATGCGTTCCGCCAGCTGCTGCTAAGAAACGGAGCTACATATGATGAGCAAGAGGAATCACTTTGCACCTAGGGCGCGGAAAGAAGGGCTGGTCATACAACGGCTCGCAGACGAGGTACTGGTCTACGACCAGGAGCGATTCAAAGCTCATTGTTTAAACCGCACAGCGGCTCTGGTGTGGAAGCATTGCGATGGCAGGAAGACCGCGGGCGCGATCGCCCAGGCGCTTGAAAAGGATGCCGGAACACCAGTCGGCGAAGACTTGGTCTGGCTCGCGCTGGATCAACTTGCAAAATCACGCCTGCTGACCGAGCGGACTATACCGGTTAGTGGAACAGGGATATCGCGCCGCGAAGTGATCCGGCGAGTCGGAATCGCCGCGGCGATCGCTTTGCCGGTGGTAACCAGCATAGTTGCGCCGAAAGCGGCGAACGCCATAAACTGCAGGGCCTCGGGTCAAGCGTGTACGTCGTCTGCACAGTGCTGCTCTGGCGTCTGCACCGGCGCGCCTAGCGGCACTTGTGCGTGAGCCTTGGCTTTGACCACTTAACTTGCAGTTAAGAATCGAAAAAACCTCAGGACATATCAATCTGCTGTGACGCGCGTGCGAGCACCACTCGGCGAGATAGTTGCGCGGGTGCTCCGCGGCGCATGGCGTCGCAATCCTCCCGAGCTGGAAATCCTCGAAGATGAACTTGATGAAGTTGCACCTCTGCTGCTCGCCTGCGGAGCGGGGGCGCTTGGCTGGTGGCGCGTTCGCGACTCAAACTTGAGAGACTCGCCGACAGCCTTAGAGCTTCAACAAGCCTACCGGCTTCACTCACTTCAATCCGCTGTTCACGAGTCTGAGATCAAGCATCTTCTCACGGTTGCGCGCGACGCCGGGGCGGAACCGGTGCTAGTCAAGGGATGGGCCGCGGCTATGCTGTATCCCGAGATGGGATTACGCCCGTACGGTGACATCGATCTGTGCTTTGAAGAAAAAAGTTATGGCAGGGCTGCGGCGGCGTTTGAAGGACTCGACCGAACCAGGTATCAAGTGGATCTTCACGATGGCTTCTCGAAGCTGGATGACTTGAGCACCGAGGAGTTGCTTTCGAGATCGGAGACGATTTGGATCGGCGGAGAGAGCGTTCGGGTGTTGGGAGTCGAAGACCAGCTTCGGATTCAGTGCACTCACGCGCTGAGGCACTCAGCCTGGCGTCCACTCTGGTTCTGCGACATTGCTGCCGCCGTCGAGTCTCGATCGGTGGGCTTCGACTGGGACCGCTGTCTTGGGCCGGATGCACGCAAGGCGGATTGGGTCGCGTGTGCGATCGGACTTGCTCATCAGTTCCTGGGAGCGGAAGTTCAAGCCACCCCTGTCGAACCGCGGGCAAACCAATTGCCGAGCTGGCTTGTGCGGCGCACTTTGAAAAACTGGAGCGCTCCATATCCTGGTTTGTACCCGCCGCTGTCGTACACCCGCCCCATTAGGACTTACTTTCGCGATCCGAGGGGTCTGTGGGGCACGCTGCGGATGAGGTGGCCTGATCCGATCGAAGCGACCATCAGAATGCAGGGTCCGTTCAATGAGCTTCCCAGGCTACCCTATCAACTTGGAAACGCATTTTCTCGGATCGTAGCCTTCCTCAGAGGGTACGATAAATCGGATCTGGAAGGCTGGTAAGAGCCGGCTGCCGGAGTTTATGCCGAGGAGCGCGGCCTTGAATCTCTTAAGGGATCGAGGTGAGACGACGGTCCGCAAAGGCGATTTTCGCACGTCGAAAATGGCCGTTTTCCTAACCCGCTTAAGCGAGCTAAACCGTTTCTTTGGATTGCATTGACAACCCTACAAACGCTTGAGTATGCTGTTTGGCGCTTACGAAATTCTTTCGCAGACTCAGTCTTGGATACAATGTGAGCTCAGGGTAAACGCCGGAGTTGTTTCAGATGCGGTGCCAGCCCCGCCACCAAAAAGCAGACGCGAGCTTGAGGTGCGAGAGGACACGCGAAGAGCGTCCTCTATGTGCGGCATAGTCCCCTTACTCTCGGGCCGTAAACCCTAAGGAATCCAAGCGTCGCTGTATCCCCCAAAGAGACGGTGTGGGGCGCTATCGTTGATAAGTGTGATACCGCCTTGTGCGGCTTCCCTCGCGGGCTTAAACACTCCGGGGCGTAGCTTGCCCTCAAGGACCGGACAACACTAGCCGGGGAACCCGGCCGCTTTCGATCCCGATAAAGACTAGTCGAGCATTATTAAACGAACATGGTGCTGGAGTTCAGACTAGATAAATTCATCACAAGGGCTGGGTTGGCAGTAACGGCTATCGTGGTTTGCGCTGCCTTGGTGCTGGTTATCTTCTATCAATTCGTCATCGGTACTCTGGCCGACGATAGGCTGCCAGTCAGTCGCAATCTACTCGCGATTCCGCTTGAGCGCTTTCCTAACTCGGCCAGGCTCAATGCACGGTTCGCTCAGAACGAGGTTGTTGAAAGCGAACGAGATCTCGAGCGTGCGGAGTTGTATTCGCTGCGAGCTATCAACCTGTCACCTTACGACTATAAGCCTCGGCTGACCCTCGCTTCCGCAAAGGAAGCCAGCGGGGATCGAGCGGCGGCCGAGGAAGCGCTGAAGCAGGCACTCGAGCTCGCGCCATCTAACGGAGGTGTGCACTGGCGGATGGCCAATCTGCTTGTTAGAGAGGGAAAGGTCGCCGAGTCGCTGGATCACTTCAAAGCGGCGATCGATTACGACGGCGAGCTGCTCGGGGCCACGCTCGATTTGATCTGGCGAGCGTCGCGGGGAAACGTCGACGCTCTGACCAGCGTGACTGGAGACGATCCGAAGAAGCAGCTCAAGCTTGCGCGTTTCTTGCTACAACAGTCGCAGGTGGACCAAGCGATCGCGGTGTTGGCATGCGTTGACCGAAGTACGCGGCTGACTTCGCCGGATTCGCCCGCATTCTTGAATTCGTTGATCGCCGCCGGGCAATTCGGCGTGGCGCACGGACTTTGGAGCTCGCTAGTCGGTGCAGACGGGGCAGGAGGTTCGTCGCCTGAAACTCTGATTTGGAACGGCGGGTTTGAATCGGACATTCTGAAGGACTTTGCGCAGTTCGACTGGTCTTTCTCGACGAGCGAATACGCGCGATTGAATATTGACGCCACCGTCGCACACAGCGGCTCGCGGTCTTTGAAGATAGCCTTTGCGGGGAGAGACACTACCAACCTGGATAACGGGATTAAGCAGCTTGTCGTTGTTCAGCCGGGTGCAAGCTACAACATTGAATGCTTCGTAAAGACAAGCGACCTGGAAACCCCAGAAGGCCCAAAGATCGTCGTTACCGATGGCGTGACAGGTGAGTTGATCGCGTCGTCGGCGCAGGTCGCCGCCGGCTCGTCGGACTGGAAATCGCTGTCAATGGGTTTCGTTGCGCCGCCAGCCAAGTCCGGCGGCTCATCCGCTGTCTATGTCTCGATCAAACGCAAGCCGAAGTATAGCTACGACGAGCCAACAAAGGGGTCGGTCTGGTTTGACGACTTCAAAATAACGAAGGGCTTTGCACCTAGGTTTCGGCCCGGCAGCGCAATTGATTGAACGCTTCGAATGAGTGACAGACTGGACAAAGCTATTGCCGTTGGGTTGTTGGTAGCGGTGGTCTGTACCACTCTCGCCCACGGTGCCGTCGAGTCCTGGTCGCTTGCACTTTACGAGTTGCTGATCACGCTGCTGGTGCTGTTGTGGGCGTTCAAGTCGATAGTTGACGGCAGAGTGAATATCAAATTGCCGAAGCTGGCTTTGCCGGTCGCAGCGCTGCTTGCGATTGGCTTGGCGCAGAGCTTATCAGTGGGCGGGCCGGACTCACCAGTTCGCAGCTTGTCGATGGACGTCGAAGCGACGCGGGCCGCGGTGACGGTGTTGTTCTTTCTGTTGGTCTCATTTCTGATCGCGGCTAATTTCTTTGAAGATCGTGAGCGGCTCCGAACGCTGCTCAGCTTTCTGGTTGTCTACGGATTGGTGCTGGCGGTGTTCTCGCTTATTCAATACCTGACGTGGGATGGCCGCTTCTACTGGCTTCGGCCGACCAAGCAGTACGCGGTGTTTGGTCCATTCGTAAATCGAAACCATTACGCCGGATACATGGCCATGCTGATTCCGGTGCCGGTTGGTCTGATCCTGAATCGCGGCGTGCGCAAGGAAGCCTGGCTGTTGTTCGGTTTTGCTGCCGCGATTATGGGCCTGACAGTTGTTGTGTCGTTGTCGCGAGGCGGAATGGTGAGCGTATTGGCCGGATTGATCTTCGTCGCGATAATGAGCGGCCGAAGAGATTCAGTTCGCGACCGGTCAGGAGAGGGCCGTTCGAAGAGCAGGCGCATCCGATCGAGAGTCATAGCGCGAATCGGCGCAATAGTCGCGCTCGCGCTGGCGATCTCGG
>DATMCM010000132.1:0-9648 GCA_035558335.1 Blastocatellia bacterium | reverse complement strand
CAGCTCCGGCTCAGGTCTTTTAGTCAGCCGCTTGACCGACGCTGGTAGCGACAAGGAGATCGCGAGTGGTTCCCTGCGCGTTGAGCTGCGCCAACCCTCGCGAGTCGCAGCTTCGCATGCTCCTGCGTATCGCGTATCGGTCGCGTCTACCGATGATTCTCGCCGCGCGCGCAAGCTTGCCGACCAACTCAAAAAGAAGTTCGACGAGCAAGTTGCGATAGCCTACGACTCAAAAGAAAAAGAGTACGACGTCGTGATCGGCCGATTCCCGACAAAGGGCGACGCAAACGCGATGCTCGCCCGAATTCGGCGTTCAGGCTACGCCGATGCACGGATCGTGACAGAAACACTCTCAGCCGAGTCTTCTGCAAAAGACGGCAACGCCAGGCCAGCCAAAGCAGCGTCTCAAGGCAAGAATGACGTTCGCTCGATTGGCAAGTCCGGCGGGCACACACAGATCGCCGTGTTCGAAGGCGATAAACTGATCGCTTCAAGCGACGAGATGCTCATAGTCTCATCATCCTCATACTCGAACACCCGATTGGACAAACTCGACCGCGAGACCCGGACGTCAGATCAAGAGGACAACAAAACGGACCCGCCACGGCAGGCGCGGGCACTCGGGAGCACGGCGACTGACAAGCCCGTTGCCGTCCGCGTTGGCAACAAAGAGTACCGTGGCGAGATCCAGTTGGTCATGAATCGCCGAGGTCGAATCAACGTGATCAACGCTGTCTCGATGGAAGACTATCTCCGAGGCGTTGTGCCGATGGAGCTCCCGCCGGGACCATATCCGGCCATTGAAGCGCTGAAGGCGCAAGCAGTCGCCGCTCGAACTTACGCGCTCGCGAATCTCAATCAGCACAGCGATGAGGGTTTCGATCTATACGATGACGCTCGCTCGCAGGTCTACGCGGGTCTGACAGGGGAACGCGAATTGAGCAATCGTGCCGTCGAGGAGACGCGCGGAATGATCGCAGTCTCCATTGACGGCTCCGGACACGCCTCACCTATTCAGGCGTTGTACACCGCGAACTGCGGCGGGCGAACCGAAAACAACGAAGCGGTCTTTGGCGGCGCGCCGCTTCCCTACCTGCGCGGCGTAGCTTGCGCGCCTGACGGCGAGGCTGCTGCGGCTCGCGACATAGCAACCAATCGAATCGTAGATCGGTCGATAGATACTCAAGATCGATCGGTTGTTCGCAGCGCTGCGGTGCTTGACGTGCTCGGGTTCCCGTTGACATCCCGCTTGTCCAGCGCTTACCTCCGAAGCTCGCCTGATCAAGCTGAAGTGACGAGATGGATCGAGCGCACGGCGAGACTCACGCAGAAGGACAAGCCGTCCTTCGATCGAGGAGACGCGACTCGTTTGCCCGGATTCGCGAGGCTGGTGGCCGGGGCAGTCTACGGCGAGGGCCGCGCCAGCCTGCTGCTGTCGCCTGCGGACGTCGATTATTTGCTCGCTGGGCTCTTCAGCGAGGGTCCGCCACGTGAAGCGCGGGCCGATGTGGCGATGCTGCTAAAGGACGGAGTGCTTGTCGGGACGGCACTCGATTCGCGTGCGGCGCTCACTCGCGCGCAAGTCATCGAGACCCTCGCTCGAGCGCTAAGCCTGAAGCCGCAAATCCCGAATCTCCGATCTCAAGTGTCTGATCTGAAATTCGCCACGACTCTACCTTCGGCAAGCGGTAGAGTCGTGTTTGCCTCAGCGCGCACGCTTGCGAAAAGCGAGGCGCGCGCAAAGGAACAGCTCGCGATTAACAACTCTTCCACGCAAACAAATCGTCTGCCGGCTTCGAAAAGCTCGACTCGCCCCGGAGAGCTGACGACGCGCGAGATCACCGCGCGCCAGATGCCGTCGCGATCCGCGAGCTCGCAAGCTGTCGCAGTTCAGCAAACCGAGGGCTTCGATGTCGAGGATAACGCGTGGTTGTTTCGAAGCATTGGCGGCGAGAGCTTCGCTGTCAGCCGGCTGGCGCTGATAGGCGGCGAGCGGATCACTTATCACCTGAACTCGAAACAACGGATCGATTTCCTGGAGGCCTCGCCCTCGGAGCGCGGCGCTTCGAGCGATCGCTTCTCGAGCATCGCCGAGTGGAATGTGCGAATCACTCGCAACGAGATGGAGCAGCGGCTTGCGCGCGCTCGAGTCAACGTCGGCACACTTGAATCGATCGAGCCGGTCGCGTTTAGCGCTTCGCACCGCGTCACCGAAGTGGAGATAACAGGTGATCAGGGTCGTTCGCGGTTGCGTGGACGCCAGATCGTCGGCGCGCTCGGCTTGCGAGAGAACCTGTTCGTGGTCGACGCTGAAAAGGACTCGCGCGGTGAAGTGGTTGCGTTTGTGTTCACCGGACGCGGCTGGGGCCACGGAGTCGGACTCTGCCAGACCGGGGCGTTCGGCTTAGCCAAAGAAGGCTACTCTTACACAGCGATCCTTCAGAAGTACTACACGGGCATCAAGCTTCAGCGGATGTATTGACCCGGCCGCAGTTTTTCCAATAGCCCAGGCGTTCACGCCTGGGGCACGCGTACCGACCGAGCAGATAGCCCGTTCACTGGGCTGTTTGGAGTTCAGCATTTCCCTCAGTGTCAGGGATTTGAGCTCAAGCTCTGCGGCAAGCGCGCGAACGTTGCTGCCTTACTCCTTACTCGCACTGGAGTGAACGCCTGGGCTAATGGAAAACCTGCCCCAGGCGAAAGATGCGCTGGGCGAGGGAAACAGTCTCAGGCAGCCTTCTGAGCCACAAAAAAAAGGCGGACTGCACGAAAAGGAGTGGTCGCTCCTATCGCCGTACGGGGTCTCCGATCTGATTTTTGATTCATCCGCCTCGTCTGTATAATCTGGCGTCGCGAGAAGCGGAGTTGCGACGATCGGGCTTCAACACCTTCATACAAGCATCTCAGCCACTCAGTGATGAGAAGACTGACTAAACTCATATTATTGGCGGTTGCGGTGATCGGAGTCGGCGGCTTCGTTCTCTTGCGCGCGACCGCCAGACCCGAGGCGCCTCGTCAGCCTATCGAGTTCGATCACTGGCAGCACGTAACAAAGAAAGATGGACCCGAGCTTGACTGCACGTTCTGTCACGAGCACGTGGACAAGTCTCCACACGCGACGATTCCGAATGCCGAGACCTGCATGGGCTGTCATGAGACCATCAAGACCGATAGCGCTGAAGTTCAAAAACTCGCCGCGTTCTCCAGTCGCAAAGAGCAGCCGCCCTGGAAGCGCGTCTACTGGTTTGAACGCGAGGCCAACGTCTTTTTCTCGCACAAGGCGCACACCCGCGGCGGCGTAGAGTGCTCATCCTGTCACGGCGACGTGGGCGCGTCTCACCGAGTGCGCCGTGAAATAGATCAAACGATGGGCTGGTGTATCGACTGTCATCGCCAGCGCGGCGCGAGCATCGATTGTTACGCGTGCCACAGATAAATATCGGTTCCGGGTTTCGGGTTCAGGGTTCCGTGTTGAACTCTGAACTCTAAACCCTGAACCCAGAACCAATCATCATGAAACGACGCCAGTTCATTATCCTGAGCAGTGTAGGGGCTACCAGCGCTTCCCTTCTCTCCGCCTGCGGACATCCGGAAGAGAAGCTCATACCCGCTTTCATAGCCGACGACGAGTTCGTGCCGGGCATCGACTACTGGAAGGCATCGACTTGCGGCATGTGCCCCGCCGGTTGCGGGATCATCGTTCGAACGCGCGAGCACAAAGCGAACAAGATCGAGGGCAATCCGCTTCATCCGGTGAATCGCGGAGCGCTGTGCGCTCGCGGACAGGCGGGGCTCGAAGTGCTCTACAACCCCGACCGCATCAAGGGTCCTTTGAAGCGCGTCGGTGAACGCGGCGAAGGCAAGTGGGAAGAGATCAGTTGGGACGAGGCGATCAAGACGCTCGCGGGAAAGCTGCGTGAAATCGATCCGCGTAGCAACTCTGACAAAGCACTATTCGTCACCGATGATAGAAAAGGAATCACAGCACGTGTGGCCGCCAGATTCATGCAAGCTTACGGGCAGGTGTTCATTACTGCACCAGCTCAAAACGAAATCGAGTCGGACGGCCTTCGTGGGGACTCCCTCACCGGCATTAGCAGGTCCGGCGAGGAGATTTTTGATATCGGAAACGCAACCTATCTGGTTTCCTTCGGCGCGCGCTTCCTTGAAAACTGGAAATCACCGGTGATGTACTCGCAGGCTTATGGCGAGTTCCGCAGTAGTTTGGGAAAACAGCGGGGCAGATTCGTTCACGTTGAGCCCCGGATGTCACTGACCGCAGCCAACTCCGACGAGTGGGTCGCAGCGGCTCCGGGCACTGAAGCGCTGCTCGCACTGGCGATGGTTCAGGTGATAGTTCGAGAAGGATTGAACAAGGTGCCCTTGTCCCCGGACTCGGCCAGCGCGCTAAAACAATTCTCTCCGGAAAACACTGCTTCCAAAACTGACGTTCCCGCCGAGAGAGCGATCCGGCTTGCGCGGGAGTTTGCGAAGGCTGAACGACCTCTGGCGATCGGGGATCTCCATGTGCGGATTGCACATAAATCTCTTGCGGCCTCGTCGGTCAGTCTATTGAATGCGATCGTTGGGAATCTGAACAGGCCCGGCGGAGTGCTTCTCGTTGAGGGCGGTGACGAATCGAAGAGCCCTCTCAAGCTTCCGGATGGATTGATTCTTCCGGGGCGACAGGGCGAATCCGGAGCGCCGTCGTCCGGATCCGTAACGAATGAGAACCGTTGGGAGATCTTTCAACGCGGTTTTGAGATGATGCAGCTTCGCTACAGTGTGATGATGATTCACGGGTTCAATCCGGTATTCGCCGCACGGGGCTGGGACGATGATCTGGCAACGAGTTCGTTCATCGCGCGCTTTGCGTCGTTTATGGATGAAACGAGTGAACTGGCTGACCTGGTTTTGCCAGAGCACAGCTACCTTGAGAAATGGGATATCCAATCTTCATTTGCGGTTGATAGCGGAAGTGTTGTCTCGCTGACCCGGCCCGTGCTCGAACCTCAGTGCAACACTATGCAGACTGCCGATGTCTTGCTTGCGGTGGCAAGAGAACTCGGAGGCCAAGTTGCCCAGGCGCTCGTGTTCGAATCAGCGAAGGAGATGGTGGAAAAGGTCGCCGTAAGTATCTTGGCACAGAGCGGCTCTGACGGTGCTTGGAACGAGTTGACCGAGAGGGCGGTAGTTTCGGCCCGGTCGCCGGTTTCCGCCGCCAGCCAGCCGGCGGTGCACAAGCCGAAGGAGATATCGCTCAACACCTTTCTTCTAAGCATGGTGATAACAGATGCGGAGCACCGGGAAGCCGGCGATTATCCGTTCCAGTTGCTCATCTATGAACAACTCGGACTCTCCGACGGCTCGACTGCCAATCTTCCATCGATTCAGGAATTGCCTGACCCGCTCACTTCGGTGATGTGGGGGAGTTGGATCGAAATCAACCCAAAGATTGCGGCAGAAATGGGGATCACCGACGGTGACTTTGTTGAGGTCTCAACACTCGAGGGTTCGTTGCGAGCGCCGGCGCTGTTGTATCCCGCGATCAGGCCAGACTGTATTGCAATACCGGTTGGTCAGGGCCATTCAAGCCACGGCAGATATGCGCGAGGTCGCGGTGTGAATCCACTAGCCCTCTGTGCTCCGAACGAGAGTGTTCGAGCCCGCTTGACGAAAGTCGGCGGCAAGTCCCAGATCATCCGATTCGGCACCGATTTGCTCGATCATATGGAATCGAACCGATGACTTGACCGGACATATCACTTGCCGGTAACCTCGCAACTGACCCACTTCTTGACAACCTCTGATACGCCCAATTAGACTCACGCCAGTTCGGTCATCATACTTCGTTATTATCGTAAGTAGCGAGCGCTTCTCCTGATTGAGGAGCGCAACTCAACAAACTTCGAGGACAAAGGCGTAGTTGGTGCTCTCCGCACGCTGTCGTCCTCTCGCTTCTAACCTGATCTTCTCAACCCCGGACCCGGGCAGGAGGACAAGGCCATGAAGACACTCGGTTCGATAGTCAAAGATTCAAACCGCGACCTCTACTCCGTTTCAGCCGACCAGACAGTCCGCAACGCCGCTCGCTACATGACCGATAGGCACATCGGTGCAGTCACCGTTGTCGACGGCGAGCGAGTGATTGGGCTCTTCTCCGAACGCGACTTGATGAACCGCGTCGTCGCCGAGGGCCGCGATCCGCGAGCCGTTGCTGTGCGTGAGGTAATGACTACCGACCTCACTATCGCAAGCCCCAATGAAAGCTATGAAGAAGGCTTGCGCAAGATGCAGCAGGCACGCTGTCGCCACTTACCGATCCTCGAAGCGGACATCTTCATCGGGCTGATCTCGCTGCGCGATTTGCTTAAGGTAGACGCGGACGAGAAGGCCGAAGAGATCCGGATGCTGAACACCTACATTCACTATGTGCCGCCGGAACTGGCAAGCAAGGGTTAACCCGATGAGTATCGGGGAGTGAGGAAACGAGGATGGAGGATAGAGGATAGAGGATAGAGGATAGAGGATGAACGATTGAACATGAAAGATCCAGGATCAAAAAGGCAGCTTGGCCTCCATCCTCAATCTTCGATCCTCCATCCTCAATCCCAATCCTCCATCCTCGATTCTCGACCTAAAGGCTAACGGATGGACTTAGAACGTCAGGCCAAGTTCAAAATCCAACGCGTCCCTGTCCCAAAGCAAGATTCCAAGGCGAGAATACACAATTGGGGCGAAGCCTTTCTAGGTTACTCGCCCGAGGGTGCGGTGGTCGAAGCCACTCGCTGTCTTCAGTGTGAGCATCAACCGTGCGTCGTTGCATGTCCTGTCGGCAACGACATTCCTGGCGCGCTTTGGCTCATAGAGCACAATGATTTCATCGGCGCGGCCAACAAGTTTCGCGAAACCAATAACGAACCTGAGATCTGCGGGCGCATTTGTCCTCAGGAAAAGCTGTGCGAAGGTGCATGTGTCGTCGGTTACCGAAATCCTCCAGTGTTCATAGGCAAACTCGAAGCGTTCTGCACCGACTATCAACGCAAGACTGAAGGTTATCCAAAACGCGAAAAGCTCGCGCCTACCGGGATGCGCGTTGCAGTGGTCGGCGCCGGGCCCGCGGGGCTCGCGGTGGCGGAAGAACTGACGGTGAGCGGTCACGAGTGTGTAGTGTATGATGCCTGGCCGAAGCCCGGCGGTTTATTGTTGTACGGCATACCGAACTTCAAGCTCGATAAACAAATCGTCTACGATTACCTGAATCACCTGGAAGCGATCGGCGTCAGATTCATTTGTAACGTGAGAGTGGGGGCTTCGGTTGGACTTGACGAGCTGCTGAACAATCACGGCTTCGACGCGGTTTTCCTCGGCTATGGCGCGCCGATCAACGGAGAGATCGGCGTCGAGGGAGAGAAGCTCAACAACATCTATCAAGCCACCGAATACTTGGTGCGCGGCAACCTTCCATTCGAAGACTTGCCGGAAGGCTTGCGCGCACGGCCGTACGCTGGGCGTCACACGGTGGTCGTTGGAGGCGGCGACACTTCGATGGACTGCGTTCGAACCGCTCAGCGACTTGCGCCCGACTCGCAAGTGACGCTTGTATATCGCCGCACTGAGGCCGAGATGCAGGGACGCGCAGAAGAACGCGTGCACGCTGTCGAGGAAGGCGTGATCTTCAATTATCTGACCACGCCAACTCGTTTCATCGGAGATGCACAAGGCAATGTGACGGGGATGGAACTGATCAGGATGGAGCTTGGACCGCCCGACAACTCGGGGCGACGAAAGCCGATGCCCAGGAAAGGTTCGGAGTTTACGATCGAGTGCGACACGGTGGTGCTGGCGATCGGCTACTGGCCCGACACCGAGATCGGCGATGCCACGCCGGGACTTGAGACTCACAAGTTTGGCTTGATCAAGGTCGAGACCGAAGAGACCGGCCGCACTTCAAGACCCGGGGTGTTCGCCGCGGGCGACAATGTTCGCGGGGCCGACCTTGTCGTGACCGCGATAGCCGCCGCCCGAAATGCAGCTCGAACGATGGATAGCTACCTTAGAGACCAGATGCGCGCAGGCGCCTCGAACAAAGCGCTCAGCTTTTCTGAATCAAGCAGCGATGTCGCCGCCGATTGAGCGCTTCCGTGAAGTCACCCGACGTCGCAATCAAGCTCGTCCCCTTCCTTTGGTGAAACTGCTGTCCATCGTCGTGACCTTCCACCGCCGCCGAGTTGTAGAATTAAGCTCTCTTCTTGAAATCCTGGGCCATCGCCCCTAATATGAACGTTGCGGGCGTCACTCATCAAAGACTATCGAGCGACGAAATGGATACCATGAGCAACGACGACCCTACTCAAGATCAGCCGGACCAAACAAACAGAACGACACAGCCGACCATAACGGCGGTGTTCGAGCTTCTCCGTGAACTCAAGCAAAGTGTGGATGCCATCAATGCTCGACTTGACGAGACCAATGCTCGACTGGACGCAACCAATGCTCGACTCGACTCGACTAATGCTCGACTCGACGAGCTGACCGAGGTAGTAAAGTCCGGATTTATGGTCCTGGAAGACAAGATAGACCGAAGTGCCCTTCATTCCGAGGCGGACTATCATGATCTCCGTAAGAGGATTCGGGATCTGGAATCCAAAGCTTCGTAACTCGGTAGCATCACTGAGGCTCCTCCCCTCCCTTGCCGCTTGGGATCATCAGATCATCGGCGGCATCATATCGCTATCACTTGAGCGTAGTGCTTTGGTGAGCGGCACTTGCATGGTATATTAACCCGCAGCTTCGACAATCAACAGCGGGTGACTTGAGACCCGCGAGCAGGATGTAGCATTAGGTCTTCCTCACCGGATTAATCCGCGACTCCGGACCGTTTCCACGGAGAGTCGACAGTCTCAAGCACTCTTTTGGGGGAGTTGAATGAGCGAATCACTGGGCACTGCGCAACAGTATCTCGACAAGGGGCTGGTCTTTTACAACAAGGGCTGGCTGGACGAAGCCATCAGCAGCTATCGCATTGCTATTCAGATGCGCGAAGGCACGTTCTCCCGGGCTCACTATCAACTCGCTCGCGCGCTGTTGGACGCGGGCGACATCGGCGGTGCGATCGAAGCCTTCCGCACCTCGATCCAGCAGCAGCCCGAAAACCCCGAAGCTTACTACAGCTTAGGTCTTACGCTGGCGCGGCGCGGCGAATACGCGGAGGCCATCGAGGCTTACCGCACGGCGATCGAGCAACGGGGCGGCAACCACCCGTGGGCCTGTCACAACCTCGGCATTGCGCTGCTGCGCCGCGGCGACTTCGACGAAGCCATCACCTCGTTCAATCTTGCGATCGAGCAGCGCAACGGCGACTTCCCCAAAGCCTGGCACAACCTTGGATTGGCGCTTGGCCGGCGCGGTGACCTGGAACAGGCTGCAGGAGCCTTTCGCAAGGCGCTCAATCAGCGGCAGGGGAATTACCCCGACACTCAGTTCGAGTTGGGCCGCGTGCTTCTGGAGAAAGGCGACCCGGCCGCTGCGGCGGAAGCGATGCGCGCGGCCATACAGCAGCGCAGCTCCGCTTTCCCTCAGGCCCACTTCGAGCTAAGCCGCGCGCTGTTCGCGTTGGGTCAGCTCGAGGGATCGATCACCGAAGCT
>DATMCM010000131.1:0-10138 GCA_035558335.1 Blastocatellia bacterium | reverse complement strand
TGAAGCTTGCTCGCGCGAGCGTGCTTGATTACATCGTCATAAGCATCGAGCAGCTCCCCGAACTTCAGCTTGTCGGCGCCTTTGATATTCGGAACAAGCAAAGTCCGCGACCCATCCTTTTTGGCCACATCAACTGCGACGCCGAGATTCACAGAGTTACGCCTTACCCTGTACGAGTATTGATCCACGCGCTCGAATGAATCGTTGAGCTGAGGAAAGGTCTCGAGCGCTTTGATGATGGCACGTGCGATCAAGTGAGTGTAGGAGGCCTTCCTTCCAGACGCCGCGAGGTTTTGATTGATAAGCCGGCGATTTTCGTCCAGTAATTTGATCGGTATTTGCCGCTGAGAAGTGGCGGTCGGAACGGCCAGACTCGATTCCATGTTCTCGGCGAGCCGCAGGGCAGGACCGCGAATCGGTATGCGCTCGATCTGTTCTGGGGCGGCAACCGTAGCCGCTACGCCGCTCGGCTGAGGCGCCGGCGTTTCAGCTCGAGTGGCTGGTTGAGTTGAAGACGCGATCGTTGGGGTCGATTGAGTTGAAGGTTGGGGCGCCTGGTCGGTTGTAGGCAGCGAGCCCCACTCATAAGTCGAGTGCAGGCCCCGATCCGGTTCATTTTTTGCCTGGCCCCCCGACGTGAGATGAGTCGCTGGGTCACTCGCAGCGGTCGCAGCTGCTCCATTCCCGCCAAGCAAGTCCTTGAAGTAAGCGCTCCATTCTTCATCAACCGCCGCAGCGTTGCTCTCAAACTGGCGCAAGAGCTCGCTTACGTAGTCAGCGTTGACGCCGAACTCGTCGGCGATTCGTTGCTCCAGCTCAGCTTCGGTCATCTGTCGAGTGGTGGCCATCTTTTTCCTAGTTGTTCCAGGCTTGAAGTTTAATCCGGGAGTCTGCGGTTCACAACAGGGGTGATTAGCCAGGCTGGAGCCGGCAGCAGCAATTCGCCTGACCCCGGAGGACACCGAGCTTGTTCCGCCGCTCGGCGGTGCGATAGACTTTGATTTCGGCCCTCACAATGAACCCGAGAGCCTGATGTTGTCGTACACATGGCTACCCTCAGCTATTCTCGATTGGAGAAGCGAAGTTGAAGAAGCTAACCCGGCTCATCCTTTTAGTCGCGCTGTTATCTTTGGGCGCGGCGGCGCAAACTCAAGGCCCCGCGCAGTCCGACGTCGCCACCGCGCCGGCAGCAGCAACTAGCAACGTCCGGCAAGAAACCTTTGATATGGTCTGGACTACCGTAAAGGAAAAGCACTTTGATCCCGACTTCGGGGGCGTTGACTGGGACAAGGTGCGCGAGCAATACGCGCCCAAGGTTGCGGCAGTGAAGACCAATCAGGAGCTCTACGCGCTGCTTCAAGCGATGTTGGGCGAGCTTCATCAGTCGCACTTTCAGATCATCCCGCCCGAAGCGATCGTTGACGATGACTCGAAAGAGCCAAAAGGCGGGGGAGTCGGATTGGACATTCGGCTGATCGATGGGCAAGCGATCATCAACAAGGTGGAGGCAGGCTCCAAGGCTGCTGCGGCGGGTTTGCGGCCCGGTTTTATCATCAAAAAGATTGACGACACTTCGGTGGACCAAATCATTCAGCGTTTTTCGAAGAGCACCGAGTCGCCTGCGATTGTCCGCACGCGAATAACTCGTACGGTGATTGGGCGAATCAACGGGAAGCCTGAAACGACCGTCAGACTGGCGTACCTCGACGACCGTGACCAGCCGCATGAGGTGATCGTCGGGAGAGAGAAGCTGAAAGGTGAGATGTCGCCGCGCTTCGGGAACTTTCCGCCCCAATACACCGAGTTCGAAACGAAGCGGCTCGAAGGTGGAATCGGCTACATCAGGTTCAACATCTTTGTCACACCGGTGATGGAGAAGATTCGACCCGCAATTCGCTCGATGTCTGACGCGCCAGGAATAATCATCGACTTGAGAGGCAACCCCGGCGGACTTGGAGGTATGGCGTCGGGCATCGCCGGGGCGCTTGAAGAAAAGCAAACATCACTCGGTGTGATGAAGATGCGCTCGGGGCGCCAGGCCTTTATAGTTTTCCCGCACAAAGACCCATATCTTGGGCCGCTCGTGATACTGGTTGACGGCGGCAGCGCTTCGACGAGCGAAATCTTTGCGGCCGGGCTCAAGGAGATCGGACGGGCCACGATAATCGGTGAGCGCACAATGGGCGCAGCGCTACCGTCGGTTTTTGGTAAACTCCCTACCGGAGCGCTATTTCAATACGCGATAGCCGATTTCAAAACATCGGCCGGCGTGCTCATCGAAGGACTCGGCGTGAAACCCGACATCGAAGTCAAACTCACGCGCGGTGCGCTACTCGAGGGTCGCGACCCTCAGCTCGACGCTGCTATCGGCATCATTAATCAGAAACACTCAAAATTGGAGCGGGTGTCGGCTCACAAGCTAATCCTGGCTCATCGCATCCCGCCTGCTTATCGCTCGCAACAAGAAAGGACGAAACAATGAAACGAACACTTATGCTCGTGATGTTTTGCCTGGCGATCGCCGCGATCGCTACCGCGCAGCAAAAGCCGGCCGATCAGGCCGCGAAGCCGCCGGCGGCGACTTCAACTGACGCATTGCCCACCGTCGATCAGGTTCTGGACAAGTACGTGCAGGCGCTCGGCGGTAAGGCCGCAATGGAGAAAATCACCAGCACCGCATCGAAGGGTACATTCGAGCTCCCGACCTTCGGCGCAAGCGGAACCGCCGAGCTTTGGGAAAAAGCGCCAAACAAAACTGCGTTGAAGCTGGACATACCGGGCTTCGGCATCGTCCAGCAAGCGTTCAACGGAATGGTCGCCTGGTCTCAAGATCCGCAGAGCGGGTTGCGCGAGAAGACCGGCGCAGAGCTCGCGGGAGAGAAGCTCGATGCGGAGTTCAACAAGCCGCTGAGACTCAGGCAGCTCTACCCCAAGATCACGGTTAAAGGCAAGGAAAAGCTCGGCGACAAGGACGCCTATGTCCTGCAGGCGACGACCCCTGACGGAGCGACCGAGACCTGGTATTTCGAAGTCGCGAGCGGATTGCTGGCGCGGATGGACATCGAGCGCGAGTCGCCTCAGGGCAAGCTCGCAATTCAGGTCTTTCAAGAGGACTACAAAGACGTGGATGGAGTGAAGGTGCCGTTCACCGTAAGGCAAGTGACCCCAGCGTTTACCATCATAATTAAGCTGGACGAAGTGAAGCACAATGTCGCGATCGACGAGGCGAAATTCAACAAGCCCGCAACGCAGTAATCACCTCTTTCCGACTCGTCTGTTTGTGGGCGAATGAGACACAGCACTTGCGGTTGACAGATTCGGCCGGCGCAACGCTGAGTTGCACCGGCCGTCTTCACGAGAGGCACTATGAAGCCACGTTCGCAGGCGGTTCTTACTCTTCTCATCTTAGCTATTGGGAGTCCGTTGATACTTCCAGCCCAAACGACCACCTCAGGCATCCGCGAGTACCGGCGCAAACACGAAGCTGAGATCATCAGCGAGTTGGTCGAATTACTGGCGCTTCCTAACGTAGCGTCGGACACTCCGAACATTCGCCGCAACGCCGCAAAACTGATCGAGATGATGGCCAGCCGCGGCGTCGAGGCTCGACTTCTCGAAGGAAATGGGCCGCCGGCCGTCTTTGGCGAGTTGAAGACTCCCGGCGCGACGACCACCGTTGGACTCTATGCGCACTACGACGGACAACCGGTGGACGCTTCGAAGTGGACGAGCGAGCCCTTCAAACCCACCCTGCGAGATAAGCCGCTCGAAGCAGGGGGGCGCGAGATTTCGTTCCCGACCAGCGGTGGTATCTTCGATCCCGAGTGGCGTCTGTACGCGCGCTCAGCTTCCGACGACAAAGCCCCGATCATCGCGATGCTCGCCGCGCTCGATGCGATAAAGGCTTCGAACCGCAAACCGACTGTCAATCTCAAGTTTCTCTTCGACGGCGAAGAGGAAGCCGGCTCGCCTCACCTGGAAGACATTGTGAATCGCAACGCTTCGTTTCTGGGGGCCGACGTTTGGCTTTGCGCGGACGGTCCGATTCATCAGACGCGAAAGCAATTGCTCTACTTCGGAGTGCGCGGGGTTGTGAGCGTGAATGTGACCGTCTACGGAGCGGACCGCGCGCTGCACAGCGGGCACTATGGCAACTGGGCGCCGAACCCAGCGATGCGACTGGCAAAGCTGTTGTCGAGCATGAAAGACGACACGGGTCGGGTGTTGATCGCAGGCTTCTACGATGATGTCGAACCCCTGGGCGCCGAAGAGAAGAAGGCGTTGCTTGAAATGCCGGTGACAGATCGGGAGTTGATGGGCGAATACGCTCTCACTTCGACTGAAGGCGCCCAGCGTTCGCTGGCCGAGTTAATCAATGAACCTTCGCTGAATATCGACGGACTTCGAAGCGAGTACGTTGGAGCAGAAGCTCGCACGATCATACCGTCGGAAGCTACGGCGGCGATCGACTTGAGACTGGTGAAGGGCATCGATCCCACGAAGCAGATCGAGCGGGTAATCGCTCACATCAAGAAGCAGGGCTACTTTGTCACAAGCGAGGCTCCGGACCGGGAGATGCGGCTAAAGCATGGGATGATTTGTCGTGTGACAACTTCAGCCGGCTATCGCGCAGTGCGAACTTCAATGAGCCTTCCCATGTCGCAGAAGATCATCCGAGCCGCAACGCAAGGCGCTGGCTCGCGACCCATTCTTGCTCCAACGCTTGGCGGAAGCGTACCGCTGTACATTCTCGAGGCAGCTACGCGCGCGCCCCAAATCGGAGTGCCGATCGTGAATCATGACAACAACCAGCACAGCTCGAACGAGAACCTCAGGCTTCAGAACCTGTGGGATGGGATTGAAATCTTCGCCGCGCTGATGACGATGTAACTTGGAGCACTGGCTTCATCTCTTCGCTTAGTGCTTGCTTCGGACGACGCTCTCAACTCGAAAGCAGAATGCCCGCGGCCGCTGCTCTCAAGAGTAAGCTGCAAGCCCGGACCAAGTGGTAGACCGAGTCTTCAGTTCTTCGATCCGCTCGCCGCGGCAGCAGCATCTCCGCTCTTGCGCTTGTGCGTGTCGAACCAGTCAAACACCGCAGGGAAGTTCGGCGCCACGACGTTGCCGTGATCGCCGCCCGGGACTTCGATGTATTTGATCTCCACGCCAAGCTTCTTGCCCATCGCTACCATCACACGCGAACGCTCGACGGGCACAGTCGGGTCGGTGTCGCCGTGCACGACGAGCTGCGGGATGTGCGCTATCTTTGACATGCTCTCAGGAGTGGCTCCGCCCGAGACCGGCGCGAGAGCCGCGAACACTTCGGGGTGATTCATCGCAACTGACCACGTACCGAAGCCCCCCATCGAGTGCCCGGTCAAGTAGATCCGATCCGCATCGATGTTGTAAGCGTGCCGCACTTCGGCCAGCACGTCCATCACGTCTCTCTCAGCATCGCCCAGATACATCGAAGCAGGTTTTCGGCCCTTGTGACACGCAACGATGTAGCCGCGCTTCTCTGCTTCAGTCTTGAATGCGCCTTGAGCGTAGGCCGTAAAGTAGCTGTTTTCGTCTCCACCCATCCCGTAAAGCGCAATCACCAGCGGAAACCTTCTCGACTTGTCGTAGCTTGACGGCACGAATATCTGATAAGGCTGAAATGTATTGTCGACTTTGGAGAGGTAAGCTCTCTTGAATTCACCGCGCCTCTGGGCCAACGGATCATTGCCTGCCGCAAGCGCGTCCAGCAGCGCGTTAGCCTCTTTGAGCGCCTCGCGGAAATCCATGCGATCGAAGTTGAACTCGCCCGCTCTGGCGAGTTCAAACAGCGATATCCGGTACTCGGCCGTCGGTAAGACCGCGAGGAGCGAGTCTTGCCGCTTCGACTTCAATGCCGCTTCTGTCTTTGCTGAACGTGACTTGGCAGCTGCGAAGTCTGCCGCAAGCCCGCGTTCGACATGAACGGTCGCGTATTTGATGACGGGTTCGCCGACCGTCAGCTTGAGTTGCACAGCAAGTCGCTAGTTTCCGGCCTCTACTTCCGGCACCGCGACTTCGGCGGAGAGAGGATGCGCAATGAAGTCGGGATCGAGTCCCTCCACAGTCTTCAGCTCTTTCACAACTTCGTCGCCCTTCATCTTGAGGAGCGGGATCGAGGCGGCCAGTTTTCCAGCAGGCTTCTCGTCTAGCGCAAAGATCTGGCCGATCCTGACCGAAACGGTTTCACCTGGATCGAGCATTGAGCGGTCGAGCTTCACGGTCAAGGCTGAACCTAGCGCACGCGCGGCGGTCCACTCAGCTCCTCGCATGAGCGCCATCGCGTGATACATATGCTTGAGTGCGTCGCCATATTTGCCTGCCGCGTTCGCAGCCTTCGCAAGTTCACCAAGTTTATCGACTTCCGCGCGAACCTCCGGCGTAAGCTTAGCCATGATCGCCGGCGTGTTTCTCAAAGTACCGTAACCTACCGATACGCGAAGCGCCTGCGAGGCGTCCTGCGCAACTGCAGGAGCAAGGCACACAATCAAAATCACAATCGCCAGAGCGGGACGAAGCATGAGTCGTCGAGTCATCAGATTCTCCCTTGCTTTGCGCGGATGTTATTGTCTGAAACTCTCCACCGGTGATCGATGATACTATCGCGGGTTGTGACGTTCAAGCGAAGGTACGGAGGCCGGCAAATGACCGGAGCTGCCCGAGGGAAGAGGCAGCTCCGGTGAGCCAAGCTGCGCTTAGTCGCGCGGCTTGCCCTATTCTTTATCACGCTTCCATCCGGAGCGGCGCGGCTCATAGGGTAGCCGGCGGCATTTATGTCCCGCAAATCAGATACCATTACCGCGAGGACAAACCTGTGTCAAAGACCGGACGACTCGATCGGGGCATCCCGGGCGTCGCCTACAAAACTGTCGATTGCCATCCCTTAATCTACGGAGTTAACGATTCTTACCTGAGCACAAAACCCGCTGGCAATCATCATAGGCTCGCGGGCTTGGCACCAAATATCTCATTCCGAGGACACCCGGACATAACGGTGGAACCCGGTTGGTAGATGGAACCAAAAAGAAACTCCGCGCCTTGCGATGACTTTAGCCACAAGACGCGGAGTCGCGAAGCAACTTTACTTTGGGGACGTGACGGTTACTGCTTGATTTGCCGCCAGGACATGAGCTTTATCTTTCCGACCGCCTGCCCGCCGTTGAAGTTGAGCACGAAACTGCCGGTAACCTCGTTATCATTTCGATCCACAGGAGATCCGTTTGATCCGGTAGTTCCGTGAACATTCGGGTTATTCAAGGCGAGAACCTGACCTTGGATTTCACCGTTTCCGCTTAGGTAAACCTGCTCACCAGCATAACAGATTCCGCTGAAGCGTATGTTACCCGCCCCTGCGCCGACGTCGCCGTTAATTTCGAGGTCTTCCACGGCAATCAACAGCGGGTTGATGCGAACAAAAGGAGGAAGCTCGGGTGTCTGGATTGGGCTTGGATAGGTAACCGATCCAACCGTCAGTCCGGAGTGTCTTCCTTCGAGGAACGGATTGCCACTGATGGTGATAGATCCGGTCGCAAGTATCGTAGTGCGAATTGGGGCAGCAAGCGAGCCGGCGTTGCCCTGGATGTCAACATTGCCTCCGTTCTGGGGCACATGCAAACCATCGGATTGAACGGCGGCAGTAGTGTTGTAATTGTCAAGGCCAACTACATAAAAAGTGTGGTTATCAGCGCCAGTCGAGTTGCTGGGGATGCTCCATCTACTACCGGAGTAGTTCCATCCATAGGTCGATAGATCCGTGGTTGCGTGGGTGAAGCTTATCGGGTTGGTCGCGCGGTTGATACTCACCGCTTCAGAGCTACTCTGGTCTACGTTTCCCGAAGAGTTCGTGTCGATTGCGGTTGCAAACGCGGTGTACTGCGAGCTTGGTATGGCCAAACTGTCTGCAAGTTTCTTAAGCCGCAATGTTGCTGTCGCGGTTCCCGTGAAATCTCTCGTGGCACCATCTGCAAAGCCCGGGTCAAGCAAGATCACGTCCGCCTTCTGTACCAGGTAATCCTGGATATGAGGGCTGGAAGTAGCGGTAGGCTCGGTGACGAACTTTGGAATGTATAAGGGTTCTTGCCCCCCTCCGTGGAAGCCCCCCACGCTTGTTGAGTTGCTCTGCGTGAACGTACCCACCGCAGTTGCGGTTTGTTCAACATGGGCACTCGCCGTTACCGACAGGTTTTGATTCGAGTGTACACCACCGTAGGCACCTTCGATGTTGGCGTTTCCGTCAACCGTGACGTCTCTTTGGGCCACTAATGCCGGGTACGGCACAAAACCTATCCATCCTTCCAAAGTCACCGAAGAGCTACCATAGGTGCCTGTGGAGTATACGACGACCCTGTTGTTTGTGTCGGAAGCTGCGTTACCATCTTCCCACGCAAATGTTGGATTGAAATTTCGGATTGTGATCGCTGCACCGCTGCCGGTTTTCTCGTCATCAAGCATCCGCACGCGGTAGTGCACGCCAGGCACCGGAAGTTGATTACCTGAACCATCGAGGTTAGCGCTAAGGAGCAAATGCCCTCTTGTCGGATTATCTGGATCGTCATCAATCATTACGCAACCGGACGTGAACTTTGTGGAGTCTGTAAATGGATTGTTGTTACCGGTAGGGTAGTCCGTGCGCTCGGCGAGTAGGTTAGTAAAACCCGCCGTGCTTGCGCCGGTACCTGTGTAGTTCCTAACGAGGTGCGTCGCGTGGTAAAGCCCAGCTTCGGCAGCCTGGAACGCCTGCGTCTGGTTGGCATACGTATTGCTCACTCCCAGCTCGGAAATCGCAGTCATACTAATTCCCATTGTGAGCGCAAGCATCAGTGCCATCATCAGAAGCGCCATAATCAAAGCCGCGCCTCTTTCACCATTATCATTCATTTCATACTTCATTATGTCCGCTCCTTCTCCGATCGATGATTATCGTTCTTCATCGGTTTCTGAGTCGTATGTTTGCGGTTAAGTGCACCTCGCGGTACCGGGGATCCAATGACGGGACACCACTCGGCACCGCACGGAGATCAACATTGACCTCGCGACGGAAGCCGTCAGGATCGCTGAACGTCAGCTCTCGGATGTTTTCGGCGATCGGAACCGTGCGTCGTGTGGAGTCTATGGGCTGATTGTTGTCGACCATGACTAGGGTGTTGTTTGCTGTGTTCAGTTGCAGAGTAACGTTCTCAGAGGTGATTATCACGTCTGAGTTCGACGCTATCGTGGAGGTAGTTGCGCCGTCTCCGTTCAAGTCACTAATCAGGTGCAGCGAATGCCCAGAATCTCCTCCGCCAAAATCGACAAAGGTCAGCCAGTTCACAGCAGTCTTGCCAGTGGGGTTGGTACCTGCGCTGCGAACGATCTCCTCGATCCGCGAGACCGCGAACCGCGCATTGCGAGCAGCGTCCGCGTACGCCTCTTCACGCTGATATGTTCGTTGATAGCCATTGAGTAATAGGAATGCCACGCCCATTACGATCGTCATCACTGCCAGGGCTATGGCGACCTCCATTAGCGAGAATCCTTCTTCGTTGCATGTTGTTTTCATAATGCCCTATCAGCCCTGCGAGATGATCATCGTAATTGTTACGCCGTCAGCAAGACGCGCCGGGGCGCCCACCTGCACGACCTTCATTGTTATAGTGCGCATATCGCCCGTGGTCCCGGGGCCGGCGATAACTTTCCAACTTACATTCAATGTACCGGCCGGTGTATCCACGACTGTCGCTCGATGGTTATTGTCTGACGAGTCGTAGTTCACATCGCCGCCTACAGTCAGCTTCGGATCTTCGGTACCCGTATTCCATATCGCGCCACGCAGCTTGTCGGCCTGAGCCTGGGCCGTAGTGGTCAGAAGGCCGAGGATGTTGGAGGTCGCATTGGTCCGAGAAACATAAGCAGACACCCCAACAATAGAAACGAGGCCAAAAGTAATAACGCAGATCGCGATCAACATTTCGATCATCGAAAAGCCGCGCTCGCTTAAGCCTTTAGAAGTGTGGTTGATCATTGGTCGTTCAAGAGTATTCATTTGTCCCTGCATCCTAGTGCACCCAGACCTGACCGCGGAGGTTAACGCTTACGGTCATACTGCTGCTAGAACTCGATAACT
>DATMCM010000130.1:0-2403 GCA_035558335.1 Blastocatellia bacterium | reverse complement strand
CTGCGCTTCTGTCGATCAGCTTGTTTTTCATCGGGCGCTACACGGCGCGAAACAGCAGCAATGGGTCTTCCAGCGGATTGTCGGCAAAATCGATCGCAGTTCTGCCATTGCTTAATGAAAGTGGCGATCCAAACGACGAATATTTCTCCGATGGGTTATCGGAAGAACTGATCGCGGCGTTAGGCCAAATCAAAGATGTTAAGGTTATCGGCCGCAGTTCTTCCTTCCGTTTCAGGGATACAAAAGAGGAACCAAAAACGGTTGGCGAGAAGCTTGGTGTGAGCACGCTGCTGGAAGGAACGGTCCGCAAGCAAGGTGATCGGGTGCGCATCGTAGCGGAACTGGTGAACGCCGCGGATGGCATTCAGCTCTGGACACGAACGTTCGATCGCGAACTAAAGGATATCTTTGCAGTGCAGGAGGAAATAGCGAGGGCAGTCGCCGAGTCGCTAAAGGTGACTTTGCTGGGATCGCAGGATCGGCCGGCGCAAAGAGGTACTCCCAGCAATGTCGAAGCGCATAATGCGTATCTTCAGGGCCACTTCCATTTCCAGCGTCGGAATCTCGAGGATTATCGCAAAGCTGTCAGTTACTTCGATCAGGCGATCCGGCTCGACCCCGATTACGCTTTAGCTTACGCAGAACGCTCCGAAGCTTGGACTTTTATTGGAGACCTCACCGGCCAACGTGAGCCGGCGTGGTCAAAAGCGCGGACCGACGCGGAAAAGGCCGTCGCGATCGCGCCAGCACTGGCCGAGGCGCACGCGGCCTTGGGCTGGGTTCGCTTTTTTATCGATTGGAAGTTCGCCGAAGGACTGAGCGAACTAAAGCGCGCGAAGGAACTCTCGCCCGCAAATCCTACCGCCAACGATCTGCTGGCGCGCGTAATCGTTTACCTCGGCAGGGTTGACGAGGCCGAGCGGCAGGCCCGGCACGCGGTGGAACTCGATCCTCTGTCTGTTATAGCGCAAGGCAACCTGGCTCGGGTTCTTCTGTTCGCGGGAAAACTGGATGAGGCAGACGCCGCTGCACGCAAAGCGGCAGAGTTGCAGCCGGCCTCTGCCTCCAGTCATCGATGGCAGGTGGTGGTCGCAGTGCTGCGGGGCGATCGCGAGACGGCCTTACGTGAAGCTCAACTGGAGCCCGACGAAGGTTATCGCCGTTTCGAGCTCGCGCTCGCGCAACAGCTCCAGGGAGATCGTCAGGCAGCAGACGCGGCTCTAGCTGACCTCATCGCCAATGGCCGGGATCAATTGGCCTATCAAATCGCGGAGGTTTACGCCGTGCGAGGCGAGAAAGATAAAGCGTTCGAGTGGTTGCAAATCGCTTTCGATGATCACGACACCGGCACGCTGGCGCTCTTAGTCGATCCGTTGTTGCGCGGCTTGCGCGACGATCCCCGCTACAAGAGTCTGCTTACAAAACTGGGTTTACCCGCCGCCCAATGAGCCAAGAAACGGTAGTTCGACATGCCATACCGATTCGAAATGAAGATTGACACTTCTTCTCCGAGCTAAAGCGGCACAACTTTGGAAAAACATTGACGCTTCGTTCGATTCCGGGCTCGATGGAGCCATGAAAACAAAGCCATTATTCCTGTGCGGTTGCGTTGTTTTGCTCTCATTCACATTCGTCAGTCCGGCTACGGCGGCCGACACGAAGATCGAGCAAGCTCTTCGCGATCTCGACGCACAATGGTCCAAAGATGCGGGAGCTAAAGACGTCGACAAGACGGTTTCCTATTACGCCGAGGGCGCGGTAGTGATGCCTCCGAACGCTTCGAGCGCAACGACGAAGGAAACAATTCGGAGCGCCTGGAAAGAACTGCTGACGAGTCCTGGCGCTGCCCTCAGTTGGAAGGCGACCAAGGTTGAAGTCGCGAAGTCCGGAGATCTTGCCTGCGTGAGCGGCACCTACGAGCAAACGACGATTGACGCCAGTGGTAAACCGGTCACCGACCGCGGCAAGTACGTCGAGGTCTGGGAAAAGCAGGCCGACGGCAAGTGGAAATGCGGCGCGGATATTTGGAATTCCGATCTTCCAGCGACTGCACCGGCGCTATCGGAGAAAAAGTAACATGGTTGACGTCGACTTTCCTGACATCTGACGGCTGACCTCTGACCTGCGATCATTGCCTTATGCCAATCACTACCTTCAGCAATTTCACCGACGGCCTCGATCCGAATCGAAGGAGCCGCGAGCACTTCATTACCAACCTCAACCTGGAAGATGAGCGTCTCTGGGTGCCTTACGCGAATGGCGTCTGGTTCCAGCCCTGCTCCTTTAACGTCACATCTGGGGGATTCAGCGTCGTTCTGAAAGGTCTCCCCGGCTCGATGGTGGGAACTCACTACCACGTGGGCACCGTTCATGGCTATACGATGCGTGGTCACTGGCGATACC
>DATMCM010000129.1:0-2118 GCA_035558335.1 Blastocatellia bacterium | reverse complement strand
CGAGCCGTTGGCACCTACGGCAGCGGCAACGATACGCTTGTCAATGTATCCCACATCCGTGCTGCTGCGAAAAGGGCATCGAATTCGGGTGACACTGGCCCGAGCCGACGGAAGCCTGTTTGAGCGGTACCCGGCAGAAGGAAGTTGACGGTATATCGCGAGGCGCAGCGGGCGTCCTATCTGGATCTGCCTGTGAAGACCATGACCCGTGAAGCCCGGCTATGAGGTACATCTCAGGAGAGTGTCGGAAACAATGAAGGTATCCACAAGCGCGTTTCTCGTTACTTATCGTTGTGTTCTGGCAGCCTTTAATATTTCGAGCCTCCATAAATGCTGCGAGCTGTCTTTTGCTCTATCCGCGGAGTCTCTGCACGTGCACGCGAGTCCCCAATAAGAGTTTGGCTACACAGTCTCGTGCGCAAGTGCACCGAGAGTGCACCAAAAATTGGCTGAGGTGAGCCCGAGTTGGTTGCGGTGTTGCGCCTAAGAGGTTTGCAGGAAACTTCAAACCAGGATCTTCGGCCGTTCCGTCGGTCACGCAGGGTTGAGCAACTTCTCTCGGCCCTCCCCCACCTGTTGCCGCCACATCGCGCTATAGAGACCTTTGCTCGCGAGTAGATCTTCGTGACGGCCGCTCTCTACAATTCGCCCCCGTTCCAATACGTAAATGCAATCCGCGTGCAGGATGGTAGAGAGCCGGTGGGCGATCAATATCGTGATCGCGTCTCGGCTCGCGGCGACATCCCGAATGGTCTCGCTGATTTCTTCCTCCGTCAAAGAATCAAGCGACGAAGTCGCTTCGTCGAACACCAGCAATTGCGGCCGGCGCAGAAGAGCGCGCGCGATCGAGAGCCGCTGCTTTTCTCCTCCCGAAACCTTCACCCCGCCTTCGCCAATCTTCGAGTCGAGCCCGTGGTTGGCTCTCAGGAGCAGACCTTCGACAGCGGCCTGGCGTAAGACTTCCAGGCATTCTTCGTCCGTGGCGTCCGGGCGCACGAATTGCAGGTTCTCGCGAATCGATCCGGAAAACAGCTGCGTGTCCTGCGTCACGAATCCAATTCGTTCACGCAAATCTTCAATTGCCACCTGATCTTCCGGCGTTCCGTTATAAAAGATATGGCCACTCTTTGGGCGGTAGAGGCCGACCAGCAATTTCACCAAAGACGTCTTGCCCGCACCCGACGGGCCTACAAACGCGATGGTCTCGCCGCGCGCCACGCGGAACGAGATTTCGCTCAAGGCTGGTGAAGATGCCGACTGATGCTGGAAGCTAACTCGGTCGAACTCGAGTGTTTCGAGTGAAGGCAGTGCAACCGGATGCTCGGGCTTTTGCTCCGTCGGCATTTTCAAAATCTCTTCGAAATTGTCGAGCGATGCCTCCGTCTCGCGATACGCGTTGACGACATTGCCCAGTTCCTGCAGCGGGCCGAAAATGAAAAATGAATAGATGAAAAGAGAGAAAAACTGCCCTACCGTGATGCGCTGTGTGTAAATAAGATAAAGCATCAGAAGGAGAATGGATGTCCGCAGGAGATTGACGAAGCTGCCTTGAACAAAACTGAGGCTGCGGAGGTAGCGGACCTTTTCGAGTTCCAGCTTGAGGATTTTGTCCGTGGTCGAATTAAGGCGGTCAATCTCTTGTTGAGCAAGGCCCAAACTCTTCACTAATTCGATGTTCCGCAAGGATTCAGTCGTCGCGCCCGCTAGGGCCGTCGTCTCCGTCACGATACGCTTTTGGACGGTCTTGACTCTGCGGCTCAACAGAGAACTAAGGCTGCCAAGCAGCGGAACTGTCAACAAATAAGCTGGGGCAATGGACCAGTGTACTTTGGCGGCGTAGATCGTGACGAACGCCAGGCCGATCAGAGTCGTGAACACCATGTTCACCAGCAGTGCGATGAACTTCTCGACATCGCTTCGTACCCGCTGCAACTTCCCCAGAGTTTCGCCGCTGCGCTGATCCTCAAACAACGTGTACGGGAGATCCAGAGAATGTCGAACGCCATCGGTGTAGATGCGTGCGCCAACCTTCTGCGTGATTACATTGACGAAATAATCCTGGAAATTCTTGGCGATGCGCGAGACCAGAGCCACGCCAACCGCCGCAGCGAGCAGCAG
>DATMCM010000128.1:0-2548 GCA_035558335.1 Blastocatellia bacterium | reverse complement strand
AGGACTGGTCGCTGACGAGCTTGAAGGAGAAGCTGATCAAGATCGGCGCGAAGGTGGTGAGCCACGGACGCTATGTCGTCTTCCAAATGGCGGAGGTCGCCATCCCACGACAAATGTTCCAGGAGATTCTGCAGCTGATCGCGGAACTACGGCCGCAGCCACCACCCGCGCCAGCATGAAGCGTTTGATTGTCACACGCGTTCAAGCGCAATCGACAGGAGGAATGCGTCCAGATGCCAGTGAAAATAGCCAGATCAGCCCCTCGACCATCGTTCGGGCTGCCCGAGCTGCTGGTAGCCATCCACACCTCGCGTCAGTCTTGCTGCAAGGCCGGAAAAGCGCGAATATTCACGCCAGTTCGGGAGTCATCTGGGGAATGTCGGGCTACACCAATTTTCGGGGCTTGGAACCTGCCGCCGCGTAGCCGGCTGGATCCAAAAACATCATGCAGCTTCAGCGCACGCTGAATCCCTTAACCCCAGTCCGACTTAACGGAAACCGCCATGTCACGCACGATCAAATTCGCAAAGGCTGGAGGACCGGAGGTTCTCGAGTTCGTCGAGGTCCAGGTTCCGGCCCCAGGTCCGAACGAGGTCCGCATCAAGGTCAAGGCGATCGGCATCAACCGCGCCGAAGCCATGTGGCGGGTCGACGACTACATCGAGCCCGTCAAGAAGTTTCCGGCAGGTCTCGGCTACGAGGCTGCGGGCAGCGTCGATGCTGTAGGCAAGGACGTGAGCGGCTTCGCGGTCGGTGACGACGTTAACGTCATCCCCTCCTTCTCGTTGAACGACTACGCGACGTATGGCGAGGTCATCCTCGTTCCGGACCATGCCGTCGTCAGGCAGCCAAAGGCGCTTTCGTTCACCGAGGCCGCCTCGATTTGGATGATGTTCGTGACTGCCTACGGTGCCCTCATCGAGGATGCGAAGGTCACCAAGGGGGATTTCGTCCTTATTCCGGGGGCGTCCAGCAGCGTTGGCCTGGCCGCGATCCAGATCGCCAACTACGCCGGTGCGACGACCATCGCGCTGACGCGCACCTCGACGAAGAAGCAGCAACTCCTCGACGCCGGCGCAGTGCATGTCATCGCCACGGAAGAAGTCGACCTGGTCGGGGAGGTGATGCGGATCACCCACGGCCAGGGCGCGCGCGTCGCGTTCGATCCCGTCGGCGGCCCGAGTTTTCCCAAACTCGTCTCGGCGCTGGCCTTCGGTGGCATCATCTACATCTACGGCCTACTCGGCACGGGTGTCACCCCGCTGCCGGTGCTCGAAATGATCGCCAAGGTGCCAACCATCAAGGCGCACAACATCTGGCTCACAAGTGGGAACGAGACCCGTCGCAAGGCCGCAATCGAGTTCGTCACGAAGGGTCTGGAGACCGGGGCGCTCAAGCCCGTGATTGACCGTACCTTCACCTTCGACGAGATGGCGGATGCGCACCGCTATCTCGAGCAGAGCGGTCAGTTCGGGAAGATCGTGGTGACTGTCTGAAGGTCCGCTACGGAAACGTCGTCACCGGGTCAGGCGAACCGGCTTCTCACCTGGACGATGGCATCTTGTTAAATGGAGAATGCGCCTTTAGGAGAGAAACAATGATCAAACTCAGTATTCTCTTGGTGCGTCGAAGCGATTTGACATATGAGCAATTCATCCAACACTGGGGTGAAGTTCATGGTCCCCTCGTCGCCGCCCAGTCGGAGTCGAAGCAATACGTTCGGCGCTACATTCAAGATCACAGAACGAGCGATGCTTTACCAGGGACAACAGCCTCCAACTTTGACGGTATCGCGGAGATTTGGTTCGATGACATCTCCGGGGCAAAAGCATTCTTCGAATCGGATGGCTACAGGCAGAACGTGATCCCCGACGAAGAAGCGTTTATGGACCGCAAGCGTTGCGAGTTGCTGTACACCCATGAACACAGTGTTATGGCTTAATGCCGTAACATTTTCCTCTCCGTGGGCCAACGTTGATGAGCCTCGTTCACGCTCCGTAGTCAAGACTCATTACAACAGATTTCTCTGCTACGAAATAAAGACACAAGTCGACTGTTTATGTAGGCGTCGATTAAATCGATCCGCAAGAGGAGGAAGAGCGAGACATGTTGGGCTGGGGCGGTGAGTTTGTCCAGAACGCTTGTCACGAACGAGAACAATGCAACTCAATAGAAAGAAACTGGCGTTTGTAGCGGCTTGGACTGACCGGCCTGATTTGTTAGTCCAGGAGAAGTGAGAGTTTTTATACCACAGCCATGGGCTGTGAAGTTGGATTTACTCCCCAGGGGCTACAGGCCGCGGGGGCAGGCGGCCTGTAGCCGAGTGCCGAGTGCGGCCGCTTCGTGTTGTATTCCACGCGCCACTTTTCGATCACGATCTGGGCCTCCTTTAGCGAATAAAAGATCTCTCCGTTCAGGCATTCGTCCCGCAACTTCCCGTTGAAGCTTTCACAGTAACCGTTCTCCCAAGGACTGCCCGGCTCGATGTAGAGTGTTCCCGTGCCTACTTTCGCCAGCCACTTCCGCAGTTCCTCCGCAACGAACTCAG
>DATMCM010000127.1:0-2995 GCA_035558335.1 Blastocatellia bacterium | reverse complement strand
GATTACCAGGTGAACAACAAGTGGTCGGTCGAAGCAAAGGGTGCGTTACAGGAGCAGGAACAGACGGGCGCTTTCCAAGTCGACCTGGTGCACAAGACAGGAGGAGCCAACACTGTGACTCGTCCTCGCAACCTGACGCTTGCGGCGATCGGAACGCTTCGTCCCAACCTGGTGAATGAAGTCCGTTACGGGTACATCGTCGACAACTCAACGTTCAACAGGATCTCTCCGACGACGATAACCGGATTCAACGTAGCGACTGCGATCGCTTTTGGGGCGAGCGGGAACCCGCTGCTCGACCAGCCGATCGACGTCGATACTCAGCGCGCGCGTCGGCAATCGGCGATCAGCGCTGTCAATCAGTTCCTGGACAACGCGACGTGGACGAAGGGCGTTCACACGATGCAGTTTGGCGGCGACTTCCGCCGGATCAGGACCTTCCATTTTCGCGATGACAAGGTGATCGGCTCGGTAAGTACTCCGGTTGCCGCGATCGGCGCAAGCGGCAATGTAGTGATAGACCCTTCTGAGCGGCCGCCAGGCTTGCAATCTGTTGACGTCAATCGGTACAACCAGTTTTACGCGGGACTGCTGGGGATCGTGGACAATGTTGGCTACCTGGCAGTGCGCGATGCCAACCTCAAGCCGCTTCCAATCGGAACGGGGCTCATAAACGATACAATCCTGCATCACTGGGAGTTCTACTTCTCGGATGTGTGGAGGATGAAGCCCTCTTTCACGATTTCCTACGGCCTTCTCTATCAATGGCACACACCGCCAGTTGACGAACAGGGCAGGCAATCCGTTGCCGTCTACAAGGGCACCAAGGACCTCGTTGACGTCAATGATTATCTGGCCAAGAAGAAGGCGGCGGCGCTCAACGGCGAGATATTCAATCCGGACCTTGCGTATCTTCCAATCGCGGAAGCGGGTCGGGACGGGGTCTTTGACATAAACCGAAAAGACTTTTCGCCCCGCGTCTCGGCAGCCTGGCAACCATCTTACAAGGAGGGCTGGTTGGGCAAGTTCGTAGGCGAACGCCAAACGGTTATCCGCGGCGGATACTCGCTGACGTATGATCGCGCGAACACGGTTGCCACCGTGATCATTCCAATGCTGGGAGTCGGGTTTGCGCAAACCCTTTCGGTGCTTGGACCAAAGAACGGAGCCGGTCAGCCCTTCCGTGCCGGAATCGACGGGAACATTCCCGTACCGGTGAACACTGCGGCGACTTCGCCGGTCGTGCCGGATAAGCCGTTCGGGGAGTTGCTCTCGTTCCTTGACAACCCAAAGCTTCTGGACCCGCGCAATCACAACTTCGACTTCACCATTCAACGCGAGCTGCCGGGCAAAATGCTCCTAGAAGTCGGTTACATTGGCAGGCTCGGACGCGAGCTTTACCAGAGCTACGACCTGAATTCGAATCCGTATTTCTTCAAGGACAAGAAGTCGGGACAGGTTTTCGCAAAGGCGTTCGACAATGTTGCGACGCAGCTTCGAAAAACGCCGGATCCCAGCAAGGTTGCGGCGCAGCCGTGGTTCGAGAATCAACTCTTTGCCGGCGCGACCGGTTTCCTCGCGAGCGCGTTCACCGGTGATTTTATTGCCGGCAATGTAAACAACATCTGGAACACCGGCATAGATCTGCTTCCTCTATTCGGGTTGCCGGTCGCCATCGCCAACGGGCCTTACAACAATCAGCAGGTCCTTGATCTGTTCTTCCGCGCCAACGGCGGCAGATCGAATTACCACGCTCTGGTGGTCAGCCTCCACAAGCGCAGATCGCACGGACTGACTTTCGACTTCAACTACACGCTTTCGAAGTCGCTCGATCAGGTAGGCGCGGTTCAAAACTCGGCGGGCGAACTGGCGAGCAGTTTCTTCCCGGACATCGAATATGGCCCGTCATTTTTTGACCAGCGACATACTTTCAATGCGAACTGGGTTTACGATCTGCCGTTCGGCAGCGGCCGGCGGTTCGATACCCACAACTGGTTGAACCGAGCAATCGGAGGCTGGTATCTCTCCGGGATTTATCTGGCGGAGAGCGGTTTGCCGGTCCAGGTCAGCCAGAACATCAGCGGTCAGACCTTCGGCGGCACTGTGATCTTCGGATATGGAACCGGCGCGATTCCAACGGCTCACGTCAGCACCGGCGACAACAACGGTGTGAAGGGGTCGAATGACATCGGGACTGGAGGCTCGGGCAAGAACCTGTTCTCTGACCCCGAAGCGGCTTTCAAAAGCTTCCGTCCAGCGCTGCTTTCCGAAGATGGCCGCGCCGGGCGCGGAGTGCTGCGAGGGCTCTCCCGCTGGCAATTGGATGTCTCGCTTGGCAAACAAACAAAGATCACCGAGAGAGTATCGTTCGGTCTAACGTTCGATTTTCTCAACATCTTCAACCACCCGGTCTTCTTCGATCCGACACCGAACCTTGAAGACAAGGCTAACTTCGGCGCGATCACCACTCAACTCACTCCCGATCCGAACCTGACGTTCCAACAGTTCTACAGGCCAAGGGCTATTCAGATCGGTGGACGGATTCAATTCTGAGTCGACCGACTACCCTCGGTGGAGGCCGCGCATTCGCGCGGCCTCCACCAACCCGCAGGTAACACATCTGACGCCTGCCCTAAGGCCAACAAGCATTCAATGCGCGCGAGCTCTCCGGGCTGTTTGGCCCCTTTGCGTTCAAAAAGGGAAAGCCCCGGCGCCCGTCTTTTTCCCCGCGCATAAGCCAATCGTCCGCGTGAAGAGCCGCCGGAATACCTGCGCTCCCTACTCAGGAGGCGGATAAGATGATACGGTCGCAATATGAACGGCTACTACGAAAAAGACCTCGCGTTTATTCACGATGTCGGCTTCGGGGAGTGGGCTCGCAAGTCTGCTCCCGGCATACTTGAGATTCTAAAACAAAATGGAATATGCGAAGGTCTCATTATTGATCTGGGTTGCGGAAGCGGTTTGTGGGCGCAAGCACTAACCAAGGCGCGCT
>DATMCM010000126.1:0-2845 GCA_035558335.1 Blastocatellia bacterium | reverse complement strand
CTACCGCTACAGCATCGAGGGTGACCATCCACCATGGCGACCGATCAATGCATTCGACGACGGTCGCAAAGTTTACATCGAGTTCTCACCGGGTATCGGACAGGGCGAAATGCCGCCTCTATTCGTCATCGGTCAGGATGGCAAGCCTGAGCTCGTCAACTATCATGTCTACAAGAATCTCCTGATTGCCGACCGCCTGTTCGCCGCAGCCGAGCTTCGTCTCGGCGGGGAGAAGCAGCAGATGGTCCGAATTGTCAGAAACGATGAGAGGCCTTTGTGAGTGACAGTGGCGCAAACGACAACCGCGGCCCCGCATCCGGACCAGCACCTTCATCCAATCACGGCGCGCAGGCCTTGCGTTTGACTGCGGAGCGTCCAAGGATCACGCGGCTATCCCGAAAGGTCTTGGCCGGCGGGACTGCTCTGGCCTTGTTGCTGATCTCAGGCGCAGTGTTATGGGCGTTGAGAAGCAACCAGCCACACAATCCGTCCCCGGACGAACTCTACAGCACGGATCATCACAACGTGGCGGACGGCCTGAGCACGCTGCCGCGCGATTATACCGGGATCCCGCGCAATGTACCCCCGCTAGGGGCAGCGTTGCCCGGCGACGCGGAGCGCCAAATCGTCACGACAGACAGGCAATCAGCACCAATCGGTATCGACCCAGAACAACAGCGTGCCAGTCAGGAGACCGAGGCGGCTCGGACGAGCAAGTTATTTGCGTCGACCACCGCGGCCGCTGCGTCACCACATGTCGCATCACAGGAAACAGCCACCAAGACCGCGCCATCTTCTGATGAAACCTTCACTCAAAACGGGCAAGATAGCAAACTGCTCTTCGCCAATGCGCCGGTCGATCGGCGGACGACCGCACCTGATCGGATTTCGCGCCCCGCGTCGCCTTTCGTCATCCAAGCGGGCACAATCATTCCGGCTGCTCTTATAACAGGCATCAGATCAGACCTTCCCGGACAAATCACTGCCCAGGTCACGGAGTCGATTTTTGATTCTCCTACCGGCCGCATCAAGTTAGTGCCGCAAGGAGCCCGACTAATAGGCGTCTATGATAGTCAGGTCGCGTTTGGCCAGTCCCGCGTGCTGTTGGTTTGGACACGTCTGATCATGCCAAACGGCCGCTCGATCGTTCTGGAGCGGCAACAGGGCGCCGATGCAGGAGGCTATTCCGGTCTCGAAGATGAGGTCGACAATCACTGGGCCGAGTTGGTCAAGGCCGCGCTGCTCTCGACGCTCCTCGGTGTAGGCGCTGAACTCGGCTCAGGGGCCGATACGGGCAGCAACACGAATATTCTTCAGGCGCTCCGCTTGGGCGCGGCAAATTCGCTGAATCAGACTGGGCAGCAGGTTGTTCGGCGCAATCTCAACATTCAACCGACATTGACGATCCGCCCGGGGTTTGCAGTGCGGGTGATGGTCAATCGAGATCTCGTTCTCGAGCCCTATAGTGGATGACGCCGATGACCAAACTCAAAATCGACGCTCTTCTCGATCAAAAACCGATAAAGATTTCCATCGAATTGCCGCCAGATATCGATCGCGATCTCCGGGCATATGCCGAGCTGATGAAACGAGAGAGTGGCCATTCGATCGAGGATCCAACCAAACTGATTGCTCCCATGCTGAGACGATTCATGGCCACCGACCGTTCATTCATAAAATTCCGGCGGCAAATGGCTTAGGAGAGAGGGGGATAGCGTTCTTGGAGGATCGTGAGGAAGTTTGTCAGGGCCGAACCTAGCGTTGCGTCCAGCCAGAACGCTGAAAAGTCGACACGCGCAGGCCCAGTGCCATCGCGCAACTCTTTGAACAGAATGGAAGGAACGCGGACGCCGACGTCGGACTCAAGCATCAATCCGAGGCCAAGTCTCATGCTTATGAGGCTCTTGAGGATGCTTCGGCTGACATCATGACGCTCGATCCGGGGCCGTTCGTTCGGCAACACGAGCTTGGATGTCAGGAGGTCCTCAAATTCCCAGTACGGATCGTACTTGCTCATAAGGATCGTTTCGGAAATCAGATCGGTCCAGTAGATGGTCTCGCGATTTGCCAAGGCATGATCTTCTGGCAGGGCAATCAAAACGCGTTCGCTCCAAAGCGCGACGTTCTTGCATTCGATCGGCAATTTGCCGGGCGAAATCACGATATCCAGCGTGCCATTCTGCAGCTTGGTCGATAACCGAGATCTGCGGCGCTCCCACATCTCGAACCGGGATTCTGGGAAGCGCCGCCGGAAATCAAGGAGGCTGGACCGCAATCCGCCAGCCGAAAGCGATGTGCAGAAGCCCACGCGTAGGGTTTCCTTGCGCGACCTCGCGATGGACGAAGGAGCAAATTCATTGATCTGCTCGAGAACGGCTCGCGCCATTCGCACAAATTCCTCGCCGGAGGTCGAAACGACCACGCCTCCAGACGATCGCCTGAACAGGGTCGACGAGGTCGCATGCTCAATATCCTGTATGCGTCGGCTGAGCGTGGATTGTTGGACGTTGAGGGCTTCAGCCGCCTTATGAAAGCTGCCGAATTCCGCGGCGGCCACGGCAAAACGAAGGTGCTCAATATCGATGCGAGCTGCAAATCGGTTGTCACGTCGTCCACTCATCGTACACCCCTCTTTTGACGGTAAGAGGGATTTGGACGATTTTAAGTTGTAGAGTTGGGTCTATATTCAAGAAAGGTTCATCATCGTTTCATAATGGCTGTTTCAGTGAGCGAGCTGTCGCTCGTATGCCGGTCCTGAATGCTTTGACTTCATCGCGCTGTGGCGAAATATCATCGTTCGATGACGAAGCTGTTTAGGCGAGCAATCAAGAAGACGCTATTGTCT
>DATMCM010000125.1:0-13480 GCA_035558335.1 Blastocatellia bacterium | reverse complement strand
TCTGCCGTCTGGATCGCGGAGGGCCGATGCGTTCAGCGTAGTGGGAATGATTTCGCCTGAAGCGCTGCGCGGGTTCAGCCGGGCATTTCGGGTCACGCCTCGCGCCACCACTTCGCGCAGTGCCGCGGTGAACTCGCGAGTCTCTTCCGCGCTGATGAATCGTGAGAGGGACTGCTCGAGCAACTCGTCCTGTCGAAAACCGAGCAGCGCGAACACCGCATCGTTCGCCTGAAGAATTTTGCCTTCGAGGTCCGAGACGAACACCGGATCCGGTGCGTTCTTGATCAAGCTCTCGGCGTATGCTCGCGCCTTGTCGAGTTCGCGCATATCGCGCAGGATGCCGATGGCGCCGATCACTTTTCCTTCCGCATCGCGCAACGCGGAGGCATTCAAGCTGGTGGAGATGATCTCGCCGGATGCGCTTCTTGGGTTGAGCCGGGCGTTTCGAGTCACGCCCCGTTCGACGACTTCACGTAATGCCGCTGTGAACTCGCGGGTCTCTTCGGCGCTAATGAATCGTGACAGCGATTGCTCCAACAGTTCGTCCTGTCGAAAACCCAAAAGGGCAAACACCGCGTCGTTGGCTTGCAGGATTTTGCCCTCGAGGTCAGAGACGAACACCGGGTCGGGAGCGTTCTTGATCAAGCTCTCGGCATACGCCCGGGCTTTGTCCAGTTCGCGCATGTCGCGAAGAATACCGATCGCGCCTATCACCTTGCCTTCCGAGTCCCGCAGAGCTGAAGCGTTCAAGCTGGTGGGTATGATCTCGCCGGACGCCGTGCGGGGGTTCAGCGACACGTTGCGGGTCACGCCGCGCTCGAGGCCGTGCACGCCGATGTTGTCTCCGGTGCGTTCCTCGCGCTCGACGACCTCGCGCAGAGCGGCTAGAAACTCGCGAGTTTCCTCGGGCGACAAAATGCGTGAAAGCGATTGCTCGATCAGTTCATCCGGTCTGAACCCCAGCAAAGCGAACACCGCGTCGTTGGCTTGCAGGATCTTGCCTTCGAGGTCGGAGACGAACACCGGGTCAGGCGCGTTCTTGATCAGGCTCTCTGCGTAAGCGCGGGCTTTGTCGATCTCGCGCATGTCGCGCAAGATGCCGATCGCACCGATAACCTTTCCATCCGGATCTCGCAGCCCGGAAGCGTTGAGAGTCATCGGGATGATTTCGCCAGACGCGCTTCGCGGGTTTAGACGCGCGTTGCGAGTGACTCCGCGCTCGACGACTTCGTCCAATGCCGCCATGAACTCGCGGGTCTCTTCGGGACTGATGAACCGCGAGAGCGACTGTTCGAGCACTTCATCCTGGCGAAACCCCAGCAGTTGAGAAACGGCGTCGTTGGCCTGAAGAATCTTGCCTTCAAGGTCCGAGACAAAAACCGGATCGGGTGCGTTCTTGATCAGGCTTTCAGCGTATGCGCGCGCCTTGTCTTGCTCGCGCATATCTCGCAGGATGCCGATCGCTCCGATCACCTTTCCGTCCGGATCTCGCAGCGCCGACGCATTCAAGCTGGTTGGGATAATCATACCCGACGCGCTTCGAGGATTTAGCCGCGCGTTTCTTGACACGCCTCGTTCGACGACCTCGCGGAGCGCGGCCGTAAACTCCCGAGTCTCCTCCGGGCTGATGAACCGTGATAGCGATTGCTCGATCAACTCATCAGGCCGGAACCCGAGCACTTGTGAAACCGCGTCGTTGGCCTGGAGGATCTTGCCCTCGAGGTCCGAAACGAACACCGGGTCGGGCGCATTCTTGATCAAGCTTTCAGCGTACGCACGAGCCTTGTCCAGTTCTCGCATGTCGCGCAGGATGCCGATCGCGCCGATGACCTTGCCTTCAGGATCGCGAAGCGCGGAGGCATTCAAGCTGGTGGGGATGACCTCGCCGCTTGCGCTGCGCGGGCTCAGCACGACGTTGCGCGTAACCCCGCGTTCGACCACTTCGCGCAGCGCCGCGGTGAATTCTCGCGCTTCATCGGTGCTGATGAATCGCGACAACGATTGCTCCAGGACTTCATCCTGGCGGAACCCGAGCAGATGAGAAACGGCATCGTTAGCCTGGAGGATTCTGCCCTCCAGGTCAGACACGAACACCGGGTCGGGCGCATTGGCGATGATGATATCCGCAGCCAGAAGACTGTGTGACTTGGTGGTAGCGGGCTGGAGGAAGGCGTCAGGCATTGATTTGGTCCTCGTTCTTTCGGGTCTTTGGAGTGAAAAAATCGCGCGAACGGAACGCCGGATGACTATACATAAGGCGTTCAGTTTCAACTCTTATCGAATGTAGAGAAGAGTACTCAGTGGGAGCACACGGCGAACTCGCGCGGCGCGGAGCGCATCGGCTTGGATCGGCGGGCGATAGAGTTGCCCCTTTCGAAGCCGTGATCCTCTGACATACGCCGATGTACGTCAGCGATTCGTAAGCGTCCATCTATCGTACAGTCCCTTGCCCGGATTGTGGTGTCGGATGTAGGGGAACCAGACACCTAGGATCGATGGTGCAAGGGAAGTGCCAGCGAGGCTTCGGTAGAACGAAGCCAGGTGTGAAATTCGAATGAGCAGTCGAACGCACCCCCCGGGGAGACGCGACAATTCGGCCCAGCGACTGGTCAGGCGTAGTTTGTTTCCCGCCGCGAGCAATCAGGCGCTCCGCAAGGTGCGCCGGCGGACCGGTTTAGGAACGCAAAGTCGTAAGCATGTTTGACAGGTCGTCGGCGTGTTCCTCTTCTTTCGCGAGAATCTCTTCGATAAGCACCCGCGTGGTCGGATCGTCGTTACCGAGCCATCGGACGATCTCCGAGTAAGACTCGATGGCGATTCGTTCCGCCACCAGGTCTTCGCGGATCATCTCCACCAGCGATCCACCCTCTACGTATTCCGAATGGCTGCGGGTCGCGAGCCCCTCAGGATTGAAGTTTGGTTCTCCCTGAAGCTGGGTAATCCGCTGCGCAACCAGGTCGGCATGCACTTGTTCCTCGTTGGCGTGCTGGAGGAACTCCTGGGCAACTGGCTCGGCGTTTATGCCGCTAGCCATATAGTAATGACGCTTGTAGCGAAGAACGCAGACCAACTCGGTCGCGAGTACTTCGTTTAGTACGGATATCACTTTCTCGCGGTCAGCCTTGTAGCCGGCGGTGACCGGGCCTTGCTCGATCTTCTGGCGGGCTCGCCGCCGAATTTCTTTGACATCGGATAGAAACTCACTCATGGATTTCTCCTCTCATCCAATAGCTGGACCAGAAAAGAGTACGATACAAACCTCGTTCCGCACTAGAGCTTGACGGCACAACGATGACCCAGGCCTTCCCCTCGTAAGAATCAGCAGCGATCCCCAGGTGGGAGCGTACGACGCCGCCTGGTGCGCCGGACGGGGCAGAGCTTGCCAAAGAACTTCGCCTCGCCTTGAAGTGTATCGGATCGGTTTTTCGTCATGTATAATTGGCGCTGAAAACAGCGACGCGGCGGGCCACTCCCTGGCCGTCGCCAATGTCTCGGCTACGAGTGCACGCCCTGAACCTCACGTACCGCGCCGGGTCACGAGTAGATGTGAATCTGACCCGGTCCAACCTCGAAGGACAAGTCATCGGTGGAGGGTCTCCGCCAGGAAGGTGGCAGGCATGGAGAGCAACACAATCCTTCTCCTCGATTTTGATTCCACTAATAGCCTGAGTGCAAAAGTGCAGGAGATTCTGGCACCCGCGCTTTCGGAAGGGTCGCACTTCCGCCGTGAGTCAGTCGGCTCTTACGACGTCGAGCTACGCGACGCCGAGGTTCGCAGCATCCTGGCAAGAGTCAACCCCAACCTGGTGTTTCTCGTTCTGCCGTCCCCCGCGGGGGATGGTCCTCCTGAATCGCCGAGCTCGCTGTTTCAATTGCTTTCGATGCCAACGATAGTGGCAATGGAGCGCGGTGAGCCCTTAGAGATGCTTACACTGCTGGAGCTCGGGGCTACCGACTTTATAAGCCCGCCATTTAACCCGCTGAACATCCTTCCACGCATGTGGCGATTGCTCGATCAAGCGCGCCGGCGAGAAGACTTCACTCACACGATGAAGCAAAAGCTCGGATTGAAACACCTGATCGGCGAGAGTCCTGCCTTTGCCGCTGAGGCGAATCGTATCCCCCTCGTCGCCAAGAGCGATGTAACGGTCCTAATACTCGGAGAAACCGGAACCGGGAAGGAGCTGTTCGCTCGGGCAATCCACTACCTCGGTCCGCGATCGGGAAAGCCTTTTGTGCCAGTCAACTGCGGAGCGATTCCTGCGGACCTTGTGGAGAATGAACTCTTCGGGCACGAGCGAGGAGCTTACACGAGCGCTTCCAGCTCGAAGACCGGGTTGGTCGCCGAGGCAGAAGGCGGCACGCTCTTTCTGGATGAAATCGATTGTCTGCCGTTGATGGCTCAAGTGAAATTGCTTCGTTTCATTCAAGAGAAGGAGTACCGGCCGCTGGGATCCGCGCGAACTCAGAGGGCAGATTTGCGGTTAGTCGCAGCCAGCAATTCTGACCTGCGCAGCGCGATAAGAGACGGGAGGATGCGCCAGGACCTGTATTATCGTCTCAACATCATTCCGTTTACGCTTCCGCCGCTTCGCGACCGGCGCGAGGACATACCCCTCCTGACGCAGCGATTTCTGTCAAAGTACGCAGCCGATCTCGGCAAGGAGTTGACCGGAGTCTCGCCGCGGGCGATGCGCGCGTTGTTGGCTTACGACTGGCCGGGCAACGTACGCGAGCTCGAACACGTCATCGAGCGCGCGGCGGTGCTCTCGGCCGGACCAGTAGTAAAGGACTCGGACGTTCTCTTGCAAACGCCGCAACCGGACGTGCGCCCGGATTCGTTTCAAGAGGCGAAGGCGAAGGTCATCGATCAATTCGAAAAGACTTACATCAACGGGTTGCTGAAGGCGCATAGCGGAAACATCACCAAAGCAGCGGAGGCTGCGCGCAAAAACCGCCGCGCTTTTTTTGAACTGATGCGCAAACACCACATCGACGGGCGAAGCTTCAAGTCTCACGCGTGATGGGCGGACAATCGTCCTCTCACAGGTGGACACGTTTGTCCTGCAACAACTGACGAACTCCTCTCACACCTACGGTCATCGACCGAGATCGCGAATCGGCCGCCGTCGATGCCGAGATTTCACTTCCCTGGAACTCGATGTGATTCTCTACAGCTGGCAACGGACCGCGATCACGTTGTTAGGGCGAGGACAGAAACAACCCACTCCGCTCAAGTCGTCGGCGATAAAACAAAAACTTTACGATGCGGCTCAGCGGTTGCACACGATGACAATCGCAATAGCGACGATGAGGTTCGCGTGTGGGGCTCGGTGGAGAAACAAAAGAAGAAGAAATGGCTCGTGACGTGCTGACCTATCTCGTCAACAACCCCGACGCGCAGGACACGTTGGAAGGGATCGCCGAATGGTGGCTGCTCGAGAGAAAGATTGAAAGCCGCACAGCGAAAGTAAAAGAAGTGCTGGCAGGACTGGTGGCAAAAGGTCTGATACTCGAGCGACGCGGTTCCGACTCGCGGCTGCGGTATCTGATTAACACTGACAGCGAGGACGAGATCCGCGCTCTGCTTAGCAAGAAGGAAACCTAAGCGGCTTTACCGCGCTTTGGATCGCTGTTTTTCGGATTCTCAGATCAAGATGAATTCTGACGAGTTATCGCAGGAGGTAAGACGATGCCAGTTACACCAACCTACCCGGGCGTGTACATCGAAGAGATACCAAGCGGAGTCCGCACGATTACCGGAGTGGCGACTTCGATTACGGCGTTTATCGGCTGGGCTCCCAAGGGGCCTACAAATCAGGCCCAGCTCATTCTAAGTTTCAGCGACTATGAGCGGCAGTTTGGGGGGCTGAACTTTGACAGCCCGATGAGCTACGCCGTTTCTCAATTCTTCGCCAACGGCGGACAGCAGGGCTATGTCGTCCGGCTTGCGGCGCCCGATAGCGTCACTGCCACGGCCGCGCTCAACGGCTTGTCGGTGACCGCCGCCGGCCCCGGCGTCTGGGCAAACAACTACAAGATCAGAACAAAGCGCCGTACCGAGCCCGATGACAATCGGTTTCGACTGGAGGTTGTCTTTGACCAGGACAGCGCGAATGTGACGGTTGAAGCTTTTGAGAACCTGTCACTGGCGGCCGACGATACGCGCTCGGCGGTCTCGGTCATAAACTCCGAGTCCACTCTGATCACAGTCAAGGTAACTGATCCCACCCAGGTTCCGACCGACCAGACAACCGCGCTGGCGGGCGGCTTGGATGGCGCCGTGCTGAGACCGGACGATGCGGCCTTCCACGATGCCCTGAATGCGGATGGTACGAACGGTGAGGTTGGCGTTCACCGGCTCGACCGCGTCGACTTGTTCAACCTGCTGTGCGTCCCCGCCGAGACCGACCACGCGACGTTGGCAAATCTCCAGAAGTTCTGCCGCGACCGGCGCGCGTTCCTGATTGCCGACTCCGAGGAAACCGCCACCTTCGACACGCTCAAAGCCACAGCGAGCCTCGATGGTCTGACGGGTAAGGATTCGCTCAACGCGGCCTTCTATTTCCCCTGGATACTGGCGCCGGACCCCCGTCAGGCTGGTCGACTGCGGTCATTTCCGCCTTCCGGCTTTGTGGCTGGCCTTTACGCGCAAACAGACGCTCAACGCGGAGTGTGGAAAGCGCCTGCCGGCACCGAGGCGAGCCTGACTGGCGCGAACGGAGTGGCGGCGACGCTGACCGATCTCGAAAACGGAGCGCTGAACGTCAGAGCGATCAACTGCATTCGCACGTTCCCGGTTTTCGGGACGATCCTGTGGGGTGCGCGCACTCTACAGGGTAACGACGAAGTCGGCTCCGAATGGAAGTACATACCGGTGCGTCGCACTGCGCTGTTCATCGAAGAGTCGCTCTTTCGTGCCTTGAAGTGGGTTGTCTTCGAACCCAACGACGAACCGCTGTGGGCTCAGATTCGACTCAACGTGGGCGCGTTCATGCACGACCTGTTTCGCCAGGGAGCGTTCCAGGGTCGCACGCCCCGCGACGCCTACTTCGTGAAATGCGACAAAGAGACCACAACGCAGAGCGACATCAATCGCGGCATCGTCAACATCATCGTGGGGTTCGCGCCGCTTAAGCCCGCCGAGTTTGTGATCATCAAGCTTCAACAGATGGCCGGTCAAATCGAGGTGTAACGCCCGGGAGGAAAACGTATGGCTCAGTTTACCGTTAATGCTCAGCGTTTCGATCCGTACAAGAACTTCAAATTCCGTGTGAAGTGGGATGGCAAATACGTCGCCGGCATCTCGAAGGTCAGCCCGCTAAAGCGAACTACCGAAGTCGTGAAACATCGCGAGGGCGGTGATCCCTCGAGCAGCCGCAAGTCGCCCGGCCGCACCGAGTACGAGGCCATATCTCTCGATCGTGGCGTGACCCACGACAAAGAGTTCGAGCTGTGGGCGAACAAAGTCTGGAACTTCGGCTCGCTGCCTGGCGCCGAAGTTTCCCTCAAAGACTTCCGCAAGGACATCATCATCGAGGTCTACAACGAAGCCGGTCAGCTCGCCCTGGCATACAAAATCTTTCGATGCTGGGTCTCGGAGTTTCAGGCCTATGCCGACCTGGATGCCAACGCGAACGCGGTTCTCATACAGCATATCAAGCTCGAAAACGAGGGCTGGGAGCGGGACATCGAGGTTCCTGAACCCACAGAACCGACTTTCACCGAGCCTCAGTGATGCAAGCTCCTTCTGCTTCAGAACTATTGGCTGTTTGGGAGCGCGGGCGAGCACAACCGATGACGACGCAGGCATTGATGTTGCTCGCCACCGCGTCGCCTGACAGACCACATGAAGAGCTGGAGAAACTGAGCATCGGCCGGCGCGACGCCCAATTACTCACTTTGCGCGAGGTTCTTTTTGGTTCGAAGCTCACCGGTCTGACTGCTTGCCCCGAGTGCGGTCGGCAACTCGAGCTGGGCTTTGAGGCGACCGAGCTCAGGGTCGGAGCTGGTCAACCTCCGCCCGAAACGCTGACGATCCGTAATGGCGGTTACCTCGTTGAGTTTCGACTGCCGAACAGTGAAGACCTTGCTGCCCTTACCGAACCGGGCCGCGCGGAATGTGACGCAGCAGGGCTGACTGGAAGGTTGCTCTTGCGCTGTCTGGTCCAGGTTCGACACAACGGCAAGAGGCAAAACCTCGATTCGTCGCGCACCCTGCCGCCGGCGGTGCTCGACGCTGTTGCAGCCGAGATGGAGAAGGCAGATCCGCAAGCCAACGTTCAACTGGAGCTAAACTGCGCGGACTGCGGTCATCGGTGGCTATCGGCATTCGATATCGTTTCGTTCCTGTGGAACGAAATCGACAACTGGGCAAGACGGTTACTAAGCGACGTGTGCCTGCTGGCTTCCACCTTCGGTTGGCGCGAGTCCGACATTCTGGCGATGAGCGTCCAGCGGCGACAACTCTATCTTCAGATCATCGGCGCCGTGACTTGATACGAATAGGCCGGACCGAATCGTGAACAACTATCTGGCAAACATTGCGGCGCGAACTTTGAATCTGACTCCGTTGGTGCGCCCGCGTCTGCCTGGACAGTTTGAGCTGGCGCCCGTTCAACCAGAAGGCGGGAGCAATCGAGCCGAGTTCGGCCGCCCACCGGCGATGGCAGCCGAGCTTCGAGAACGACTCGAGAGTACAGCTTCGGTGAACACCGCGCCTCGTCGCTCCTCCTACAGACAAGTCAGGAAACCTTTTGACGTCAATGATGAGCCAGGCGTCAACGGACCGGTTGAAGCCCGAAGACCGAGCGGAGTCTCATTGGCCCGCGGCAGCCGGGCGGCATGGCAATCGGATCAAACGGCCGCTTCCACCGCAGAACCTGACAACCGACGCGTTCCGAACAGCCATCGAAGTCCCATTCTCGGCGAACCGCGGACCACAACGATCCAGCCCGTTTCCCAGGACGACGAGCAACTGAATAATTCGCGGCGGCTTCCGGTTGCTCACCGCTTGCCTTCAGCCACCGCCCTGGAACCATCGCCGGTCGGCGCTCGCGAAACGGCGGGTCCGGATGGTTCCGCGCGCCGCCAGGAGAACAGCCCAAAGCTCCCGCCTGTCGCTACGATCGCCCCGTCATCAGGAGTGTTTGAAGAAACCGGCTCAACCAACCGACTCCCGATCATCGTTCAATCTCGTCTCGCGCCGCGTCTCGAGGGTGACAGACTGGCATTCAGACAACAGGCAAACCTTTCTCCGGAGCCGACCGTTCACGTGACGATAGGTCGGATTGAAGTCCGTGCCGTTCAATCATCCAAGCCATCATCATCAGCAAAGCCGCGCGCAACACCGCCGGTGATGAACCTCGACGACTACTTGCGCCGGCGCAGCAACGGGGGCGCGCGATGAGCAACTCCCTCGCGATTGCTGCCGTCACCGCAACGCTGCGAAGTCTGCTCACGCGCGGAGTGGGTATTCTGGACGTGACCGCGCGGCCGCTCGACACCGCGCGAGGCGCCAATGCCGGCGATCAGCTCAACTTGTTTCTTTACGAGGCCGCGCCCGATGCAGCGTATCGAAACCAGGAGATGCCCCGACAATCGAAGCAGGGAGAAACGGGACAACCGCCGTTGCCGTTGACGCTTTACTATCTGCTAACGGCTTACAGTGACGACGGCGACGATACTGGTGCCCATCGTTTGCTCGGACAGGCGATGAGCGTGCTCTACGATCATCCGGTGCTTGGAGCGGAGGAGATCAAAAATGCCACCACCCCGCTGACCGATCTGAGCGCAAGCGATCTGCACGAACAGATCGAACGAGTGCGAATTACATTACAACCTCAGAGCCTCGACGATATTTCAAAACTGTGGACATCGTTTCAAACCAACTACCGCGTGTCGACCGCCTACCAGGTGTCAGTGGTGCTGATAGAAAGCACGCGCCCGCCGAAGACGCCTTTGCCTGTTTTGCAACGCGGAGAAGCCGATCGAGGCGTGATCTCTCAACCCGATCTGCTCCCACCCTTTCCTTCGCTGGTCTCGTTGCAAGTGCCGGAGCGCCAGCTTAGCGCGCTCCCCGGCGACGTCATTACATTGCACGGCGGACGGCTGGCCGGTGGAACCGCGCGGCTTTCTTCGGCGCGGTTCGAGAATCCCCCGCAGCCCGCTACTGCGCCTGTGAGCGATGACGAATTGAGGGTGACGCTGCCTGCGGATCTGGCGGCGGGTTTCTACTCGATTGCAGTAAAGCTCACCACGCCGAAGGGCGAGATCTCGAGCAACGACCTCCCGCTCGCGGTTGCTCCGGTGATCACGCCGCCACTACCCCGCGTCGTGGCTCGCGTCGCCGGCGTGGCGACCATCGACCTGGTTTGCAGCGTGAATGTGCTGCCGGAACAGCGGGTTTCATTGCTGCTCGGGGACTTCGAAGCTAAGGCCGAACCGCGCGCATCGCAGACGAACAATCTGACATTCATCATAACTACGCCAACCACCGGGGATTTTCCGGTGCCGGTCGGCGTTGGCTTACTGACTCGCCTGCGAGTGGACGGCGTCGACAGCGAAATCATTGCGCCGCGGCAGCCGGGCGATCCGGAGAACGCGCCTCTCGAGTTCGACGCGAACAAGACCATCACGATCAATTGAGGCGCACGCGGTCAGGCTTCGAATAAGAGTCAAATGAACGAAGAGTCAAAGACCTGGCAGGAGAACAACCAGCAGTACTTGAAGTTGGCGCTCGAGTGGCTGCGGTTGCGCTTGCAGCGCTTGGCGCAGATATCGTCGCCGGCCGGGGCGCTGCCCGAACCTGCGCCGTTGGTTGAGCCGCCGAGGGGTCTTCCCGCCGAGCCCAAATGGAAGCTGTGGAACAGAGTGGTAGCGCCGGAGCCTTCGCAAAAGCTGCTTCCGCCCGGCCCCGATTCGCTACTGGTGACGGAGGAGCAACTGGCGCGAGCTTCGGAGAAGATGACTGCCGCCGAGTCGGTGACACCGCCACCGGCGATGATCATGCTGGCCCAGAGCTTTGGGATGTCGCGCTTCGAGCGCAACGTCCTCTTGCTGTGCGTAGCGATGGAGCTCGATACTCGCATTCCCGCGTTGTGCGCGCGCGCGCAGGACAATCCTAATTCCCCTTATCCCACGTTCGCTTTAGCGATGGCCTTATTCGATGAAGCCGAGTGGAACGCTATTTCGCCCGAAGGCTCGTTGCGACACTGGCGGCTTATTGAGATCAGCCAGCCGGCTGCACAACCCTTGACCGCGAGCGCGCTGCGAGCCGACGAGCGCATCGTTAATTTTCTGAAAGGGCTGAACTACCTGGATGACAGGCTTGCGCCGCTGCTCCTTCCGCTGCCGGCTCAGCTCGACACGGTGTTGCCGCCTTCACATCAGCGCGTGGCACACGCGATCGTCGACCGAATGCGGCAAACGGATGGCACGCGGGCGGTGCCGGTCATTCAACTCGCAGGCGCCGACACAGCCAGCAAGCAACTGGTCGCACAGCACGCGGCGGCGGCGTTGGGTCTGCGATTGTATCGATTGCCCGCCGAGCTGATGCCTACACACGCCGGAGACCTCGAAACACTCGCGCGTTTGTCTGAGCGTGAAACGGCGCTCTGGCCGATGGCCATTTACCTTGACGCGGTGAAGCAGGAGCGAGAAGGGGCGAGCGAAACTCATGCGCCTCCACTCAACCGCTTCCTAACTCGCAGCAACGGAGTCATCTTTCTCGACGCGCGGGATTCGCGGCAGTTATCGAGTCGAGAGACGATAACCATCGACATCGCCAAACCGACTCCGGCCGAACAGGAGACGGCTTGGGTTGACGTGCTCGGCGCGGAAGTGCAAGAAACGGCGGCAACCCTTGCGACTCAATTCAACCTCAATCTGCTGACGATTCATCAAGTCGCAGACTCAACGCGTGAACCCGAGGGAAGCGATCCCGCGCTGCGGCGAGATCGTTTGTGGTCGGCCTGTCTGGAGGCGGTGCGGCCGGAACTGGATGGCCTGGCCCAGCGCATCGAGCCCAAAGCGACCTGGGATGACCTCGCGCTGTCCGAAGTCGAGCTGAAACTGCTCGGTCAAATCGCGGCGCAGGTCAGACATCGCGGACAGGTTTATGGCGCCGGCGGCTTTGCGGCGACCCGCTCACGAGGATTGAGCATCAACGCGCTCTTCGCCGGGGAAAGCGGTACCGGGAAAACCATGTCCGCCGAGGTTCTGGCCAATGACCTGCGATTGAATCTCTACCGGATCGATCTGTCAGCCGTCGTCAACAAATACATCGGCGAAACTGAGAAGAACCTCCGGCGCTTATTCGACGCGGCCGAAGACGGCGGCGTGATTCTGTTCTTCGACGAAGCGGACGCGCTGTTCGGCAAGCGGAGCGAGGTCAAAGACAGCCACGACCGGTACGCGAACATCGAGATCAATTACCTGCTTCAGCGACTCGAGTCTTTTAGCGGGCTTGCGATCATGGCTACGAACATGCAAAGCGCGCTTGATCCGGCTTTCATGCGCCGAATCAGGTTCATAGTCAACTTCCGTCAACAGGGACAGCCGGAGCGGAAGGCCATCTGGGAAAGAATCTTCCCCGAGGGGACCGAGACCCGTGGCCTGGATTACGTTCGGCTCTCGCGGCTGAATTTGAACGGAGGGAGCATAAACAACGTCGCGATAAATGCGGCCTTTCTCGCAGCCGCGGCCGGCACGCCTGTGACGATGACGCTGTTGCTCGATGCGGCGCGCACCGAGTTCCTGAAGCTAAAACGCACGATCAGCGAAGCCGATTTCGCCTGGGTGCAACCGGCGGAGGCCGTCGCGTGAATATCAACGTGCACATCGAACGCCTGATTCTGGATGGGCTGCCGGTCGAACCGCAGCAGCATGCGCAAGTGCGGACAGCTGTCGAAACCGAGCTGGCGCGGCTGCTGGTTGCCGGCGGGGTGAACTCGGGACTGCTCACCGGCGGTGCGCTGCCGTCGCTGCGCGCGGGAGCGATTCAATTGACGAGCGAAACCGGCGCCAAGCATCTCGGAGCACAGATCGCAGGGGCTGTTTACGGAGGCATCGGCAAGTGAATCAGCAGTCGTCACAAGTCGCTCGATCGGCGCAAGTATCGATGCAGCAAACCGGCAGTCTCCTGCAGCGCAAATGCGCGTGCGGTACTCACACGATCGGCGGTAGTGACTGTCAGGAGTGCGGCAAGAAGAAGCTGCAAGCGAAACTCAAAGTGAACGAAACGGGCGATGTCTACGAGCAGGAGGCCGACCGAGTAGCTCAGGCAATGATGGGAAGCTTCTCCCATACAGCCGAGCCGAAATCCGAGGCTGGAAGCGAACTCGATCAACCAGCCGAGAGCGAGTTGACGAAAGGCGGGGAACGGCTGTCGCCGGGCGTTGGGGAATTCTACGAGACACGTTTCGGGCGCGACTTCAGCGCCGTGCGAGTCCACACCGGCGCGTCGGCGAAGCGTTACAAC
>DATMCM010000124.1:0-6439 GCA_035558335.1 Blastocatellia bacterium | reverse complement strand
TAGGGGCGGCCCTCCGTGGCCGCCCCAGATAGCGGGATCATGTTCTGGGGCAGCTACGGAGGGCCGCCCCTTACGTGATGGCCAGTGTTTCTTGTCAGTTTGGAACCGGCCCTGTACGCTCTCGCGTATGCCAGTTTGTCCACGGTGCAACAAGCGCGCGGCGAAGCGGCCCTGTCCGGCGCTCAGAACCGCGATTTGTTCGGTGTGTTGCGCTCGCGAGCGGGCCATCGAATTGGCTTGCCCTGAATCGTGTTCATATCTGCGCGACGCTCTGGTTGGCGCCAGTCACCGCGATGCCGAGTTGCGGTTGAAAGATCGCGCACTGGATCGCGCGATCACTGGGGCCACACAGCGATCCCTTCCGTTTGTGTTCGTGGTTCAGGGCGCGATCGTGGCTGCCCACCGCGGCGTCAAAGACCCACCACTGCGCGGCCTGAAGGACGCGGAGATTCTCGAAGCGGTCGACCACGCGATAAAAAACATCGAGACCGAAGACAGCGGATTGATCTATGAGCATCGCGCGCCCACGTCGCGAGTGGAGGCATTGAGCCGCAGCATTCGCGACGCGCTCGACGCAGCCGGCGAGCGAATGCCTGATGAATCCCGCTTCACTCGCGGCGAACTTCTCAAGTTGCTCCAGCTTGTCCGCGCCTGGATAGACGCGCACGCGCGCAACGGCGAGCAGCACAATAGCTATCTTCGACACATCTCGCTCTTCATCCCCTGGCCTGCAGAGCTGGCTCGACCCCTTATTATCTGACCTCCCTGAGCGCCAGCCTGCACGAATCCTTGTTCGTTATACTTCTGTCGGAACAAACGTCAACTTGAATTGTTGCGGGGCATCGCTTAGTGTTGCCGCCGATGTCGAGCGGCGTTTCAACATGGAATCGCGCGCGCGGTTGGCTGAGCGGACACCTGGAAGCGCCTCGCGAACAAGACGCGGCTCCGTCGCTCACTTCAAAGAACACGCGGCGGCGGATCGCTCTTTTAGCATGGTGCGCACTGATCTTTTTGGCGGCGCTCGGCGTAAGGCAACTGCACTGGCAGGACTACCATCTGCAAGTCGGCTCAGATTTGGAGAGCCTCGTCCACCGTTACAAAAAACACGCCGAGATGGCGCTCAGCGGCGAAGGCATTCTATTCCCTCGCGATTATGCGCAGCGGAGTAACGTGCAGTTGCTTGTGCACCCGCCGGGCTATTCGATATTTATTGCGGCGATATATGCATTGTCTTCCGATTCGGATGACAACCTCGTGCTCAGTCAAATAGTTTCCGATGGCATTGCGGCCGTCCTGGTCTTTTTGATTGGGGCGCAATGGTTGTCTCGCGGAGCTGCAGTTGCGGCCGGCCTGCTTGTAGCCTTCTCCCCGCACCTGGCTCATTACACGCTTGTGTTGCTCCCGGATTCTCTCGCGGTGCTGCCGATATTGATTTGTGTCTATTTGGTCGCATTGGCCGTCAAGCGCCCCCGACTGATCACGATCATCGCGGCTGGTGCGATGACGGGGCTGTCCTGTTGGCTCAGATCAAACGCTTTGCTGCTTGCGCCGTTCCTGGCGCTGTTCGTTCCGTTTCTTTTTCCGCGCGGCACTCGGTTGAAATATGCAGCGGCGTTCGTGGGCGCGGCTATCGCAGTCTTCTTGCCGATCACGCTTCGTAACTGGATTGTATTCCATCATTTCATCCCGCTCTCCCTGGGCTCGGGTATCACAATGGTCGAAGGGATCGGAGACTACGACAAGGAGAAGCGGTTCGGAATGCCTGCCGACGACCGCGAGGGCAAGTGGAAAGACGTGGAGTGGCACAGCCGGCCCGATTACGCGGCAGGCTTGTGGAAGCCTGACGGAATCGAACGCGACCGTTATCGCTTCTCGCGGGGGCTTCAAGTGATCCGCGGCAACCCACGGTGGTTTGGCGGAGTGATGATTCGCCGGGCCGCCTCGATGCTCAGGTCCAACGATTCGTTTTCGCAGGGCTGGCCCGCCGACACGTGCCGCAAGCCTATCATCTCCGCTGAGCCGACGTTCGGTCACGGGCTTGCACTTTCAGCCCAAGATCAACCGATGTGGTCAAGCTCTGCCGCTGAGCTGTTGGCGGGTGGCGCCGTGCTGTCGCAGCAAACCATGTGTTTGCCCGGCCAGGACGGCGAGACAATAAGAGTGGTGGGCGACGGCTCGGATTTCGGAGACCAGTTTGCGAGCGCGCCTATCCTGGTCGAGAAGAATGCCGACTACGTTCTGCAGGTACCTCTCGTCTTGATTCAGGGTCGCATGGCCGCGAAGGTGACCAGCCAGGACCGGCGCATAATGCTCGCTTCTGATCTGATACTTGAGCCGGAAGAGGGCGGTTCAAAACACATAGCGCCTGAGGTAGACGACGAAGCCGGCGCCGACGAGATAGAGCGACCAGCTTCCGAAGAAGACCTCGCAAGCACCCGGAGCACGAGCTATGCGTTGATGCCTTTTGCTAGCGGCAACAGAAGCGAAGTGCGATTCGTCGTAAGCAACAACGGATCTTCGTCCTCCAGGTCTACGGCCGAGATCGGCAGCCTCCAGTTATTTGCGGTGGGCCAAACCCCGCATCAGTGGTCCCGAATCGTTCGCCCCGCGGTTCGCGGCATTCAACGAAATCTCTTTACGACTACCCACATGCTTCCGTTGATCGGAGCAGGGATTATCTTGCTTGCGATTGCGGGGCGGCGGCGTGCGCTGTTGCTCCTTCTCGGGGTCCCGGCCTACTACTTGTGCGTCCAGTCGGCTTTTCACACCGAGTACCGCTACATACTTGCAATCCACTACCTTCTGTTCGTGTCGGCGGGCGTCACGCTTTACCTGTCGGGCGCGGCGCTCTCGAGCGGGGCTCGCGGGTTAGCTCGAGCGACTCGGCGCCTTTTTTGATTGAGCTTCTGTCAAAGCTCGATTTATAATCGCGGCAACGCCAAAGGACCTCTCTTCTGTTTTTTAGTTTTAGTTGGGAAGCGCCCTCAGGGCCGGGGACACAGAGTTAGCCGGATATTTTTGTTCGCACTTTTTCTGAGAAGTACTGAAGGCCCGCAGCCGAGGCCTGCCAAGACATCAGGCTGCGAGCCTTTGCAAAACCATCGCAAGCAGACTGCCGCGACGGCTCTTGGTGGTTAGACGTTGGTTCGACGGAAAAGGTCACAAAATCTTTTCCGCACGTCCGAGATCAGCCGTTTGCGCCTGTCTGCTTGAAATCGCCCTCTGGAGCACCCGGTGCTTCAGCAGGCGGGAAGGGTTCCATGCAGACAGGAACCGTCGTAAACGTCGAGCCCGCGGACTCCTCCGAACGATCCTCGGAGTCCCGGTGGGTGATGCGGTGGGCGAAGCGCGCAAGCCGGTGGCTCGCCCTCACACTCGCCCCGCCTCAATCAGGCCCGCTAAGCGTCAAATCGCGCATCCCTCTTGCGGTCGTTTGCGCAATCATCTTTCTTTCGGCGCTCGGCGTGAGGCTCCTGCATCAGCAGGACGGACAGAACGAGCTGTTTCGCAGAGGGACTATGATGAAGGGCCTGATCAAGCCCTACTGGCAACAGGCGGAGCGGATTATCGGCGAAGGCTCTCTCCTTGTCCCCCGTGAAACTACCGACCCGGGCGATGCGAGGCTCCTACTTCATCCGCCGGGCTACTCGATATTCCTCGCGGCGATCCATGGGTTCTTCGGCAACCTGAACACCCTGCTGAAACCAATGCAAGTCATCCAGATGTCTTGCGACGCGCTGTCAGCGCTGTTGGTATTTTTCATCGCTGGGGAACTGTTGCCGTACGGGTTGGCGATCACAGCCGCAATGCTCGCGGCGATTTCTCCGCATCTTGCCTACTACTCGCTGTGGCTGTCTCCCGACTCACTGGCGGTGCTGCCGATACTGATAGCAGTCTACCTTCTCATCCGTGCGATCAAGCGGCCTCGGCTGGTGACTGTTATCGCCGCCGGCGCGATGATCGGCTTGTCTTGCTGGCTAAGAACAAACTCGCTGCTGCTGGCGCCATTCCTGGCTGTAATGATCCTTGCGCTGTTCGAGCGAGGTAAGCGGCTGCGATACTCCGCGGCCCTCGCTGGCGCTATGATGTTAACAATCTCGCCAATCATTATTCGCAATTGGGTTGTCTATCATCGGTTTGTTCCGCTGTCGCTGGCCTCCGGGCTCAACCTGATTCAGGGAATAGCTGAATACGATGTAGAAGGAAGGTTTGGAATGCCGCTCGGTGATGGGGATGCCAAGCAGAAAGACATCGAGTGGAACAACCGGCCGGACTATGCGGAAGGGCTCTGGAGGCCTGACGGCATCGAGCGCGATCGAGCGAGATTTGCGCGCGGGATGGCGGTGATCAGATTGAATCCTCGCTGGTTTCTCGGAGCCATGCTTCGACGCGCCGGGTTTATGTTGAGCTACAACGACTCGCGTGCGCACACATGGCCCTTCTACAGTGCGGTCGTGCCACCAGTGTCGACCGAGCCGGCATTCGGCCACTGGACAACATCGGTAGAAGGACTCGCGCCGGTGTGGTCTGGTTCCGGTTCCGAAGCGATGACTAGCGGCGCGGTGGCAACCGCTCAAACGGAGATCTCTCTTGTGCCCGAGGGAGCGGCGCTCCGGATCACAGGAGACGAATCCGAGTACGGGAACCAGTTCATCTCTGCTCCCATTGCTGTCAAGAAGGATACCGACTATACGTTGCGGCTTGCGCTCGACCTCGAGCAGGGGCATGCGGCAGTCAAGGTGACAAGTCCGGATCGGCGCGTCACGCTTGCTTCGGCCATAATGGAGACGGCAAATGGAGCCCAGCGAAAGTCGCGCAAGAGCTCAAACGCGGGCAATGACCAAAAGAACCGGATTACGGAGTTACCTTTTGCCAGCGGCAACCGAACTGAGGTTCGACTGGTTCTTAGTAACAACGGAGATGGGACCTTGCGTCCTGTAGAACTGCTCCGAGGTCAGGAGCTATTTGCGCTTGGCCCGACTTCCCAGGTGTGGACTCATTACCCTCGAGTGCTGGTCCGTTTCCTTCAGAAGAATCTCTTCACAACGACTCGAATGCTCCCGCTTGTGATTATCGGGATAATATTGATGGCGCTTGCGAAGCGCGGCCGCGCGCTGTTGATCTTGCTGGCGATTCCGGTTTACTTCGTATGCTCGCACGCTGCCTTCAGCACGGAGTATCGATACGTCTTGGCGATTCACTATTTTTTGTTCGTGATGGCGGCAGTAACTCTCTACTGCTTCTGGGTAGGCACGAGCCGAAGCGCGCAACGAATCTATGCAGGTATCTTCGGGAGAGACTCGCTCGGTTCTCGGGTGACTGGTACCGGACATCACCAGGCGTAAGCTTGCTTGCACTGACTCGTTTTCTTTCGGGAGAAAGGGCTGCGGCTTTCAGTGTTATCCATCGAATCCAGCCCGGCGCAATCCTCGAATCAGATCTTCGGCCGCGGTCTCGATCAACCGTTGCGCGTCCTGCGCGCTTGAAGCGGCCGCCGAAACAACCACGCGGAAACGCACGTCTTGACCGAAGTGGCTCGCGCGGGACTTTACGTATACCTGTGGATTAGCTGCCGCGACGTCGCGCAACACCGGTGCCAGTTGAGATTCATCGCCACAGTTGACTATGATTTCGCGCTCGCAGTAGCCGGCTGATCCGAAGGTTTCGCTGATCAGAGCCTGAAGCGGGCCTTCGACTATTGCCTTCAACTCAGCGGGCACACCTGGCAGAGCGACGATGCGCGCACCTCCGGCTTCAAGCGTCACCCCCGGCGCCGACCCGACCGGGTTTTCCACTGCAAGAGCTCCCTCTGGTAGCCGCGCCATCTTCAAGCGCGCATCGTTCATCTCCGAGCTCTCGACGAATCCATCTGAGGCAAGCCCGGTGTACCGCCGCTCGATAATATCTCTGGCCGTTTGATTCAACTCCAATTCTCTTCCAGTCGCTCTTGCGATGCCCGCAAGCGTCAGGTCGTCGTCGGTCGGCCCAAGTCCTCCGCAACTAAGGATCAGACCGGCTCGCCGAATCAGCGAAGCTTTCAATGCGTCGCTTATCGCGTCAATCTCGTCTCGTACGACGGCGATGTGACGCACAAGACCGCCGCGCTCGCGAACCATCCGGCAAAGGTAGCTCGAGTTTGTGTCTTGCACTTGCCCGAGCAAGACTTCGTTGCCAACAACGATGATTTCGACAGTGACCACGTGTGGATTATACAACGGTGGCCGGTGGTCGGTGGACGGTGACCGGTGGATGGTGACGGTGGCCGGTGGCCGGTGATTGTATTGGTTGGTGGGTCATCGGTGGTCCGGAGCTGATGCTCGGTCAACCGGCCACCGGCCACCGACTAATCCAATCACCACCGTCCACCGGCCACCGACCACCGACCACCGACCATCGTCCACCGACCACCTATCACCGACCACCGACCATCGTCCACCGA
>DATMCM010000123.1:0-15306 GCA_035558335.1 Blastocatellia bacterium | reverse complement strand
CCGGTAACGAGATCCGCGAGCGGTTTCTGCAATTCTTCGAGTCCAAGGGCCACCGCCGGGTGCGCAGCAGTTCGCTGCTGCCGCACGGGGATTCGACGTTGCTCTTCACCAACGCCGGAATGAACCAGTTCAAGGATGTTTTTCTCGGCTTGGAAAAACGCGACTACACCCGCGCCACGTCCGCGCAGAAATGCGTGCGGGCGGGTGGCAAGCACAACGATCTCGAAAATGTCGGCTTCACCAAGCGGCATCACACCTTTTTTGAAATGCTCGGCAATTTTTCGTTTGGCGACTATTTCAAAAAGGAAGCGATCTATTTCGCGTGGGATCTTCTTGTTAACGAGTTCAAGCTCGACCAGGCGCGATTGTGGTTTACTGTTTTTGAGGGTGACGCTGAAGTCGGCGCCGATGAGGAGGCTGTCAGATACTGGCAACAAGTGGGCGCGCGGCCCGAGCGCATACTACGCTTCGGGCACAAAGACAACTTCTGGCAAATGGGAGAAACCGGGCCTTGCGGGCCGTGCTCGGAGATTCATTACTACCAGGGTCCGAACCCGGAAAATCCAGAGTTTAATCGGCGTGATCTGGTCAACGGTCCCGGTGATACGACGATGGAGATATGGAACCTGGTCTTCATGCAGTATAACCGGTCCAAGGTCTCTGAAACCGAATACAAGCTCGAACCCTTGCCGGCTCCTTCAGTCGATACCGGTGCGGGTCTAGAACGGATGACTGCGGTTATTCAGAAGGTCGGTTCGAACTACGATACCGATCTGATCAAACCGATTATCGATTTCATCGCCGAACTCGCAGGAAAGAAGTACGTGTACGAGTCGCCCGAGGGAATGTCGATGCGTGTAGTAGCCGACCACGCTCGCGCGACGGCGTTCTCGATCGCAGACGGAATCGCGCCCGGCAACGTAGGACGAAATTACGTGCTGCGCAAGATCATGCGCCGCGCGATCTATCACGGCGCTAAGGAACTTGGACTCAAGCCTCCATTCTTTTACCGCGTGACTGACTTCGTCGTTGAGTTGATGGCCGACGCGTATCCCGAACTTGTCGCATCGCGGCGTTTGATCGATGAGACGGTGAGGGGCGAGGAGCAGCGCTTCGCCCGGATACTTAATGTCGGCGAGCCGCGACTCGCGGAGCTGTTCGCGCGTTACGCTCCGGCCCCGCCGCCTATGATCGAGCTCGCGCGAACGTATGATACTTAAGGCGTGCCGCGCGATTTGATTCGAGTGATCCTGGCCCAGCACGGCGTCGATATTATCGAAGAGGAGTTCAACGAACAGTTCGACGCCGCGCTTCGAGAGCTTCAGCAGCAGACAGCGCCTTCAATCGGGGAACCGGCTGGTGCGCGACGGGCCCGCGAGGTCTATAGCAGAGCATCGGAAACATTAAAGCGCACAGAGTTCACCGGCTATCGTGAAACCGAGACCTCGGGGGCGCGTGTGCTTGCTATCATCGTTGGAGACGAGCAACGCGATACGCTCACCGCAGGCGAGAGCGGCGATGTCATCCTCGACCGCACTCCGTTCTATGCCGAAGCCGGAGGCCAAATCGGAGACACCGGAGTGCTGGAAGGCGAAGGCTCTCTTGTCGCTGTCGAAGACACTTACGCGCCGGTCACTGGCTATCACGTGCACAAGGCGAAAATGGAGCGCGGCGCGGTCAGAATTGGAGATGTAGTGACCGCTCGTGTTGATGCCGAGCGCCGCCGCAAGATCAGAGCGAATCACACCGGCACACACTTGTTGCACGCCGCTTTGCGCGAAGTGCTTGGGCCGCACGTAAAACAAGCCGGGTCGCTGGTTGCGCCCGACCGGCTGCGATTCGACTTTACCCACTATGCGCCTCTGACAGACGACGAGACCGCCGACATCGAGCGGCTTGTTAACAACGAGGTTTTGCACAACCGAGCAGTCGAGACGGAAGTCCAGCCACTCGAAGAGGCCCTGAAGTCTGGAGCGATGGCGCTGTTCGGCGAGAAGTACGCCTCAGACGTACGAATGGTGAGCGTCCCCGGTTTTTCGACTGAGTTGTGCGGAGGCACTCACGTGCGCGCGACCGGCGACATCGGGCCATTCAAGATCATCAGCGATCAGTCGATCGCTGCAGGTGTAAGAAGGCTGGAAGCTCTAACCGCAGACGGGGCAGTTGCACGCCTCCAGACCGATGAACATATCATCAAGCAACTGAGCGAGCGCTTCAGGACCAAGACCGAAGAAATCCCGGCGCAAGTCGATAAGCTCATGGACCAGGTGCGCCGCTATGAGCGCGAGATCGAGCAGCTCAAACTGAAGATCGCGCAAGGTGAAGCTTCCAGCGCGAGCGAGACCGCCCGCGAAATTGCAGGCGTGCGCGTACTGGCGCGACGAGTAGTCGACCTGGACGCGAATGGTATGCGCCAGCTTGCTGATTCGCTGTCGCAGAAGCTGAAGTCCGGCGTCGTTGTGTTGGGTCAAGCAACGGACGGCAAAGCTTCGCTGGTGGCTCGCGTTACGGATGACTTAACGAAGCGGCTAAACGCAGGGAACATCGTGCGGGAAGTGTCGCAAATCGTTGGCGGCAAGGGCGGGGGCCGCGCTGACATGGCGACAGGCGGCGGCTCCGATCCTGAAAAACTGTCGCTGGCTCTAGAAGCAAGTTATTCGGTAATCGAACGAATGCTCCAAGATCAAATCGGCTGAAGGCTATTCGCAATGCAAGAGTCACATCCCCCAATAGCCGAACCCGTTCAAGCTCAGCGCTTCAATTCGACGGCTCCGGGTTAGAGCTAATTCGGCGGAACTCCAGACGCGCCTTATTGGCTTTCCGCAGTTTGAAGTCACGGACCCAAGACCGTATCGTATCTATGATTTCAACGTCGTTTGGTTGCGCCTCGGCCTTCGGTTTAGCGGGCGTCGTATTCGGTTTGATCAACCGTACTTTCATTGGTGACCTTCCCCACTGTAAGCTTAGAGCGATGGATCGAGACTGAGATCGCTCGCTAACCTGGCTATGCTCAGCTCGCGCGCGATTTCTTTCGTGGCTCGCTCTTGTATGTTCAGTCGGCACCTGGCCACTGAGAGCGACGTCCTACCAGCCTAGACGGCTACCTTTCGGTGAGCGACTAATCGAAACACGCCATTGATTGCAAGGTGAAGCAAAATGTAAACAATCAGCGCAAACAAGTAAGACATTCGGAACTGATGCGCACCGGCAGTCGGAGTGCTTACTATGCGTTCGAAAGGCGCCAGCAGCGGCCGCGTGATAGCGCCGATTAACTGAACGAACCCGTTGCCTTCGCGGGCCCCCATCAAGCCCAGAAGAAACTCCAGGGCAATGAATCCGTAGATTAGGTAGAAAATGTAATCGACTATTTGCGAAATCCTGGCAGCGGTTCGGCCGCGCTCGAGCTCGCGTTCGGTCGCAACCGCTTGGTGCACCGATTTCTGTTTCAGCTCTTGAGCTACCTCGGTGTATTCGGCTGCTTCCGCTGGTTCAACTCTCGCCGATTCTCTCTTAATGCGATCATTCACATCCTCATCAACCGAGGCCTTGACCTCTTGATGCGAAGCCAGCCTTCGCTCTTCGTCTAACAGCACATTGCTCTTGTCGACATCTTCAGTCATCGGACATCGCCTCCAACAATCGTGGATCTTGTCTACCGACGCCTTGGGCTGACCAGGCACACGGGCTTCCGCGACCGATCCCTGCACCAAACCAATACTGCCGCTCGGATCATCGCCCAACAATAAGTGCAAAACCCGAACTCATTCTCTGTCAGGATGCAATCCGACGGCCACTAAGCAGATTGAAGATCAACACCACTACTGCAACAACAAGTAAGAGATGAATCAGGTTGCCGCCGATTCCGCCGAGTAGGCCGAGCAGCCAAAGAACGAGAAGAATAACCAAAATTGTCCAGAGCATAGTTCACCTCCAAGGTTCGGTTCTTGCCAAATCGCAGCCGAGCGCTGCCAAGGTCCGCTCGGCTGCAGGTTTCACATTTTGTATTCACAGCGTCGGTCGAATACCAGTTGCGGTGATCTCACCACCCGGAACGTGCCGCGATGGAGGAGTCTCTTTCCCTCACACTAGCTGCTAGCGGATTATTTCGCTATCCAGATTTGCGTCCGTTACATTGATTCGAGTGAGCTCCGCTTGCAATTGGTCCCAGTCGCCTCTCACCGTCGATGAGAGCGTCACCTCAGTGGAACGCTTTATCATGCGGGTGAGCAAGCGGGCCTGTCGCAGCAGCGCATCCGCTGCGCCCTTGACTGCATCCGGATCGGTGACCAGGGCAGTCAACTGAGAGTACAGTTCAGCCGCCGTTTGCAGGCTGTTTATCTGAAAGAGTAGTTCCACTTCGTTAGGCCTGAAATCGCGCTGAGTGTCAAAGGTCACCTGATTCCGAACGCTTCGAATGTTCAAATCGCGTTGATAGTCTTGCAGCAGACGATTGGCGAGAAACGCGATCTGGCGGGGATTGCCGATGCCAGTTCCGCCTCCGCCGCGAACCAGATCAATCGGGAAATCACGCTGCGGCCCGTGAACGATTACTCGCGTTATGCCCGGCAAGCTGTTGTAGGTTTCGGTGAATTGTTGATGGTTAACTGCGGTCCCGGCCGCGTATCGCGGAGGCACACCCCGCACGTAGACATGCAAGTTGCTGCCGCTAACGAAGCGATTCACGAATACCTCCCATCCTCCGCTTCGTGTTTGAACATCCATGCTTATCCGGACTGAGTCGCGATCGACGCGCTCCGCTCGGGGATTCAAGATCTCGATAGGGCCCGCTTCGGACCCCGACTCATTCGAGATCCCCAGTAGCCGCGACGTCCTCCAGTCAAGATCGCCGGTAACCTGCAAATTGTTAGCCTGCTGGAATTGCCGAATAGCACTTCGCGTCCCACTTGTCAGCTCGCCAGTGATCGGGCCATTGTAGAAGCCTCGATCACGCAAGGTGATCTGAGCGAATCGAACCGACTCGGGCGAAGTAAAAACAGTTTGGGTCGGCCGGCCGCCGAACTCGTTGGGGACGCCCAGCGCTCTCGCCGTGGCAAAGTCCAGATCTCCAGTGACCGTAGTATTTCGGTCGCGCTGAAACCTTCGAATCGCGTCGCGAGTCGCCGGGTCCATCGCTCCGGTGATCGCGCCATTGTAGTAGCCCCTGTCTCTGAGAGCGGTTTGTACAGCGCGTAGAGAGTCAGCAGAGGTCAAAACATTTTGGGACTGTGCTCCCGGCTCGCGGTCATTAGAGACTCGATCACCAGGGATAGCTGTGTCGGTGTCGAAGCTTATGGGGCGTTCGACCATCATCCCGAACTCGACGCCCGGCTGCACTTCCGCCTTCTCTCCGTTGTTCGTCAACACGCCGATGGTGCCGAGAATTGCTCCTACGCCGGAACTCACTGATGTGCTTTCTGCGCCGCCACCGGCTAGCCCGATCGCACCGGCGCCGATAAACACCACTGCGGGCCGAGCCCGGTTACTACTGCCTCCAGTTCGGTCCTGATAGCGAATGTCCTGTTCAAGCTTTCGCCGTCCATCCTCGCTCAGTGTCGTGAGCGAGCCATCTACTGGAACCGAGTTGCCATTGGGAGTAACTATTCTGTCGAATGCTACAGCGATCGATCCGGCCCTCCTGCCGCGCTCACCCGGCGTAACAGCGGCGACGTGCCCTTCGACTCTCGCGTTCTGGGGCACAGCCACGCGCCCGTCAACTACTACCGGCCGGGAGACTGTCGCAGCAAAAGCATCACCCTCCCGCGAGGAAGTCGAGCTCAAATGGGTTTCCATACGCAGAGGGATAATGGTACCTACCGGCACCGGGCCAAGACGTTGTCCGAGCGCTGCGGCTCCTAATGCTAGCGTCATCACCGCCGATGACACTCCGATTGCTTTCCTTATCACTTCACTACTCATAGGTGAACTCCTTTAAGTGGCGCAGCCTCTTTTTTGACACCGCGCTTTGGGTTCATCTTTAGAAAAAGACTTCAACGCTGCGCGGCAACTATAGTTGACGATGTCGCTGACGCCCTTGATCGTCCGAGCAAATTCTCTCGGCTCGCACGCCGCATCCTTCACTTGGTGCCCGGTCACAGGGTGGAACCCGATTGGTACATCTTACACCCACTGTTCAATTTCTGGTTATTCACCAACACATCTTCTCAGTTTTCTCGTGTCAGCTCCGTTGGATCGAAATATCTTCAGGAGTGCATTGCAATCAGTCACAATCGCTGACCAGCGTACCGAAAACGGCCACCAAATCCCCAAAGCATGCTTCAAAGATTGAGAGGGGCAATATTCGTACCTTGCCGCTCTTCGCGGTTGTCTAGATAGCGACCCAATGTCAGGGGTCGCTATCAGCCTGTGCCCGTTCAAGAGTCTAGATACGGTTTGTTGGTTTGTGAGCCGAGGAATGACAGCACGGTTTGGCTCCGGTGACATTACGAGATAGTGTGGGCAAGTGCCCCGGCTGACTTTAGATAGGCGTTGGGGTCGTGTTGCATCGCTCCCTTCGGAAGCCAATCCCACAGCGGCCCAAGATCCTTTCGCGCCAGGTCCAAATAGAATTGCGGGAGTTCGGTGGTCTCTTGTTCGAAGTAGCGTCGAAATTTGAGGTCGCTGTCGAGCCGCCGACGCACTTCGGTGTGGTACTTGATCCTGCCGAAGCCTTCCGACGATACCGCCCGAACCAGATTCATCCACCTCGGAACCAGCGTTTTATTAGCTCGGAAACGATGTGAAATTGCGCGCCACGAATATGTGTACTTCACCAAATCGATCACGTGCTCGTAAAAATCAGGCCAGGAATAATTCTTTGGCTTCACGTTCATTGCCTGGTTGTTGTTCAGAAACTGGAACGGGAACGGCAGAACGCGATTGGCCCGCTGGTATTCAAGGTTGAGTGGCGCGGCCTGTCCAAATGCAGAGAGAAGCGAGTAACCAGGAAACACACCAGGCGCAAGATCCACAAATCGCTTGGTCAGCTCGAAAGGCTCGTCTCCTTCATCTCCGTCGAGTCCGAGGACGAAGTTGGTTTGTACATAAGGCATGTAACTTAAGATCATGTTTACGTGCTCGGAAACCTGCCTAACCTTATCCATGCCCTTCATCTTGCCGGTCTTCGACTTATCACCCAGGTCGTACCACGACTCAATTCCCGGCAGCAGAGCTTTGAATCCATTTCGCTTCAGCCGCTTAAGGTGCGGCTCGGCCAGCAACGACAAGCTGCTTTCCGCGATGAAGTCGATGCTATCCGCCGGCACAGCTTCCTCGATCGCATCCATAACGTCGTTGAACCGAACACCGAAGTTTGGATCGTGCCAGCCAACGAGCGGGCGCTTGAACTTCTGCAACAGGAATCGTAAGTCCTCCTTCATCACGTCGAAGTCCAGCGGCTGATACGGAATGACCGAATCGATACAAAAGCTGCAGGTGTAAGGACAGCCCAGGCTCGCAATCATCGGGACCATCTTTATGAAGGCTGCTTTTTGAAGAGTCGGCTCGATAAACTTCCACCGCTCGCGCACCCCCGGGAGCTCCGCTGGCTGCTGACGAGCTGCGATGCGGGCGCCAGCCGGGCGGTGCCTGGAGCAGTCCTGCAAGACGTCGCGGACCGCCGACTTGTCGGTGAATCCCAAGACGTAGTCGAAGTACTTTGTTGCGTCTTGCGGGTAACAACGGGCGTGAGGGCCGCCGAGCGCGGTGACAGCGCCTTTCGATCGGAACAGATTGCTAAGGGCGTAGGCCAATTGCGCCGCCTCGGTGAAGGCGCCGATAAAGACGAGGTCAACTTTCTCGGGCAGATTTTCTACGAGATTCTCAAAACCGGTGTAGCACACAAGCGTGACATCGTGCCCTTCTTGTTCGCACCAGACAGCAACGACCTGGGGCATTATGGCTGCGAAATTAGCGTTCATTACACGCGCGAAGAGCGCGCGAGTGGGACCTTTGGCAACCAGGTCGATAATTCCGATTCGAAGCTTTCTAGTCATTACCAGTGCTCACCGAGGTGATGGCGTATGTTTGAGGCTAACCTGGGCTGAAGGATATTCAGTCGTAGCCTCACCATGAATCGGGCTCGTCGCGTCCGCGAAATCCTGAATCGCTCCCAATTCTGATCACGTTTGGCGCGGCGCTAAAAAGCAACTCCAGCACAGCCGAACCTTAGGTGAAGCGAGCTTCCCTTGCAATAGGCAGAGTACGGCGTTGAGAAAGTGAGGAATGTGGGGGCGACTACGAGAGCCGCCCCACAGGAAAGTTAGAACGTGAACTTCAACGCGAGCTGAAGCTGACGCGGGTCGCCTACCCCGAATCTCAAAAACCCGTCGAAGTTGAACAGTGCCGGCGAAACCAGCGGGTTTACGTTGTTTTCGTTGTTGAACGTGTTGAACATCTCGACGATCGGCATAAGCTCCATTCGCTCGCCGAGCTTGAACGGCCGCTGCAGGCGCCAATCGAAGGTGAAGAACACATTGTCCTTGCGCAAATGGTTTCGCCCACAGTCTATATTGTTTACAACGCGTGTCCGCGAATTGGATTCGCTGCAAGGCTCGCCCGAGCCGTCTCCCAACGGGTTGTCGGTAATCGGCTGCGCCGAGCGCGCCTGTATTCGAACGTTCGCCTCGAAGCCCTTTCCAAGTTCGGCATAGGTATAGAAGTTGAACTTGTGGCGGATGTCGCGATCCGACAACGAGTAGTCCTTCGAAAAGTCGAAGCGGTTGAATGAGCGATCGGTGAACGGATCGCGCTCGTTCGAGTCGTCATCCAGGTCTTTGGAGAACACGTAGTTCCCCTCAAACTGGAACCTGTTGCTGAAGCGCTTGCGCACTCCAACGGTCAACCCGCGATAGAGTGACTTTGCGGAGCTTGCCGTGATGAACACATCGCCAAGCTGAGGCGCGAAGTGAGGCGCGCCGCTGTAAAGGACTGAGTCTCCGGTGCCTGGAATGAAAATCTGGACTGTGTTCGAAATCGCGCAGCATTTAGTTGGACCGTCCCCGACATTGATATTAACGAAGCGCGTCAGGTGCACGCCCTTCGCGAGAGTAAAGTCCGCATAAAACGCCAGGTTCGGAGCGATTTCTTGCTCGAAGCCCACATTGGTTGTGTAGATTCGGGGATTCGCGTAGTCCGCGCTGAACGCGCGCACGCCGGTGAACAATGGGAACTGACCCGCGGGCAGTGGAGGTCCAACCGGCGAGAGTCCTGGCCACACCGGGGCCGGCACCCCAAAAAGTCTAATGTTGTCAGTGCTTGCAAAGTTGGTACTTTGCTGAGCGCCGTTGGTCGTGATCGATCCGACCTGCGACAACATGTTTTGCCGAGCGTTGTAGATGCCCCAAGTAGCGCGCAGGACCGACTTGCCCGTCTTTGAAATATCCCAGGCGAATCCGACGCGCGGCTGGAACTCTTTCATCTGGTCGGGGAGTGTGCCATCGGATGGGAACCTCGGATCACCCAAGAACTGCCCGTAAGCAGTCTGCGCCGGAGGCACGACCGGGTTCGGAAAGATTTGCGCCTCCCATCGAAGTCCGTAGCTGAGCGTGAAGTTCGACCAGACTTGCCACTTATCCTGAAAGAACACCGCGATGTCGTCATTCTTAATCTTGGACGCGCCGGGCGGCGGTACATTCGGCAATCCACTTGGGATACCGTCCTGCAAATAAAACAACAGAGGGCCGCCGGTGGGACTGCTGCCAGCGGGACAGCTTGCGGGCAGCGTCACAAAGCTGCCATTCGAGCAAGCCACTGTGTTCGGTCCAAAACCACCCGCCGCCCCGGGCGAGGCGTATCGGAGGAAGCCGGTGACGCTGTCGAACAAGTAGCGACCGGTAAAGAATCCGCGGAACACCTGATCGTTAAGCGTGTGCAGCCACTCGCCGCCGAACTTAAAGGTGTGCTTGCCCGAGACGATCGAGAAGCTGTCTCGTAGTTGAGTGCGCCAAACCAACTCATCGACATTTGGCTGTAGGAAGAACGGGTTCCCAAACCGGAACGTAGTTCCGAAGCCCATGCCGGTGTCGGCCGCAAGATTCGACGGTGTCGCTGTGCGCGGACGCGATTCGCGCCCATAGGTGAAATGCGCCTCGTTCAGTTTCGTCGGTGACAGTGAGCTAAACAGATTCAGGTTAAACACGTTGATCTTCGACGGCCCCTCGGTGCCATTGGCCGACGTGCCGTACGTAGCAACGTCGAATGTCTGGTTCTCATTCTTGGAGTAGTCGAAGTTGTAAGACGCGCTGAGCTTGTTGTTGGATGAAAGGCTCCAGTCGAGTTTGGTCAGCACCGCCGTGTTGCGTTGCGGGTGCTTTACAGGAAGCGCCTCATTCTGATTCAGCCTCGCCTGAAAGAAGTTGAGGAGTGCAAGTCTCTGACAATCCGGAGTGTTGTTGATCAACGCTTCGTTGGCCGGAACCGTCGGCGCTGATACCGGGCACGGCGTCCCGATCGCTTCACTCAGATTAGGGCGTGTCAGCTCTGCAAAGATCTGCTCGACGGCCGCGAAAAAAAACACCTTGTCCTTGACGATTGGACCGCCGATGGTTCCGCCGAATTGCTCGCGACTGAAGTCTGTGAGCGGCTTACCGTCCGAGGTGTCGGCGCTCAGCGCTTCCAGCCGCTGATAATAGAACAGGCTTCCGTGGAAATTATTCGTGCCGGATTTGGTAATAACATTGACGACGCCTCCGGCGGTCCGCCCAAACTCGGCGCTTGCGCCGGTCGCAACCACCTGAAACTCTTTGACCGCTTCAAGCGTGATGTCGATGGCGGCCCGCTGTCCGCCCGCTTGCTCGCCAAAAAAGCCGTTGTTGTAGTCGCCGCCATCCAAGTTCACGTTGTTGAAGATTCCCCGCTGACCCGCGAAGTTGATCTCGTCGCCGTCCGGGCCCTGAGTGATGCTTACTCCAGGCGTGAGCGTCAGCAGGTCTTCGAATTTCCTCCCGAGATTTGGCAGGTTGCCCACTGCATGCTCGTTTAGAGTCGAGCTTGACTCAGTCCCGACCGTGTCGATGATCGGTGCGGCCGTGATGGTTATCTTCTCTTCGAGGCGCGAAACTTTCATGTTCAGATTCAGATTGATGGTCTGACCGACGGTAAGATCGAGGTTCTCCTGAACAAGCGTTGCGAACCCCTGCTTCGAGACAGTCAAAAGATAGCGGCCGGGTTGCAGCTGCAGAAACACGAACCTGCCGTCTGAGTTGGTGGTTAAGGTGCTTGTAAAGTTGGTGTCCGGGTTCTTAACTTCGACATTTGCTGCCGGCAGGACTGCGCCGGCTTCGTCCAGCACAGTGCCCTGAATTACGCCACCGGTTATCTGAGTCTGGGCTCGCGCACCCAAGACAAGCGTCAGCATCAGGGCCAAACAGAATGCGACTGACCTTACGGGTCTGCTCATGTCTTTTCTCCCTCAGTTTCAAGTTATGGAGCGATGCTACCTAGTTGCCGTTTCTATAGAACAATCCAGAGGCAAAGTCAACAAAGAGTACGCGAACTGGTTGCGGGCCGAACGGACTCACGCTGATCTCCGATCGCTCTGCATTAGACCGGCGCCGAAGAAAAAAGATCCGCAGTCCGCGTCAGATAAACCTTGAGCCTCACGTCACGCCCTTTCACTGTGAGCGCGCAGTCGCCGAGAAGAAACCCAAGACTGCGGCCACGCAGGGAATTAGGCTCCGATGATTCTCGTTCTCATAGTCTTGTTCGTAGCCCTGGTCGCGGTAATCTTCGCGGCCTATGTGCGGCCGGGAGCGGTGCCAGAATTAAGTTCGAATCGTGCGGTTCCGCAGCCCGTTCAGCGAGGGTTGTTCGAGCAGACTTCTTGCACGACAGAGCTAGACCTCGGGGAAGCCGACGCGGCGACACATCCTGCAGCGGCATTGAGAAAACGCGCCGTCGAAGGGGACGTTTCGGCGTTGCGTGACGCGCACAATCTCGGCAATAACAAACTTTACCTTGAGATGCTGGAGTTGCTTGTCGAGCAAGCCGTCATTCGTCATGACATCCTCCGTGCGCTCGTCTCGGAGATCGCATCCGACAACGGTCTACGAGCCAACGTTTCATTGGCCGAGCTGGTGATGAACAATTGGAACACCGAGCCAAGCGAGCGCTCGACAGTTGAGATGTTGCGGATAGCGGCGCTTTCTGACGATGGGAAAACTTATGAGGCCGCGGTCGAACGAGCTGTTGGGTGCTGGCGTAGCGGTGGGCTCCCAAGACTTTCGGCTGAGGATTTGATCGCTTTGATCGAGAGCCATTACTGGGTGCTCTCATCTGAAGCGAGGAGCTCGGGCGCGGGCTTTGGCTTAAAGCAAAGACTCGCCGGCGTTCGCCGTGAACTGACCACGGCTGCGTCCACAAGATAAGCGTGGTGCTCACTGGAGTCAGCTATTCGAGGTCCGTATGCAAAACACTGGTATCCCGTCTTTCTATCCTTTCGTGATCGAAGCAGTCATCGGACTGGTCGTGCTCGTCGCGATCCTCCGGCGCATCCTGGTCAACGTGGGTGCGCGAGAAATCGCCATCAAGGAGCGGCGTTATGTCGGCGCAAAGATGCCGCCTGGCCGCGTAGTCGCCACCGAAGGAGAGGTCGGCATTCAAGCCAACGTGCTGAAGCCAGGCTTGCACTTCATCAGATGGCCCGTCGAGCGAGTGGTTCGCAAGGTCCCGTTGATCGAGATCGGTTCCGACGAGATGGGCCTGATCGAGGCGATTGATGGCGACCCGATGCCTCCCGGCAGAATCTTCGCGCCCGATCGCGCACAGAACGCTCACAATAATTTCCAGGACCCGATTGCGTTTATCAAGCAAGGCGGGGTCAAAGGCATTCAGCTTCGAACGCTGCCTCCAGGCTTGTGGCCGATTCACCCTTATTTGTTTCGCGTTTCGATTGCCAAAACGACGGTGATCCCCCAGGGAAAGGTCGGCATCGTAACCAGCGCTGACGGCGCACCGCTCGATCCCGGGCGGCTGCTTGCGAAAGCAATCGGCACTCATTTGAACTTTCAGGACGCGGAACAGTTCATAGGATCGGGCGGGCAGAAGGGACCGCAGGTCGAGATCCTTACGCCTGGAACCTACCGCATCCTGACCGATTCGGTTCCCATCGACGGAGCCAACGAGAGGAAGCCTGGACTGTTCACGATGAAGCTCTACGAAGCGACCGTAATCAGCGAGAACTCGATCGGACTCGTGGAAGCGCTGGACGGCGCGCCTCTTGATCCGAGAGACTACGTCGCCACCCCGGTCGAGGGCCACGACAACTTCCAGGACGCGAATGAGTTCATCAGGAGCGGCGGCCAGCGCGGGCCGCAGAAGGACATACTGCTGCCGGGCACCTACTATATTAACCCGCTCCTCTTCAAAGTCATTCCCGAGACTGCAAAGGAAGTGAAGCCCGGCGAAGTCGCGGTCATTGTATCGAACGTAGGAAAGGATCCTTCAGACGAAGTGCGCCGCGCAATGGCCGAGAAGGTTCGCGAACGACTCGAACGCGAAGAACACGAGCACGTCTCTTTAGTGGCGGCGCGGCTGGACAAGCTTGATACGGACAAGCGCACCGTTGAAGAGATCGAAGAAGACTTGACGCTTTCAGACCCCGCCGATCGCCGCTTGGATGAAGGCGCGCATGAAGCCTATGTCGTGCCCGCCGGGTATCGCGGAATTCAGGAGACCGTCGTCGGACCTGGACGCTACTATGTCAACACGCTTGCTATAACGCCGATCGTTATACCCACGACCAACCAGACGGTCGAGTGGACAACCGGCGAAGTAGCGAACACATTCAACCCGTTCGAAGTGATCTCAAAGGACGGCTTCACTATGCAGCTCGAAGTGCGAGTGGTCTTTCGAGTCAAGCCGGAGGACGCGCCATTCATGGTCGCGAAGATCGGCTCGATCGAGAAGCTGATTCAAAACGTGATGCATCCGCTGATCGACTCGATCTTCCGCAATCAGGCTTCCGAGTCGTCGGCGATGGCTTACTTGCAGAACCGGCATGAAGAACAGGAACGCGCGGAAGCTCGAGTGCGCGCCCATTTGCTGAAGTATCACGTCGATGTCGTGAACGTCCTGATTTGCCACATCCGCCTGCCTGAAGAGTTGATGAAGACGCAGACGGAAAAGATCCTTGCCGAACAGAAACAGAACATGTTCGACGCGCAACGCGAGGCCGAAGACAAAAGGATTCAGCTCGAGAAAACCAAGGCTCACGCAGACAATCAGCGCGATCTGATGGTGGCGACGGTGGGCGTCGAAATAGCCGGCAAACGCGCCGAGCAACGCAAGGCTGAAGGCGAAGGCGAGGCTCACTACATTCTCGCAACCGGCAAGGCCGAAGCCGAGAAAGTCCGGCTGATGGGCGAGGCGCAGGGTGTGGCTTACGCGGAGCAGGTGAACGCGATCGGCCCGCAAGGTGTGGCACTAGTCGAAACGCTGAAGGTCATTGGAGAAAAGGGCGTACGAATCACCCCGGACATATTGGCGTCGGGTGGTTCAGGCGACGCCGGCGGAGGAATAGGCACGCTGCTTCTGCTCAACTTGTTCCGCGACCGCTTGAGCTTGACTTCAGGTGCAGGTAACGGCGCTCCCGCAAAGAAGTAACCGCGTCATGCGCGGGCGCAGTCCCAATCCCGCGGTGCCATTGGTAAAGAACCTTGAAGGGGCGGCCTTACGTGGCCGCCCCTCTTCACGCGCTTTAGGACTCGTGGAGGAGCGGCAACGAAGGCCGCTCCTCCACGCTAGCAACTCAATTCTTACAGTCCGCTGGATGTCGTTTTGTGGTGGTGCGGGTCGCGGTTCGCGGTCTCCCGGGCACGGGTTAGGTTAGACTCCGGAAAGATTGCCTTGTTCCCGTCGAGAAGGCGCCTTGTCCCCTTGAGCGCCCTGCCCATAGAATACCCTCTCGCTTAATGCTATGAAGCAATACCTCGATTTAATGAGGCACGTTCTCGATCACGGCGCGACCAAGCAGGATCGCACCGGCACAGGTACGCTGTCCGTTTTCGGTTATCAAATGAGGTTCGACCTCGGCGAGGGCTTCCCCCTCCTCACCACGAAGAAGCTGCACGTAAAGTCGATCATCTACGAGTTGCTATGGTTCTTGAGAGGCGACACCAATATCCGATACCTGAACGATCACGGCGTTAACATCTGGAACGAGTGGGCCGACAAGGACGGTGAACTCGGACCGGTTTATGGCGCGCAGTGGAGGTCCTGGAAAACAGCCGATCGCGGCACGATAGATCAGATCAGCGGGGTGATCGCTCAGATCAAGTCCAATCCGGACTCACGACGGCTGATCGTCAGCGC
>DATMCM010000122.1:0-5318 GCA_035558335.1 Blastocatellia bacterium | reverse complement strand
CGGAGGTGCTTCAGCGAGTTGGGGGCCGGAATGGCGCCGGATACGACGTCGTGCTACTCGACTATAATCTTTCCGGGCTCGACGCGCTGGAAGTGCTCAAGGAATTGCGTTTCGCAAACAAGCTGGATGTGCCGGTTGTTATTGTTACCGGAACAGGCGACGAGGAGGTTGCGCTTCAAGCGATCAAGCTGGGAGCGTCGAGCTACGTTGTGAAGAACCCCGGTTATCTGCATCAGCTCCCGACCGAGCTCGAGAGCGCAAATCTCCGCGCCGAATCGATCCGAAGGGAACGGGAGCTGCGCCTTGGAGAGGAACGATACAAGCTGGCGACCGCGGCGGGAAATGTTGGTGTGTGGGACTGGGAGCTCGAGAGCGGCGAGACTTACATAGACCCGATCCTGAAGAGAAACCTTGGATACGAAGACCACGAAATACGAAACCATTTCGATGACTGGAGCAAACTTTTTTACCCGGAGGACGCCGGACTTCTGGAAGAGCGAGCGCGCGCATACATCGCCGGCGAGATACCAAACTTCGATTTATTGTACCGCGTGGTTCACAAGGACGGCGGCACCCGATGGATTCTGGCGCGTTGCAATGTCGTCAGAGACGCGGATGGAAAAGCAGTGCGTTTGGTCGGAACGAAGATGGACATAACCGACCGCAAGCGGGCCGACGACGCCTTGCGTGAGAGCGAGGAGCGGCTGCGGCTCGCGCTCCAGGCCGGACAAATGGGGGCGTGGGACTGGGAAAGGTCGACCAATCGCCTCAAGTGGTCGCGGGAACACTTCACTATCATGGGGCTGGCTCCATTTAGCCTGGAGCCAACCTACCAAACCTGGGCGGAGAGGGTTCACCCTGACGATCACGCAAGAGCTATGTCTGCCATTCAAAAAGCGATTCGGGAGCATACCGAGTACTGGTCCGAGTACCGAGTCGTTTGGCCGGACGGAACGGTTCGTTGGGTCGAGTCGCGAGGGCTGCCCCTTTACGACGCCGCAGGGGAATGCACAACAGTGCGCGGATTGATAGTCGACGTAACCGATCGCAAGCGAGCGGAAGAAGCTTTGCGCGAAAGCGAAGAACGCTATCGCAGCGTTGTGGATAGTCAGACAGAGTTGATATGCCGGTACCTGCCCGACACAACGCTGACGTTTGTCAATGAGGCGTACTGCCGCTACTTCGGAAAGACTCGGGATCAACTTATCGGTACCAGGTTCCTCGACCTAATACCCGAATTCGCGCGCGACGTTGCCAGGCGGCACGTTGAATCATTGATCGAGAAACCACGCGTCGAGGTAGACGAGCACGAAGTCCTGTTACCCGACGGGAGCATCGGCTGGCAGCGATGGGTGGACTATGGGATCCACGATGGCGAAGGAAAGCTAGTCGAGTTCCAGGCGGCCGGCCTTGACATTACTGAACGAAAGAAGGCGGAGTCGATCGTGCTGCAGCGAGACCAATTGCTGCACGCGATGTTCAATTCGCTCTCGTCACAGGTAGTTGTCCTCGACCGCAGCGGTGTGATCACCTACAGCAGCAAGTCGTGGGATGACTTCGCCGGCGCCAATCACGCGGTGATAGGTAACGTAGGAGTCGGCGTAAATTATCTCGATGCGTGCCGCAGTGCGACCGGCAGCGGAGCCGGCGACCAATTTGCGGGCAAGGCACTCGAAGGGATTCAGAAAGTGATGTCCGGAGCCGCCTCCACCTTTACTATGGAGTACCCGTGTCACTCATCGGAGGAAGAACGCTGGTTCCTGATGTGTGTCGACGCCATGCAGTCGGAACAGGGCGGGGTGGTTGTCAGCTACACAGACATCACCCAACGCAAACAGACCGAGGGCTCGCTCGAGCATACGCTTCTCGAGCTTCAGCAACTCAAAGATCGACTCCACGCTGAGAATATTTATCTGCAGGAGGCGATGATGGTCGCGCACGACTTTGGCGAGATCATCGGCCGCAGCAAGGCCCTCAGAAAAGCAGAGCGTCAGGCCCAGCAGGTCGCCCCTTTGGACACTACGGTGCTGATCACCGGTGAGACCGGCACTGGAAAGGAGTTGCTGGCTCACGCCATTCACAACCTCAGCCCTCGCGGGAGCAGGACATTGGTCAAGGTGAATTGCGCAACGTTGCCGGCTCAGCTAATCGAGAGCGAATTGTTTGGCCACGAAAAAGGCGCATTCACTGGGGCCCTGGCTAAGCGGGTGGGACGGTTTGAAGTTGCCAACGGAGGCACGATTTTTTTGGATGAGATTGGGGAGCTCCCGCTCGACTTGCAAACAAAGCTGCTCAGGGTATTGCAGGAAGGTGAATTCGAGCACGTGGGGAGCAGTCACACCACCAAGGTGGACGTTCGCGTTATCGCAGCCACGAATCGGGACCTCGAAGAAGCGGTCCAGAATGGAACATTCCGCTCCGATTTGTATTATCGCTTGAGCATTTTTCCAATCAGAGTCCCAGCGCTTCGCGAGCGCAGGGAAGATATCCCCATGCTGGTCGCGCATTTCGTCAAACAGCTCGCGTTGAAATTGGGCAAACAGATCGAGTCGATTCCGCACGAGACGATGGAAGCGTTGCAGAATTATTCCTGGCCGGGCAACGTCCGCGAGCTAAGAAATGTCATTGAGAGAGCAGCCATCATCACCCAGGGTACCAATCTTCGGCTGCTCGATAGTTTGGAGTCGCGGGCCATCACTCCACCCCCAATCGTTCAGCCAGAGCCCCGAAAGAACGTCGATTTTGAACGAGCCGAAACTCTCGAAGAGAGCCAGCGTAAACTGATCGTCGACACGCTGCACAGGACCTTCTGGAGGGTGGAAGGTCAGAGTGGAGCGGCGGCGCTGCTGGGGCTACACCCCAACACTCTGCGCTCGAGAATGAAGCGACTGGGCATCACCAAACCTACCTTCAAAGAACCATCCTAGAATAGCCTGCTCTAGCTGCGAACGAGACCCACTCAATGACTTCTACGATATTTAGAAGTTTCCATAGCCCGTCGTGGGTCTAGCGTAGATCCAACCAACATAAGCTTAAGATAACGAAAGACGCTCACCTGAGTGACTTAACCGTCTCGTAATCCGTCGGGAGCGCGTTGGCATAAAGATTGCCCGCTTTCGCTCGCCAGCGTCCCGCACTATTGTGTGATGTCTGGCTGAGCTGGTTCAGGAGGATGTGCCCGGACGAACTTAAGACCGGGATGGGTTAACGGGCCGGTCCAATGACGACACCCAATCAGGGATCCATCCGAGCACGCCCCGAAACATAGTGCGACAAGGATGAGTTCCCGACACCATATTCCCAAACAAGCCGTTCGTTCTCTCAAAGTAGTCGGATTCCGTCTGGATTTGAACGCCGAGCTTATTGCGGTGGACTGCTTGATCGACATCGGAGGACGGGCGCTCGATCTCTGAGCTAGCTGGAGATCGATGAGGAATCGGTTATGGCGCAGACCAATTACATACGTATGCAGCCACAATCCGTGCGAGGCGGTGGTTTCCGCCGGGAATCGAGCCTCGGTGGAGCGGTCAGAGGCATCTTCAAATGCCGGCATCGTGAGCTAAGCCGTCCCTTTACGCTTAGCGGTGAAACCTATCGAGTTTGTCTCGATTGCGGAGCAAGACGGGGCTTCAGACCCGACACCTGGACGACCCAGGGCGGGTACTACTGGGAAGACCTGGCGACTTCTCAGGTTACGAATTCGGTGCGTCGAGGAGGCCGGCGTGTTCGCGAACGTGATGGGAGCGGGATTGCTGACTTCAGACCGGGGTTGCTGGCAAGGACTCTGATCATATTCAAAGAGTTGCGCGCTTCGTTTGTCGCTCTCGTTGAAGGGAGGCAATCCTGAGCGAGCCTTGCCACGGCTCCCGCCACGCTGGTGCTTATCGCGGTTTCGGATTTGGTTGATTGTTAGTGCTGCCTTGGATTGCTGATAAGAGATCGGTGTCCGAGAAGACACGGTAGGGTGAGATCTAAGGCCACACAAAGATCTAACCTGGGAGCGGGGCATGTCTCTTGACAGGAATTCGGTTCCAGGTCAGCTTCGGAATGCTGCTGGTCTGGGTTGGACAGAAGACGCCCCCACTAGACGGCTTCTGGCGGCGGATTGGCGCCTGGACTATGCTGACTTCGACGCGAGCCTGGAGAAACCCCGCTCGGTAATATTCTTCGGCGGGCCCATCATCACCGTAGATGACCAGCTGCCCGAGGTCGAAGCGATGGCCATCAAGGATGGCAAGATCGTCGCCCTCGGAGACCGCAAGAAAGTATTTGAATCCCACACCGCGCGTACCAGGATGATCGATCTCGAGGGACGCGCTTTGATGCCCGGATTCATAGACCCACACGTCCATCTTGCCTGGACCGCTGCGACCAGATACCGCTGGCTAAACGTTTCCCCGCTCGCGACGCCGCGACGGCAGCAAATGCTCGACGCGATTGGCGAAGTTGCAAGTAACAAGACCGCCGGAGAATGGGTACTGGCATTTGGGTATGATCCTTCGCGATCGGCGCCGGGCGAAATGCCACTAACAGCTGAAGAACTGGATAAAGCGTCGATGGCCAATCCGATCTTCGTGATGGCGCAATCGTCAGAGGTAGCTTATGTAAACCACAGAGGCCTCGATATGGTGAGCACTCGAATGCCCGAGGCAAACGGGAGCGGTCACGAGCTGACTGGCGAGCTTGTAGGCGCTGCATCATTCGCGCCTTTCTTCGAAACTTTTCCTCCGTTTACTTTCGAACAAAAGCTGAGGGACTGCACCAGACTCGCTCGGGAGTGGGCGGGGAAGGGGTGCACAACAGTTTATGATGCTGGAGTAGGCGCGCTATGGGGACAGGAGGAGGTTCGGTTAATCCTGGATCTGGCCAGCGACCCAGCCACGCCGCTGCGCCTTCGAGCGGCATTAGTGCCGGCCAACAATCTCCCACGCGTCGCAGGCATCCGGCCGGGCCAGGGTAATGATCGACTCTCGTTTGTCGGCATAGAGTTCACCGCCGATGGGTTGGAACCAGGTCAACGGGCGCTCGCCGAACCGCTGCTTACCAAAATCGAGGGCAAGTCGCTCAACCACGACGATGATGACCTCAAGACTCGAATGCAGCCGTGGCATGATGCGAACTGGCAATTGCTGGTTCACGTCAGCAGGCATGAGGCCGTCGATCAGGTCTTGCGAGTATTCGAGTCGATCTTTGCAGACTCGCCAAGAATCAAGCACCGTCACCGACTCGATGGGTGTGAGGCAATCGACGAGCGTCAGCTTGCTCGCGCCAGACATCTTGGCCTCAGTATCAGCCACCTCATCGGATTCGCTGGGTTG
>DATMCM010000121.1:0-18467 GCA_035558335.1 Blastocatellia bacterium | reverse complement strand
CCGGGGCGCGACGGACTACATCTCGAAGCCGTACCAGCGTGGTGAACTCCTTTCGCGGGTGAAGGTGCATTTGCGGTCATCACGCTATGAGCGCGAGCGGACGGAGCGCTTCGAACAACTTAACGTCTTGCACACAGTTTCATCGGCGCTCGCAAGCTCGCTTGAGCCGGAAGTGCTTGTACGCGGCACGCTGTCGGCTCTCTTGAGCCACACCCGCGCGAGCGCTGGAGTAGTCTACCTCCGAGACGAAGACTCGGAGGCCATTTCGGTAGTCGCATCCGAGGGCTTTGATACTGCCGAGGAGACCACAGCCGCGTTGCTCGAGCTCCATAGCGAAATTGCTCCGCTAATGAATGGCACCCCTCTGGTTCTCGAACCGCTCCCCGACAACTTCAGAAGAGGGCGCCTGTGGGACGCTCTCGACAGTATCCACGGGCTGGCGTGTGTGCCCCTCGAGTTGAAGAACGATAAGATCGGCGCGGTCTATCTCTTTTCGAACAGGGGAATTCCATTTGCCTGGCAACGAACTGAAATTCTGGCGATGATCTGCAATCAGCTGAGTGTAGCGCTTGAAAATGCGAGGCTCTACGTCGAGGCCAAGAAAAGCGCTGCCCAACTCTCGTTCGTCTACAACCTCGGCAACAACCTCATGACCTCGCTCGAGATGGACGAGTTGTTGGGTTATGCGGTGTTCACGGTTGGCAAAAGCCTGGAAAGCGACGTGTGCGCGGTCGTGGTCCGGCCTTCAACTGAAGGGGCCGGTCTGGCTTCCGCGATTTACTCCCGCTCGCACGGCGAACGGTCGACAACTTCCGACTGGTACAGTAGAGAAAGAGTAAGCCGTTATCTGGAAAACACAGAATGCGCGATCCAGCCGGCGATCGAAACACGATCGGTCGAACTGTTTTTGCTCGATTCAAACATCGCGATCGAGACTGCCGTCCCTTTGATGTTCGATGACAAGCTGCTTGGCGTGCTGATTTGCGGGAGTTACTCGGCGCGAGCGGTCACCGTAGATGATCAGAAGCTGCTGGGCGCAGTCGCTCAACAACTTAGCCTGGCGATCAGAAACACAGAACTGTACCGGCGGACCAAGGACACCTCGATAAACCTCGCCGTCGAAGTTTCAAAACGCACCCGCGAAGCCGAAGAGCAAAAACGCTTCACTGAAAAGATCATCGATTCCCTGCCCGTCTCGCTGTACGTCGTCGACCGCGACATGCGGATCGTTGCCTGGAATCGCAATCGCGAATTGGGCGGACTTGGAATCAATCGCGAACAGGTCCTTGGTCGCAACGTCTTCAATGTGCTTGCCCGCCGGCCGCGAAGAGTGCTTGAAGACGAATTCACCGGAGTCTTCCGAAACGGTGACATGGTTCGTGTCGAGCAGGAATCCTGGTTTGATGGCCAGCGAAAGGTTTGGAAGATCAGCAAGATTCCTATGCGGGTTGATAACGCCGAAGTCACTCACGTAATCACCGTCGGTGAAGACGTAACCGAACAGAAGAAAATGAACGAGGCCGTGATCCACGCGGAGAAACTCGCATCTATCGGAAGACTCGCTGCAGGAGTAGTCCACGAGATCAACAACCCGCTTGCCACCATAGCCGCATGCTCGGAGGCGTTGACTGCTCGTGTTGAAGACATCGACAGCGCCAATCTGAATGAAGAATTCGGTGAATACTTGCAGATCATCCGCGACGAGGCGTTCCGATGCAAAACGATCACCAACAGCCTGCTCGAGTTCTCGCACCAGCGCCAGGCCGAGAAGCTTACAACCGACGTGAATCAGATCATCGAGCAAACGCTTCAGCTAATCAAACACCATCCGAAGCTGGGCAAGTTGAATCTCTCAAAAGAGCTCGATTACTCGCTGACGCCAGTTTACGTTAACAGCGGACAAATGAAACAGATATTCATCGCGCTTATCTCGAACGCTTTCGACGCGATGGAGGGCGCCGGCCGGTTGACGATTCGGACCGGCTGGCACGACACCGAAACTGAGCGCGCGGTGTGCGTGCAGTTCAGCGACACCGGCACGGGAATACCGGCCGAGCATTTGCCAAAGATCTTCGACCCCTTCTTCACCACCAAACCCCTTGGACGAGGAACGGGCCTCGGCCTGTCTGTTTGCTACGGAATCGTCTCGGAGCACGGCGGCAGAATAGAAGTCGATTCTATCGAAGGGGAAGGCACAACCTTTCGGGTCCTGCTTCCCATTGATCACGAGATGATCGGGCAACAGACGCAACCCGGGGAGTTCGCCGAGACACTCGAAATGGAGGGAGCACTGTGAGTTCACACGTAAGCATAAGACTTCTGATCGCCGAGGACGAGAAGAATCTCGGACTCGTTCTTCAACGAGAGCTATCAAGGCTGGGCCACGAGGTGACTCTGGTTCACGAAGCCGAAGCGGCAATCGCCGCCGGGCGCGACAACGAGTTTGACGTCGCGTTGCTCGACATAATGATGCCGGGTCGAAGCGGGCTGGAGGTTCTACGCGAACTCCGCCAGCAGGAGCAGCCGCCCGAGGTGCTGATGATGACCGGCCACGCGACCGTCGAGACTGCGCTTCAAGCGATGAAACTCGGCGCTTATGACTACCTGACTAAGCCGTGTCACATCCGCGAGCTCGAAGCGATAATCAACAAAGCTTACGAGAAGCGGCTGCTTCGACGCGAGAATCTGATTCTTCAATCACGGCTGACTTATAAGGAAAAGGCGCCAGACATTGTTATCAGCAGTCAGAAGATGCAGGATGTCATATCGCTGGTGCGAAAAGTGGCGTCGTCGAACGCTACGGTGCTGGTGACCGGAGACTCTGGCACAGGCAAGGAGCTCGTCGCGAATACCATTCACTGCTTCTCGCAGCGGCAAAATGGGCCGTTCATCGATATCAGCTGTGCCGCGATTCAGGAGACATTGCTCGAGTCGGAGTTGTTCGGCTACGAGGCAGGAGCGTTCACCGGCGCGCGTAAGCGTAAGCTCGGACTTCTCGAACTTGCGCACGGCGGGACGTTGTTTCTTGATGAGATCGGGGAGATGAGCATGACGCTTCAAGCCAAGCTCCTCCGCGTTCTCGAATCCCAGTCGTTCTATCGCGTCGGCGGGACCAAAAAGGTGGATGTCGACGTGCGGTTTATTGCCGCGACCAATCGTGACTTGAATCAGTACGTGGCGGAGGGCAAGTTTCGTAGCGACCTGATGTTTCGAATAAACAACTTTACGATAAAGTTGCCGTCTCTGAAGGAACGCCCGGAGGACATTCCTTCGATCGCCGAACACTTCCTCGCACGCGTCAGCAAGGGCAGCGCGTCGCGGCTGAGCCAGGAGGCCATGGATGTGTTGATGAATTACGACTGGCCGGGCAACGTCCGCGAACTTCGCAACGTCATCGAACGCGCTGTCATTCTTGCGTCGTCTGAAGAGATACAAGCCGAGGATCTGCCGCTGGAGTTGCGTACTCATCGCTTGATGGCCGCAACCTCACCCGGCGACGCCGAGTCCAACACCGGCAGTTTGGATGAACTGAGGCGAAAGCAGATTCTCGCGGTGCTCGAACAGACTGGATGGCACCAAGGCAAGGCGTCCGAAATACTCGGCATCTCACCGAGCACGCTCTATCGCCAGCTAAAAGTCTACGGGTTGACTCGATCGCGACGAATGGGCGAGGCGCAGTCCGGTTCGCTGTTCTCTGACCCGGTGTGAACGCAGCTTCGGGATTCGGCGAGTCTTACATTTGATTGATTCGCTACCGCTCAGACACAAGAGTCGATGGTGTTACGTTGCATCGACTCTTCGTCTGCGTTGCTCTGCTGTCAGAACCCTTCTTGCTTTCAATCCGGCAAAGTCATTACTACCCGGATCCGTTTGCCCCGCCTGGTTGCGCCAACGGCTACCCTTCGTTAATCTTTCATTTAGGCTTACGCCCGTTGAAAGGATACAAGAAGCAATGGACGAGATTCAGAACGAGAAGGGGTTTGAGGGACAGGTTCGCGGCCCTGGGTCGCTAAGGCAGCGCGGTGGCTCGCGCGGGCTCTGGATAGGGCTCAGTGTGTTTGTTGTTGCCGCGCTGGTGATAGCAGTCGCAGTCATTCAGGGCACTTACCACAAGGGCCGGCCAAATGTTCCGGTACTTCCGGAGGCACGTGCTGCTTCAACAAACGGGGCGCCCTCTCCAACCGAGCTCTCAAACTCGTTTCGGGAGGTGGCCAGGTCCGTCAAGCCGGCGGTGGTCTACGTTGACGTAGTCGAGCGCACTCAGGCGGATCCATCTCAACTCGATCCGTTCGGATTCTCGGAGCCTAGAGGCCAACGGCGCGAAGGCGCGGGCTCGGGGTTCATCGTGACCGAAGACGGGTACATCCTCACCAACAATCACGTCGTTGGCAACGCAACACAGATCAATGTGACGCTCGCCGATGGCCGCAAGTTCAAGGCAACGGTGATCGGTAAAGACATGGGAACCGATCTAGCAGTTATTAAGATCGACGCGACCGGTCTTCCGACCGTCGGGCTGGGTGACTCGAGTGAAGTTGAACAAGGAGATTGGGTGCTTGCGCTGGGCAGCCCGTTCGGACTTCAACAGACGTTGACCGCCGGCATCGTGAGCGCGACAGGGCGCGAGCTTCGCGATCAGCGCAACAACCAGATGTTCAGCAAGTTCATACAAACCGACGCTTCGATCAACCCGGGCAACTCGGGCGGTCCGCTCGTCAACATGAAGGGCGAAGTCATCGGGATCAATACGATGATCCTGACCGGTGGCCCATTCAACCAGGGCAACATCGGGATCGGATTCGCAATCGCGTCGAATGCGGCGCGAGCGGTTTTTCCAAAGCTCGTCGAGAACGGCAAAGTCAGTCGCGGCTATCTGGGCGTGCTTGTTAACGACCTGGATCAAGCTCACGCGCATGCGGTTGGCGTCGAGCCGAACTCCGGCGTCTTCATAAGCGGCGTCCCGGATCCCAACAGCCCCGCGGGAAGGGCTGGATTGCAGACCAAGGACGTGATCACGGCATTCAACGGGAAGCCGGTCAAGGCTGCGCAGGAGCTGACAGACGCCGTCGCGTCGACTGCAGTCGGTCAGCAAGCCCGTGTTGACTTCATACGCAAAGGTCAGCCGCAGTCAGTCACGGTTGAGCTTGCTGAGCGCCCAGCCGATATGAGCGCTCGCGTCTTGCCGCGTGACGAAGGCGGTGACGACGGCGGAACAGTTCAACAAAGCCGACTTGGCATTCAAGCTCGAACTCTCACTCTGGAAATGGCTGCGGAGATGAAGCCAAAGCCCAGGACGCCGAGCGGTGCACTGGTCGTCGCGGTCCAGCCAAATAGTGCGGCAGCCGACGCGGGCGTGCAGCACGGCGATGTGATCCATGGATTTGACCAAACCGAGGTCAAAAGCGCCGAGGATCTTGTAAACGCGGCAAGGGGCCTTCAGCCGGGTGAGTATCTCATCGAAGTCGAGCGAAAGGGTCAGACTGTCTTCTTAAAAGTAACGATCGAGTAGGGAGTTGTCGCAGATATTCAGTCCAGGGACGGCTCGAGAAGGGTTTAATAAACACCGAGGCTTGCTGAGTCTCCTAAATTGCCAGCCCACCGTCGGCTTGTACGACTTGCCCAGTGATGTACAGCGCGTCATCCGATAACAGAAACGCAGCGATGCGCGCGACTTCTTCCACGGTTCCATATCGGCCGAGCGGTATTTGATCGATCATCTTGTTCTTGTATTCGTCGGCGAGAGTACTCGTCATATCGGTTTCAATCAAGCCCAAAGCCAACGCATTGACGGTGATGCTTCGGCGGGCGACTTCCTTGGCAAGCGCCTTTGTAAAACCGATCAGCCCGGCCTTCGAGGCCGAGTAGTTCGTCTGACCCGCCATCCCGACTACTCCGCTTATCGACGCAATGTTGAGGATTGCTCCGCGGCGTTGCCGCACCATAACCGACACGGCAGGTTTGGTAACATTGAAGACGCCCTTCAAGTTCGTGTCAAGTACCGCGTCCCAGTCATCTTCGCTCATCATCATAATGAGTTTGTCGCGAGTGATGCCCGCGTTGTTGACGAGATAATCGACTGACCCCAGTTCACTCCTCACCGCGCGCACCATCTTCTCCGCAGCATCGGCGTCGGTAACATCAGCTTGAAACGCAACCCCGCGCCGACCGGCCGCCTCGATTTCAGCCACCAACTGATCAGCCAAATCTTTGTTTCGGCTGTAGCTGAAAGCCACGTTTGCGCCGCGCGCGGCCAACTCCTTGACTATCGCGCGCCCGATTCCCCGCGAGCCGCCTGTCACGATTGCTGCCCTTCCCTCAAATCCTGCCATGAAGTCCTCGCGTTTCAGAACAAAAGCTGCAGCTGCCGTTTGATGATGCTCTCGGTATCCGCCCCTCGAGCAAGGCAATCGCCAAAGTTACAACGCCAGCGCTTCCCTTCTCTTGGTCAAAGACTCGATCCGCTGCTCGTTTACTGCGTAGCCGATGCCGGGACCAGCCGGCGCTTGAATCGTTCCCTGCGGGCTGACCCTAACCGGCGGATCGATGATGTCTTCTTCCCAGTAGCGCGCCGAAGCCGAAACATCTCCGGGCAATGTGAACCCGGCCAGCGAAGACATCGCTATGTTATGCGCGCGCCCGACTCCGGATTCGAGCATTCCACCACACCACACCGGGATGTTACGACTGCGGCAGTATTCTTGAATTGAGCGTGCTTCGGAGTGTCCTCCAACCCGGCCAAGCTTGACGTTGATGATCTTGCACGAGCCCAGCTCGACTGCGTGGCGGGCGTCCGTGACCGTCAGGATTGACTCGTCCAGACACAAAGGCGTCTTGAGTTCACGCTGAAGCTTCGCATGGTCCACAAGGTCGCCCGGCGTAAGAGGCTGCTCCATCATCATCAGATTGTACTCGTCAAGCTGCTTCAGCAGATCAGTGTCGGCAAGCGTGTAGGCAGAGTTCGCATCCACGGTGAGTCGGATATCGGGGAATTTCGAACGAACGGCCTTGACCAGCTCGACATCTCGGCCGGGGGCAATCTTGATCTTGATTCGTTGATAACCGCTTTGCAGTTCGACACCGACCTTGTCCAGCAATGCCTCGGTTGTCCTCTGCAAGCCGATCGAGACTCCGCACGCTATCTCGGTGCGCGTACCACCGAGGTGGCGCCACAGAGGCTTGTTAGCCATCTTCGCTTCAAGATCCCAGATCGCCGCTTCGACTCCGCCCTTAGCCATGCGGTTTCCGCGAATGCGCAACAGCGCTTGGTTTACGTCTTCCGCGCTTTGAACCCGCGCGGCTGAGAGCAACGGACAAACGAAACCGGTCACGATCAGCCAAGCCGTCTCGATGGTCTCGTGGTTGTAGAATGGGTCTTCGGGAGCGGTGCATTCGCCGTAGCCGATAGCGCCCGATTTGTCGAAAACCCGGATGATCATCATTCGCCGCACCGTCGTTCGTCCAAAGCTTGTCTCGAACGGCCACTTGAGCGGCAACTCGATCTCTCTTAACTCAATTCTTTCAAGTTGTAGTGTCATAACTCGAGTCTAATTGATGGAGCAACACATCGCTGCCCGATACTTCTGACGCGTCACGTGCTGCATCACCGGTTCGTTGTGATTGCGCCATAGTCGGTAAAGTGAAACTGTTCTTCATCCCTTCCAAAGAGATACCGGCTTTCGCCGTTTTGCTGATCTCGTTCGAAGCCTCGTGCGATCAGTCCGCGACCGAGGCGTTCCTCAAATTCTTCGCGTACCCGCATCCGCCACTTCAGATGGTCGTCCGTCGGACGCTGGCTCACCGCCTCGACGTCATCAGGGATCACAATTAAATCATCCCTTGGTGAAGCCATCGGGCTCGCCCCCGCCAGGGCGGCCTTGACTCGGGGCGACGACACCCACCACTCGGCGAAAACACGATCCGAGGGGACTCCCGCGCCAAAGACCGATGACAACCCTTCGCCGTAGTAGTTGACTTCGTACCGGCGAATAATGGCGCCGAGCTTGTTGATGTTCAGATGCGCGTTGCGAGATTGCAGCGGATCGAAAGTCCAGATGATCAATGGAATTCCCGCTGCGATCGCACGATCCCGCTGCGCGAGTTTCATACGACGGCCGATGTCCTTGTGCCTGCGAGCTTCGACCACCGCCGCAAGGTGCGAATGATAAACAACATTTTTCCCGATCAGACCAAGCGACGTATGTACAAAACCAACCAGACCGCCGGCGTCGTCAAAGGCGCCGATCGTCGGAGCCTTGCACGCTTTTGAGATCATGTACAACCTGATCGGCATAATGCCGATGTCGTCGTCCCTCCAAACCTTGCGCTCGAGCTCTATGCACTGTTGGAAATCCTCGACCGAAACACATTCCCTTATGGTTACATCGGAGTCGGACATAGTTGGGCAGTATAGTGAGCGCGAGATGGACATTCAAGGTAGCGTACAAACGGCAAGCTCGCTGTCGCTGGTGTTCGAGCCAATGCCGCCTGTTATACTCTCGACCAATGGCCGACAAGAACGACACCGCCCTCGACAAGGCTGAAGGAGTCGCGAGACGAATCCTGGAGCGGCTCGGTTCCAAACTCGACAGCAAGCTCGCATCTTCAAGTCAGCCGGCCTTTGGTGCTGGACAGCTCAGTGATCTTACCGCCCGAATCGAACGCGCTATTGAATCCAACCTTAGAGAAGCCGGGAAGGGTTTGGGGCGAGTAGCTCCTAATCGGTTTCGGGTCCTTCTCACCTACGAGGAAACTTCGGGTCTGACGGCGGAGTACATGGAAGCGATGGGTAAGGAATTAACCGGCACAGTTCACGAGTACATAAACAACAGGCGCTATCAGACCTCAGGGCCGATTGACGTTGAAGTAGCCCGCGATGTGTTCGCTAAGACTATAGTAGTGAAGCTGGAGTTCTCGGGCGATAGTGAAACATCGAAGCGGGGCGCCGAACAGTCGACGGAGAACGCGCGTGCGTCACGCAACGAGGTAGTAAAGGCGACTTTGGTTTTGGAGGACGCACAAGGGCATGGGTATCGAATCGCGCTGGAATCGAAGGGATCGCCAGTCTGCATAGGGCGCGCCGCCGGCAACGCGGTGAGAATTGACGACTCGAGTATTTCGCGCATTCACTGTTCGGTTGCGCTGAGGGCCTCAGGAGAGGTTGTAGTTGCCGATCTGGCAAGCGCGAATGGAACCTTTGTCAACGAAACGCCGGTGACCGCAAACGAGGCTCACTCGCTGAGATCCGGCGATGTCATTCGGCTCGGTGATATCGCGCTCAGCGTCTCCGGTCTCGCCTGACTCCGGGAGGAGGTATTTCCACTCGGCCGAGACGCAACGTCGCTGGACTAACTCGCATCTGTACAAGCGCGCAAGTCATCGTATGCTGATCCCCTTCATCCTCACAATCATCTTCGTCACTATCGGAATCTCGTTGATGCTGTTGCTCGCATGGGCGGCGTGGCGGCATCGCAATCCCGCGCCAGCCGCTAATGAAGCACCCGATGTCGAGCGCCGGTTTGGACCCTCGGAAACCAACCAATGGATTCGATGGCTGAGGGTTCTGTTTGTGTGCCTGCTGGTTTCGGTGCTTGGGTTTCATTCCTACTGGGTATTCTGGGCTGATTCGAATAAGGACTCCACATTCAACCGAGCGAAGCGGCTCGACGCTCGCAATCTCAGGCTCGCCGAGAGCGGACTCAAAGGCTGGGTGCTCGACCGAAGCGGCAAGCTCGAGAACGCATTGATAAGATATCGCTCCGACGCCGGCGTCATCACCCGCGAATACCCGCTCGGCGCGGCGGCGGTTCACGTAACCGGCTATTCGGATTTCATCTACGGCGCAGGCGGGATCGAGTCGGCTTATCGCGATTGGCTCACGAAGCCCGCAAGCACGCTAAATCGGATGCAATCGCCCACACCAGTCGGAGAGGACCTGCGCGTCTCTGTTGACGTAGCCCTTCAACGCGAGGCTTTTAGTCTGATTCAAGCTACTGGAAAGCCCGCGGCGGCCCTGGTTCTACTGCTGCCCAACAATGAAGTGCTGGCCATGGCGTCGGCTCCAAGCTTCGATCCGAGGGCAATCACCCTTGAAGATGCCTGGTTGAAAATGAGCGAGCAAGCCGAGGACTTCAGAACTCAGCCTCTCAGCCCGCTGGTGAATCGAGCGCTCGGGACGCTCGTTACCGGCGGCTCGTCCCTCTATTACCGTCCGGGTTCGACCTTCAAGGTCTTCGTAGCAGCTGTCGCGATTGACACTGGAGTCACCGCCGAGCGGTTCACCTGTCGTGGCGAGGGATTCACGCCGCCAGGTTCGAACCGGCCGATCAGGGACTTTGGCGGCGAAGTGCACGGGACCATTGGGCTCGCGGATGCGTTTAGAGTCTCTTGCAATCAGTACTTCGCACAGCTCGGATTGAAGCTTGGCAAGGAACGGCTGGCGAGCTATGCAGCAAGACTCAGATTTGCGGCTTCTCCCGCGCAAACCGCGGCGCGCTCGCTCGACTTGTGGCAGACATTGCACGGCGACAAGGACCACCTCGACTACGTATTTGCCCCACCGATTGCGAGGATGAATCTGTCGTCCAAGGTCACCAGCTACGACGTGGCGCTTCAAAGCTTCGGTCAGGGCTATGACGACTTCTCAGTGATGTCGATGGCCTTGCTGGCAGCGACGGCCGCGAGCCCGGACGGCGCCTTTGTTGGGCCGACCTTCGAAGTTGGGAGTACTCGAAAAGTAATAGGTCCATTTATCTCTGCTCCGTCGGCCGCCCAGCTTCGCGTGCTGATGCGTTCGGTGGTCGAACGAGGCACGGCCGCGAGCGCGTTCGCGTCGATGGGCGGACGGATCACCGCAGGTGGCAAAACCGGGACTGCTGATCGCGATGTCTTTGATTACGACCGTCAAGGGAAGCCGGTGGTTGACTACATAGACAAGGACGGCGATGCGCACTACAAAACGGAAAGCTGGACGGATTCGTGGTTTATCGGTTTTGCGCCCGCCGAGGATCCAAAGATCGCTTTCGCGGTGCTTGTCGAAAACGGGGGACAAGGTGCGAAGGCGGCAGCTCCGATCGCAGCCAGGCTCGTAGCAAAGGCTGCGTCGCTCGGTTACATCAAGAGTGGCGCCCCGCCACGCTAAGGACGGCAGAAATAAAACCGTGAAACTTCGTCGCACAAGTCCATCGCTTCACCTGCTGCTTATGAGCGCCATCTTTGGAGCGGCGTTTCTGGGTTATGTGGCGGTGATCTGGTCGGGAGGACTACGCGGCTACAACCCCAGCCGGACGGTCGCCGCCAGAGACATCGCTTTTCTGGTTCCGACCGGAGCGGTGTTTTTCTGGCTCACGCGCAGACAACGCTTCCGCGGCGAGATGCTGGTGCTCACGGCCGCCATCTTTTTGTTTGCGTTCGGACAGTTGATGCAATACCGGCTTTTCTCGGACCCCGAATACGGCGCACGCGGCCCCGCGCGTTCCAAGGCCCGCGAGGCTAAAGCCCAGACAGTCAGGCTGCTGAATATCCAAACCGGCTACGACGACGGGAAGAAGGCTTTTATGTTTGGTTCGCCCAGCGCGGTTCCCAGCAAACCGGCAGTCGCGAAGCTACCCGTGTACGAGTATTCGTTTGGCGACATACTAAAGTCTGCAAACACTTACATTCCGATAGCAGCCTTTCTCTTTATGGCCATCGCGTTTCAGGTCTTCAAGAACGACACTGTGCTTCTGTGGCTTCAGCGTCACGCGCTGATCATCGGACTTGCCACCCTGTTGCCGTTTGCAATTCTAGTGTTGGCCTTTAGCGCGGAAGGCAAGTTTCTCGGGCAAACGACTCCCTGGGAGGGAGTAAAGATTCTCTTTCTGGTTAGCTTCGCTGGAATGCTTGCAGACACTTATCGTCATCTGCGGCTCACCCGCTGGGGGTTGCCACCCTCCAGGTATCTCCTGCCGTTTGTTGTAATTGCGGCGATGCCCGTGGTTCCGTTTTTCGCGTTGTCTGACTTTGGCCAGATGATGGTCTTCTTCGGTGTGTACTTGATGCTTTATGTTATCGCGGTTCGAAAGACCGGCCAGCTTGTGTACGCGGTGGTTTTGGTCGCGGTGCTTTTTGGGGCGTTTTACGCTGCTTCCACGGCCAAAGCAGGTCTTGGGATTCCGCGACGAGTGTATTTCAGGTTCTATCAGTGGCAACACACTTGGGAGCCACCGAGTCCGGATACGTGGTGGTGGAAGCCCGACTATGAGCGATATCTTCAGCTCAAGAAGCTGCAGCCCGATCCCAACGACCCGCAAGAAATCAGGCGACGAAATAGCGAAGCCTGGTTTGATAAAGTGCTTCAGCCTTCGCAGGGCCTGTTCGGTGTCAACGAGGGCGGAATCGTTGGCGAAGGATTGGGGCTCGGGTTTCCAGAAACCGTGCCAATCTCGGACTCGGATTTTATCTACGCTGCCATTTCAGAGGAGACAGGGCTTGCCGGAGGTCTCGCCGTTCTGCTTGCGGTCGGAGTGCTTGTGTTTGGAGGGACGGCGATTAGTATTAGCGCTCAGGATATGTTCACAAAGCTCCTCGCGGCGGGGCTCACTGGATTCATCGCGTTTCAGGGAGTCGTCAACATAGGAGGAGTATTAAGGCTTCTGCCAATGACGGGAATAACGCTACCCTTCGTCAGTCACGGAGGTTGGTCGCTGATAACATCGTTTGGGATGCTAGGAATCCTACTGGCCATCTCTCATCGAAACTCAATTGCGAGTTTGTATTTGGAGCGTACAGAAGCCAATCTCGCTGTACGATAAGCTAGCAGTATTTTCACCACACCCGGCAATTTTTTCACGCCGTGTATGAATAACTAACGGCGCGAACTATTCTGAAAAGACCTTGCCATCAATGATGGAACAGTTACGCCGCACACCCTCTCTTCCACCGGCATCGGCACGTTGATTGCTCTAGTTCTGACCATATTGAGAGCATCACCTACCAAGATGCTCGCTAGATACAACCTGAGGGGCCAAAGAGGCACCGGGACTTGTTCCGGTGCCTTTACTCTTTGCACAGACACGTCGGGGAAACCTTTCAAAATCGCGGAAACCTCTCTTATTCGGGGAAACTTCGAGGGTCCTGGATCTCAGTTCGAGTGGTATTTGCTCGGATGCGAGCCCTTGGTTCGAAGCTCAATCTTGGGGTCGTGGGACATCAGAAGGAGTCGCCGTACGTTGATAGTGTTGATGCCCGAGGGAGCATAAACAAGCCTATACCAGTTCTTTCGCAAGTCGTCGGCTATGGTCTTTGCCGCGCCAGCCACTTTGTCGAAAGGAAAGATTGTGCCTCCAGTGCCTTCGGTTATCCGCTCGAGCGCCATCGGTGGTTTAGGCTTGTCGCGCAGCAGCGCTCCGCGGGTTCGATCGGGCGTCTGAATAGCGTACAGCACAATGTTCTCGTCCTGGAGCGCGCGCAGAGCGTCGTCGAACTTGGTCTTGCTTTCACTATCGTATCCGTCGCTGATTAGAATGATGGCTCGCTTTTCGATCCCGCTTTTGGCCTGGTGGCTTAGCGCGTCGGTTACAGCAATGAGCGCGTCGAACAGGTTGGGAAATCCCTTGCGCGTGAGCTTACTGGACGCCGCCTCCAGGAGTTTCAGATCGGGAGTCATATCCTCAATAATCTCAGCCGCCTCGTTGTACCCGACGATCATCATTTGATCGTCGGCGTAGAGCTCACTGACCACCGCTTCGACGGCCTTCTGTAAGGCGGCGGGCTCAGCTCTAAGATTGCTGCTGCCATCCACCATGAGGACTATCCGCGAGCCAGTGTCCAGGCGCGCAAAACTCTCAATCTCCTGCGCCGTCCCCGAATCATAAAGGTCAAAGTCCTCTCTCGTGACCTGTCTGCCCTCGGGCGCGTGCGCGATTACGTTCAGCGTCACGATCCTCCGAGAGGCGGCCGATCCCCCTTTCCCTGCCTGCAGAACCGACCCGCTCGCTGCGAGGAACGTGCTTAAAACAACAACAAGAACGACGGATGATTTGAGTGTTGGAGTCTTGAAGGAGAACATCTCTACGCCTTACCGAAAGAGCGGACCCCGGTGGTGACGGAGTCCATGGCGACGCATTTCGACTTGATCACGGGTCATCAAGATTATTCCAGAACCATCCGTGCACAACAAGCGAAAGCGAAAGCAAAGGGTCGAGGATCTTGGTCAGCTTGTCACGTCTTGCGCTCGTTGCTATTCTTGCTGTTCCTTATCGCACCAATCTCGCCTCGGATATGGAAACGCTGACCACGAACACAAATCGAGAGCGCTTCGAGAAGCTGGTCGAGGAGTTAAAGACGCTTGAAGAACGCTTGCGTGAGGGAGGAGGTCCGCAGCGTCGTGAGCGGGAGCACAAAAGGGGCAAGCTGACTGCTCGTGAGCGGATACGGCTTCTGTTCGATGAAGATTCTTTCTTTCAAGAGATCGGTTTGCTGATCGCATACGACCAGTACGACGGCCAGGCTCCGGCCGCCGGAGTTGTCGTCGGAATGGGCTTGGTCACCGGTCGCGAAGCCATCGTCGTTGCAAACGACGCAACCGTCAAAGCCGGCTCGTGGTGGCCCGAAACGGTTCGCAAAGTCCTGCGTGCTCAGGAAATTGCGATGCGCTCGCGAGTTCCGATCATATACCTCGTCGATTCGGCGGGCGTGAATCTTCCCTACCAGAGCGGGGTCTTCCCGGGCCAGTACGGCGGCGGGAGAATCTTCTTCTACAACTCGGTTATGAGGCGCTACCTCAGAGTGCCTCAGCTTGCCGCGGTGATGGGCCAATGTGTTGCCGGCGGCGCATACCTGCCGGCGCTTTCGGATTTCATCATTATGGTCGAGGGCACCTCTTTCATGGGGCTCGGAGGACCGAATCTGGTCAAGGGCGCAGTCGGCCAGACCGTAGACAGCGAGACCCTTGGAGGGGCGCGGACTCATAATGAGATTTCAGGAGTCGCGCACTACCGCGCCAAGAACGACGAGGAGTGCATCACAAAGCTTCGGGATCTGGTGACTGAACTACCCGCGCCTCTCTCGCTGCGCGTACAGATCCGAGAGCCCCGCCCACCCCTCCGTCCAACGACCGATATCTACGACATCCTGCCGGCCGATCACCGCAGCGCCTATGACACTCGCGACTTGCTCGCATGTCTGCTCGACGCCGGCGAGCTGGATGAGTTTCAGGCGGACTACGCCAGGGAGATGATCACAGGCTACGGTCGCATCGAAGGGATCCCGGTCGGAATCATAGCCAACCAGCGAGGCCTGATTCGCGGGGCGGCTGGAACCCCGCCAAAGTTTGGCGGCATCATTTATACTGACTCGGCCGAGAAGGTCGCCTACTTCATCGAGACGTGCAACAGGCATGCTACTCCCCTGCTCTTTCTGCAGGATGTGTCGGGCTTCATGGTCGGCACCGAGGCAGAGCACTCAGGGATCATTCGTGCAGGTGCGCGTTTCGTGGAAGCGATGGCAACTGCAACTGCGCCCAAGATCGTATTGACGATCAATCACGCTTCTGGCGCGGGCTACTATGCGATGGCTGGTCAAGGGTTCGATCCCGATTTTGTTTTCACCTGGCCGACGGGACGAATGGCGGTGATGGAAGGGGACTCGGCCGTGATGGCATTATTCAGCGCTGAGATCGAGAACCTACGCCTCGAGGATCGCGAGCCTGACTCCGAAATGAAATCCGAGATGGAACGGGTTCGAGCGAAGTACGAGCGAGAGCTGGATGCGCGGTTCGCGGCGGCTAGGGGCTTCGTCGATGCGATCATAACGCCGGAAGAAACTCGCGCGGCGCTGGGGCTTGCGCTGCGGGTTGCGCTCAACAACCCCGGCCCACATCTGGGTGTGCCGGTTCTACCGCAATGTCTACCGGGCGAGCAGTGAGATCGCGAGTTTGAAGCTCGGACGGCTGAGTTGCCAGTCCTGGTGTGGCCTCGATTAACCGCGATTTCCTGGAATCGCGCGTCTACAGCAGGTCTACGTTACGTATTCCGAAGGAGGGATGCCGGATGATAAGAAACATGCCAGCTAAGAAGATTGTAAGTATCGTTGCTTTACTTATCCTGATCAGCGCGGCTGCGGCGCTGACCGCGTGCCAGCCGGCCGGGACATCGGAGTACAAGCCGGATATTCAACCGATCCCGCCCGGGCTTCCGACCTACGAAGCGATGGAGGTTCCGGCCGACAACCCGATGACGCCCGAGAAGGTGGCGCTCGGGCGCCAGTTGTTTTTCGACAAGCGGCTGAGCGGCGACGACTCGCGGTCCTGCTACTCGTGTCACGTTTGCGAACACGGGCTGACCGACGGGCTTCCCAAGGCGGTTGGCGCCTTTGACAAGAAGCTTCCGCGCAGCAGCCCTACGCTGTGGAACATCGGCTACCAAAAGCAGTTCTATTGGGATGGCCGCAGTCCCTCACTCGAGAAGCAAGCGATGGCCGCCTGGACCGGAGGAAACATGGGAGCGAAGGACCACGAGGCGGAGATTGTCGGCAAGATCAACGCGCTTCAGGGCTACCACGCCCAGTTCCAGAAGGTTTTCGGCGGCGATGCGACCGCCGACAACATCATGCAGGCAATCTCCGCTTACGAGCGCACAATCATCGGCGGCAATACTCCGTATGATCGCTGGCAAGCGGGCGATCAGTCGGCGGTCGGCGAAGACGTGAAGCGCGGATTTGAGGTCTTCAAAACAGCGAAGTGCACCAACTGCCATGATGGAGTGCTGGTCACCGATCAGCAGTATCACAACGTGGGCATCGGCATGGATCAACCCGAGCCTGACGTGGGTCGATTCAAGGTCACCAACAATCCTCAGGACACCGGCGCTTTCAAGACCCCGACCCTTCGCGACATCGCCAAGTCCGCGCCTTACTTCCACGACGGCAGCGTGGCGACGTTGGAGGAGGCCGTGGACCTGATGCTTGCCGGCGGAAAGCCAAACGAGTATTTGGACAAGAAGAACCTCGAGAAGCGCACGATCACCGAAGATCAACGGCGAGACCTGCTCGCTTTCTTAAAGTCGCTTACCGTGGACTGCAAGCTGGCCGAGCCGGCGCTGCCTCAGAAGTAAAGAACACCTGGGCTCTGCCCTAAGCGCAAAGGCAAAAGAGGCTCGCGAAAAGCGAGCCTCTTTGCTGTCTGCCTAACCAAAACCGCGACTCAGCCGTTGACTTGCATGCTTCTAACGATGCTTTGGAAGACGCGCTGGTAACCCTGATAGTCGCGCTCCGGCGCGACCGCGATGACGTAGAGCAGATTTCCGTTCCTAAGCAGCGCGGTGTAGATGGTAACAAACTCGGTTTGGCCGCTCACCTCCGAAACATTGGTCAGCACGATTGAAAGTGCTTCATGCCCGGCAAGGCTTTCCCGCTGGTACTCGCTGTATCTGCGCATATTCCGGTTACCCTGCGAGAGGTTGTATAAGTACTCATCCGTTGCCTGCCGAAGCGTTCGGTGGTTGACCTGGCTCATTCCGATTTGGGCGCCGTGAGTGAACACGAACTGGCCCTGAACCTCGCCGTAGCCGCCTTCCGGTGCAAACGTGACATAGTCACCCAACCGCAGCTCCCGCCAGTTCTCGGGGACTGCAATGCTGAACAGATTGTTTTCGGTGTAGGTGCGAAAGCGTCCTGACGGATAATCGACTCGTCCCGAAGGTGCGGGCATTCCGCTTGTGGACGGATTCCTTGCACCGCCGCCGTTCCTTGAGATCTCGCCCGATCGGCCGGTCGGCAAATCTCGCAACCGCGCCCGTATTTCGGTGAACTCCCTCGGATCGACGTTCGCATGAGCGACTCGCAACAGCTCGGCTTCTTTCACAATATACTCATAGCGATTGCCGGGGTTGGGGTGATCGCTCATCCATTGAGGTCCGCCGCCGCCGCCGCTGGTGCGCTCGATCGTCCGAAACATGTTTGCAAGGTCGCGAGGGTCGTACCCGGCGTTGGCCATGATGTGCGCGCCCAGGATGTCCGCCTGCTTCTCGTACTCGCGGCTGAACTTCAGGAAGTAAGCGCCGATTCCCATCTGTCCTAACTGCCCAGCCACATTGCCTACGCCCCCAACCACCGCTCCCGCAACGCCGGCGATTGCGCCAAGCGTTTGATACTTCTGCGCCTTGGCAACTTGAGCGGTGCCGTGACGCAGAGCCACATGGCTGATCTCGTGGGCAATGACTCCCGCAAGCTCGCCTTCGTTGGACGCGGCTTCTATCAAACCGCGATTAACATAGGTAAAGCCCCCTGGTAAGGCGAACGCGTTGATTTCTCTTTTGTCGGTGACCTTGTATGAATATCGGAACTCGGGATGCTGAAATTCGGCAGGAATTGCTTCAGCCAGCTTTCGACCCACGTCGGCGACGTATCGCTGAACTTCCCGGTCATTCAGAAGCGGAATCTGACGCTCGACTTCCTGCGCAGCCTGGCTGCCGAGCTGGACGTCTTTGTCCAAG
>DATMCM010000120.1:0-3981 GCA_035558335.1 Blastocatellia bacterium | reverse complement strand
CTACCGCCCAGGCTCCTGCCGATTCCCAGGAGGGGTGGCTCGGATTGTGAACTCGGTCCCGCTGACCAGTTCGAGATCATCGCGCCCCTGGATAAAAACGGAACCCGCACCGGCGCCCGCCCCAACCGCTGCGCCGATCGCCGCGCCTTTTCCGCCACCCGCTATCGCGCCGACCAACGCACCGAGGGCCGCTCCTATCCCGGTCCTTGCGACTGTCTGCGTGGTCTGGCTGTCTCTTTCGGAGATCGTACCCTCGTTATCGACTCGAACGTCTTCGCCGTTTGGAGTTCGCACGTTCACGATATAGCCATCGAAGCTGTAGGTCGCGCCGTTGCTCATACGAATGCGCTCGAAGTTTAGAGAGAGCTCAGGGCGTCCCGAGACTCGCGTCGCACGGTCCGCCCGTGACACATAGCCTTCGATGATGGCGCGCTCATAGTTTGGCGGCGATTGGACCGTCATGCTGAAGCGGTCACCTTCCCGAGCCTGTCGGGTTGTCATCGTGTTGTTTAGGGTAGCGACGAGCTCAACACCTGCCCCGTTTACCGGACCTCTGGGGCTGCTTCCGACCGGCGAAGTCCCGTTGTACAAGTCTAATTGAGCGACGTCGGAAATCTTGTTGTAGATGCTGTTGACCACGACAGGCTGAGCCAGACGCTCGATGTCTATTCGACGAGTGACTCGAAGCTCCCGACCGTAGCCCAGCACATTAAAGCTCACGCGATAATCATTACCTCGTTCGCCTGTTGAGCTGACTACAAGTTGATCCCCATTCAGCGAGGCGTTGACTCGCACGTTACGTCCGCGAGGCGTTTGCTCCACCCTGTCGCGGCCGTCTGCTTCAAAGGTCACCTGCGGAGCGAGAGAGGAGGCGACGGTTACATTACGCCGCTGCCGCTTGATAGCAAGCATTTCGGGAGCTGCGAGGCGGCGCGAAATCAACTGTCGAAGACGCTCTTGTTCCTGAGCGCTAAGACCACGGGTGGCCAGCCTGGCGGCCCTCACCACGTTGTCGCTACGCGCAGCATCCAGCTGGTAGGTCCCGGTGAGACGATTTGCCGCCGGATTCCCGCCGGGCCGACCGTAATCTCGCTGTTGCGCGAATGAGCTAAGACCGTTGCTGAACGTCGTTATCATAAGCCCCACCAGGAGCGTCGCCGAAATCAATTGTCTTCTTCGTTCCATGATGCCCAAACCTCCGAATCTGTATGTTTCGATTTGTTATCTACATCCCATTTCGCCTTCCGCGAAATATGAGCCAGATCCAAGAATGACTTGAATAGTTATCTGCTCGTTGGAGAAATCTGCAAAACAAGTGCCGCGCTAATTATCGTTTTCATGTCCTCTTGTGCTACGGCGATTGTATGGTTCTCACGCATTCGCATCTCGGCAACAAGGACGCTGTTCTCCAAATGAGCCCCGGACCGACTAGAAGGCCCAGAAAAAAGGGCCCCGCCTCGGAGAGGGGGGCCAACGGACAGCCGACCTGCCGCGTGTATATCGTTCGAAACCTAAGCCTTTGCCTTGGCAACGACTTTGATTTGGTTGTTTACGTTCTTGACACCGTCTGTGCTTCTGGCTATCCGCTCGGCGTCAAGCTTTTGAGTTCCAGTATCCACGGTGCCGCGCAACGTCACTACGTTGTTGACCACGTCCACGTTGATTTTTCTTTCGGGTGTGTTCGAGTCACCAATGAGCTTTGCCACAATCTTGGCATGGATCCACGCGTCATCAAGCGAATCGCCGATAGTCTCTTTCAAGTCCTTAGCCTTGGTTCGCTCGCTACGGGCTTGATCCGCGGTATACTCGGCCCGGGTTAGTTCGTGCGGCTTGACGTCGACCTTATCGGTCACCTTGAGCCCGTCGTTCGTGCTCCTGGCCAACTCAACAGCTTTGGTTCGCAACGCCTGCGAGTCGACCGTCCCGGAAACCGTGGCCTCATTTCGCGCAGCGTTGGCACTGACCGTGAGGTTGGCCGCCTTGAGTTGGGAGTCGGAGCTAAGCTTGGCTCGAATGCTGTTCTCGAGCTCCGAATCGGTCATTGTCGTTTTCGATCCAGTGACCGTGCTATTGGGTTCGTCACACGCGATCAAAAACGCGGCTACCGAGAGAACGATGATCGCACTCAAAACAGTTCTCAACATACTTCCTCCTTTATGCTTCTTCGACGCCCCTGCCTGCCGGCAGGGGCATCAGTACTTAGGTCTCCATCAAAAGGCACGCACGGCCTTCGCCTTCAATGGGGCAAGATCGGTGCCACGCTTTTTCATCGCGACCTTACTGAAGGGTAGTCAGGAGATCATCGCTGTGAGGGTGCCTGCTTTGAGTGAGACGCGCGGCGTCATGAGGCGTTCTGTCTGAGTCCAGTTGTATGGTCGAAGTACATCGGTTCTGATCAACCACAAAGGCACCAAGACACAAAGGTCCGTCGGTTTCCCGCAGGTCCGGTCTTAGTGTCTTAGTGTCCTTGTGGTTTTCTGCCCCCGCTTGTTTTGAGAAACCGTCGAACAGTAGAATGACTGAACGCTGACTGCCGCATCGAATCAGCGTCGCGAACCAATGGCTCGAACAAGCACATTCGCTACCGTCGGCAAGCATAAGATCGAACTCTCGAATCTAAAGAAAGTCCTCTTTCCCTCCGGCGCAATAATCAAAGCAGAGCTGATCGAATACTACCTAAAGATCGGGCCCACGATTCTTCAGCACATCAAACGGAGGCCGCTCACTCTTGTTCGTTGGCCCGACGGCGTGGATCATCAGACCTTCTTTCAAAAGAACCGTCCGGAATGGGCGCCTTCCTGGCTGGAACATATCAAGCTCGGCGACAAAGACGACAAGGTGGACTACGTGATGGCGACCGAGGACGCGTCGCTTGTTTGGCTTGCCAACCTTGCGTGCATCGAACTTCACCAGATGCATTGCCGCTCGCCTCATTTCGACAAACCGGATTACATAGTGTGGGACCTGGATCCGCCGGAGGGCTATCCGTTTACGGACGTGGTCTCGTTAGCATTCGATATCAAACTGCATATCGAAAAGTTCGGGTATCACACATTCGTCAAGACCACCGGCGGGAAGGGTGTTCATGTAGTGGCACCTATCGAGCCGAAGTGGCCGTTCGACGTAGCTCGCGACGCTACGCTCCAGGTCGCCAAGTCGTTTGTCGAGGCCCACAGCAGCACGACGACTCTTCACATCAAAAAGGAGCTTCGAAAGGGCCGGGTGCTGATCGACATCTACCGAAACAGCACCTATCAGACGATCGTGTCGCCTTACAGCGTGCGCGGGCGCGGGAACGCTCCGGTGTCGATGCCGCTGAAGTGGGAGACGCTCGAGTCGGTCACCGATCCGTCGATCTTTCACCTTCGCAATGTGCCCGATATCGTGATCGAAGAAGGCGACGCGTGGGAATCAATCGGCGCGTACTCAGTTAAGCTTCATACCCAGCAGCCGAAAACCAAAATGCCGGCCGCAGCAAAGAACGGCGGGAAGAAGACCGAAGCGCTATCCGATTATGTGAAGAAACGGAGTTTCGATAAAACGCCCGAGCCGGGTCCGGAGGTCTTCGCCAGCGACGGCAACGCGTTCGTAGTTCATCGTCACCACGCGTCGCGGCTTCATTATGACCTGCGGCTCGAACGCGATGGAACATTGAAGTGTTGGGCGGTACCGAAAGGATTGCCTCCTCGCCCCGGGATCAAGCGAATGGCGATTCAAACCGAGGATCACCCGCTCAAGTATCTGGACTTCGAAGGAACCATCCCAAAAGGCGAATACGGCGGCGGCGATATGTGGGTCTTCGCCCGAGGACGTTTTGAGATCACCAAAGAGAAGAAGGACGGCTTCTATTTTAGGCTTGAGAGCCGGCAGATGAATGCCGAGTATCGAATGATTCACACCCGCGACAAGGAGTGGCTGTGCCAGCGAACCGAGAACCCGCAGATCGATTTCATTCACGATCCGATAGAGCCGATGCTTTCG
>DATMCM010000119.1:0-5725 GCA_035558335.1 Blastocatellia bacterium | reverse complement strand
CGGTGAACTTCGTCCGGAGCAAAAGGAGACTGTGAAGGCTCTCGCTCGTTTCGATGACGGAGTCCTTTGTGCTCCAACAGCGTTCGGCAAAACGGCGGTAGCGGCGCGGCTGATAGCAATACGAAAAGTGAACACGCTGGTCCTCGTTCATCGACGTCACTTAATGGATCAGTGGCGGGAGCGGCTGGCGCTGTTCTTAGGGCTTAGCACCAAGGACATCGGTCAGATTGGAGGGGGCAAGAGTTTGCGAACTGAACGCATCGACGTAGCGGTCATCCAGAGCTTGATCCGAAAGGGCGAGGTGAAAGACCTCGTTGCCGAATATGGTCAAGTGATCGTGGATGAGTGCCACCACGTCTCCGCTTTCACGTTCGAGCGAGTGTTGAGAAACGTCAAAGCAAAGTACGTTGTCGGACTGACTGCGACCCCCGTCCGTAAAGACGGCCACCACCCTATCATCCTTATGCAATGTGGCCCGATTCGCTTCAACGTGAGCAGCAAGAAGCAGGCTATCATTTCAGGTATTCAACACGAGGTCATCCCGAAATTCACGGAATTCACGGTGCCTCCTGAATGGACCGACATCGGAATACAGGATATCTACGCTGCTCTGGTCAACGATGATCAGCGAACTGAGCTCATCGTCGCCGATGTAGTGCAAGCCATCGAAGACAAGCGGATTCCACTTGTACTTACAGAGCGCACGGACCACTTACAGCTCTTCGTCGAGAGGCTGTCGCGGCGAGTTCCCAACGTTTTTGTTATGAAGGGCGGAATGGGTAAAAAGCAACGGGATGCACTTGCTTCGCAGATCAAGGCGGTGCCCGAAGATCAACAACGTGTGATCATCGCGACTGGGCGCTACATTGGCGAAGGCTTTGACGACGCAAGGCTAGACACGCTGTTCCTGGCAATGCCGATCTCTTGGCGAGGCACTCTCCAGCAGTACGTCGGCAGATTGCATCGGCTTCACGAAAACAAACGTATTGTCCGAGTGTATGACTACGTCGACTCTTGCGTGCCGGTTTTGAATCGCATGTACGAGAAGCGGTTGAAGACTTACAAGGCGGTCGGCTATACGGTGGCGCGGCCCTCCGCCGCGGAGGACGCGCAGGCTGATCTCCGGTTCGCTGAAATTGAACACATCGCGGTTCGAGCGGCAATCGTTTTCGAGGAAGCGCGAGGCTGCAAGGTCGAAAGCGTCGAGAGCGATACTCGTGGCTTCGATCTTGTTTCGCGACGCGCTGATGTTTCGCACGAAGAGATCGAAACAAGGTTCATCGAAGTGAAGGGGCGAGCTGGAGTCGGCGAAATCGCACTCACGGCTAACGAGTACAAGGCAGCTCAAAGCTTGGGTGATGAGTACTGGCTATACGTTGTCTTCAACTGCGCGTTCGAGCCACAAGTTACCGCCATCCAGAATCCCGCCAGGCTCGAGTGGGAAGCTTTGTCAAAGATTGACTGCTATCGCATCGGAGCGGAGGGGCTGCTGCAGGGCACGAGCCAGTAAATGCGCCGTAGTACACCAAACACTGACTACGGCTGAATGACCTTCTGCGATGCTTCAAAAACTGTGACCGAATTGTGACCGGACTTCTTAGAAACAGATCGAAACGGATGCACCTCAGTTCACCTGCTGATCATTCGCCGGTGGCTGCAACCCGTAGCAAATGATTGTAATTGTCAACAGGTGACTCTCTGTTCACCCAACCTCGAAACAGCCTTCGGTGGACTCATAATCCTTTGGTTGGAGGTTCGAATCCTCCAGGGGCCACCAAAAAATCAAGAGCTAAAGCGGATCACGCCGAGCGCCGTTTCTCATTTTGTCCGAATTGTGACCGGCAAACCGGAAGGGGCTGGTTTCTGCGTCGTCTCTACCGCTTCAACCGCTCGCCGCTTTCCCTCGTCGGTAGCGTTAACATACTGCATCGTCGTCTCAATCGACTTGTGACCCATGACCTTTTGAACCGCAGCGATCGAAGCGCCGTTGTCCACCGCTCGCGTTCAGAACGCGTGTCGTAGATCGTGGAAACGCAGTTTGCAATATTTCTCTCCCGACAGCTGGTTAAGCCGCTGGACGCGGATCTAGCTGTTTGCTTCGGTCCCTTGCTTGAGACCGCTGCGCTGACAGCCTTTGCTCGGCCATCATCTTCTCGGTCAGTAGGGCATCCTGAGGCGTGACGTCCTTAGGCGCTCGAGAGGACTTTGATTCGCCGTCGCCGGCAGCACCGTGCTCCGGTAACAGGCGGCGTGTGTGTTGTCACGCACGCTGAAGAGACTCTCGCCAGGCTTGATACTCCGACGGACGCAAGCGGAAACGAGCGTAGTTGCCCTCGTGCAGGTTGTCTAATTCCCTAAGCGCCATTCGGACGAAATCGTCCATGTATTCCGGTGGCACGCGGTCCACCGCAGCTGCGGTCACTATTTCTACTCCAGGCGAGCTTCTGATATGCACAAGCACTTGTTCATCGATCTTGGCGGTCACTTTTCTGGGCACTTCTAGTTCCCCTTCGATGCGGTCTTCAGCAAATGTTCCCGCGAGTCAACTGCTCCTATTCGCGCCATTGGATTCGACAATGTTTGGCGCAATTAGCTCTATTCGCGCCAACAAATTCTACCATATCTGGCGCAATTAACCCTATTCGCGCCAACCGCTCCTACGTGTTGCACTTCTGCTTACGGAGCGCACGGACCACGTACAGCTCCTCGTCGAGAGGCTCGCGCGCCGTGTGCCGAACGTCTTCGTAATGAAGGGCGGAATGGGCAAGAAGCAACGAGATGCGCTTGCTTCGCAGATCAAGGCGGTGCCCGGGGATCAACAACGTGTGATCATCGCAACTGGACGCTACATTGGCGAAGGCTTTGACGACGCCCGGCTGGACACGCTATTCCTGGCAATGCCGATCTCTTGGCGAGGCACTCTGCAGCAGTACGTCGGCAGATTGCATCGGCTTCACGAAAACAAACATGTTGTCTATGACTACGTTGACTCTTGCGTGCCGGTTTTGAATCGCATGTACGAGAAGCGGTTGCAGGCATACAAGGCGATCGGCTATACGGTGGCGAGGCCCTCTGCCGCAGAGGACGCGCAGGCTGATCTACGCTTCGCTGAAATTGAACACATCGCGGTTCGAGCGGCAATCGTTTTCGAGGAAGCGCAAGGCTGCAGGGTCGAAAGCGTCGAGAGCGATGCACGCGGCTTTGATCTTATTTCGCGTCGCTTTCGCACGGTTGATTCGCACGAGCGGATTGAAACAAGGTTCATCGAAGTGAAGGGACGAGCCGGAGTCGGCGAAATCGCACTCACTGCTAACGAGTACAAGGCAGCTCAGAGCTTGGGCGATGAGTACTGGCTGTACGTCGTATTCAACTGCGCGTCCGAACCTCTGGTCACTACCATCCAGAATCCCGCCAGGCTTGAGTGGGAAGCGCTGTCAAAGATTGACTGCTATCGCATCGGAGCGGAGGGGCTGCTGCAGGGCACGAGCGAGTAAATGCCCGTAGTATAGCGAACGCTGACTACGGCTGAGTGACCTTCTGAGAAGCTTCAAAAACTGTGACCGAATTGTGTCCGGAGTTCTTAGAAACATAGCGAAATAGATGCGCCTCAGTTCACTAGTCGATCATAGGGCGGTGGCTGCAACCCGTGGCAAATGATTGTAATTGTCAACAGGTGATACTCGGTTCACCCAACCTCGAACCGGCTTCCGGCGGACTCATAATCTTTTGGTTGGAGGTTCGAATCCTCCAGGGGCCACCAAAGAATCAAGACCTCAATCAGTGTGGCGCGAGAGTCAACTATCGGCAGCCGACTACTGCCGGCAGTTGCGGCGCTGTGATCTGCAATCAAGCTGCGAGTTCGTTCTTTCAGAAGGGCGCCACAACCCTTAACTGTACAGCCAGCACCGGACCAGGTTGCTTAGAGAATGGCACTGCATGGGGTTGAATTAAACAAACCCGATGGCATCGCGCCTGATCAACAAGCTTTGATCGGTGCCGCCTGACAGCGGCATCGGCCTGACGGTTCCGGCTTAAGCTTTCTTTTGAGAAGCGAAGATCCTCAGCCTGTAGTTCAGGCTTCCTGAAAAAGCGCTCACGCCGATGATGTAAGTGCCAGGGTGGTTGAGTGGGAACGCTATAGTTTCACTCGCCGTCGCCCCCGCGCTGAACGACAGCAGATTCGGATCGTTGAGCGACGATTTCTCCTTTTTCGTCACCGCCGAATTGAACAAATACAAATCGAGATCGCCCGAACCCGAAGTCGGCTCCAGGATGATGAACACGATGCGCGATTGATCGACGGTTATCTTGTAGAGGTCTTCAATGGGATCGATGAGCCCGCCAGGAAGATTCATCTTCAATAGAGCGGCATCTGTCGTCGAAGCTTCGCCTGACACCTCCACCGGAGTGGTCAGCGCCTGAGCATCCTTCTCATTCGGCTCGATCTCACTTACAAGCACAGGCGTCGCGGTGCTGATGCCGTTGATGACGAAGTCAATGCCACTGGTCAGCTGACCGGGAGACACGGTAACAGGCACGAAAACGCTCGCCGAATTAGATGAATTGTCAGGACCATTGAAAAACTCTTCCTTTACGGGAAGTAGAAACTGGCTAGCGAGTGGGCCGATGCCTGATCCGCCAACAGCGTCCGGGTTGATCTGCTGAATCTCGGCCAAATATTGGCCCGGCGGCAATCCCTGAATCCGATAGGCGCCCTGTCCGAAGTCAAGACCAGTCACCGCGCTTGAAACCGTCGCCAGCGAATCGGTCGAGGCTTGTGCAGGCGGACTCTCAGGGATTCCATCACCATCGATGGCCGGCGGCGTTAGAAAAGCTACTGTTCCTAACGGAGGAGGATACACGCCTTGATCAATTCGACGAGCAACAACGTTGATTCCTGAAATCGGAATCTCAGAGTCGCCGAACTTCAGCAGCACACGTCCTTCAATCGACCCGCGAGAAGCGAGATAATCCGGCGTCGGATAGAGATTCGAGAGCGCGTTTTGCGTGTCCATATCGAGCGTTGCAACAAAGAACCCGGAGTCCGGGAACTGGCTGTGGAGTTGCGATTGCCGGGGAGCGGAAAAGAGGAATGGAAAAAGCGTTTCGGTGAATGGTGCATAAAGGTCGAACGCCTGCGCGCTGTTGAATCCCGGCGGGACAATCGAACTGGGGTCGTTCAGTGCGATGTTGCCGTTGATTTGCGAGTGATCGAGCGGCCCGGCAAAGTGGCCAAATTCGTGCGTAAAAACGCCGAGGAAAGAAGTCACACTCAACGCCTGAGAGGCCTCCAACACAGCTCCGTTGAGCACGACGAATCCTTCCTGTAGTGAATTGGTAGCGTCGTCAATCTGCAGGAAGCCGAAAAATCCGAGCACACCGCCAACGCCGGTTATCGATCCATCGCTGTCAAAGATGATAGGGTTTTGAAACGCAGGATGTCGGGAGCTGAGGACTTTACCGGCGTTTGTCGCCGTAATGTCTATCGGATTGCCTGTGGCCGGATCCAGAATGGGGCCGGCATTGACAAACTGGATATCAGCCGTAGGAATGTCCGTGTAGAGATTGAAGATTCGATCGACGAGCGCTGTTGCCTGGGCGTTCGTCAACGTCCCCAGCGGCCCCGAGTCAACGCGGTAGAGAACGCGGCCGGCTCCATCAACGGTTTGCGTGTTGAGCGGGCCGCCTCTGACTTCAGTATGCGGCCAGCGGACTGGCTGGCCAT
>DATMCM010000118.1:0-6730 GCA_035558335.1 Blastocatellia bacterium | reverse complement strand
TTGCCAGTACTACGCGCCTCTTCCTGGATCTTGCGAATTTCAAGGACACAGTGTTCGAGGGTAGCGGCCATTGCCTGGTGCATGCTTCGTGGGTCACTGCCTTCCACAAAGTAGGGCGTATACCCATAGCCGACAAACAGTGCCTCCAGTTCGTCGTGACTGATGCGGGCCAGCAGCGTAGGGTTATTGATCTTGTAGCCGTTGAGGTGCAAGACCGGCAGCACCGCGCCATCGGTAATCGGGTTGAGAAACTTATTGCTGTGCCAGCTGGTGGCGAGCGGCCCTGTCTCAGCCTCGCCATCGCCCACCATGACGAGAGTGATCAAATCGGGGTTGTCGTAAACTGTGCCGTAGGCATGCGAGATACTATAGCCCAGCTCGCCGCCCTCGTGGATGCTGCCGGGTGTTTCAGGAGTGGCGTGGCTGCCAATCCCGCCGGGGAAAGAGAATTGTTTGAAAAAGCGCTGCATGCCCGCGAGGTCTTCACTCTTGTCGGGATAAATCTCTGAATAGGTTCCTTCGAGGTACGCGTTGGACAGCACAGCCGGCGCGCCGTGGCCGGGTCCTGAGACAAAGATGGCGTTCAGGCCATACTTGTTGATCAGCCGGTTGAAGTGAAGATAGGTGAAGGCCTGGCCGGAGTCCGAGCCCCAGTGGCCCAGAAGTCGGGGCTTGGTGTGCTCCAACTTCAGCGGTTCTCGCAGCAAAGGGTTCTCCTTGAGGTAGAGCATGCCCAGGCTGAGGTACAGGGTTGCCCGCCAGTAAGCGTCGATCTGTTCCAACTCTTCGGGACTGAGCGGGGCGCCCTTGACCGTCGAGCGGGCCGCGCCGTACGCCGAGATTGATTCGTCAGCACTAATTTCCTTTTTTCTAGTTACCATGATTCTGCTACTCCTTATTTTTTCTAGTTACCATGATTCTGCTACTCCTTATTCCTTCCGGGCTTGATCCTTGACAAACCGTTGCACCAATTTGGCGATGCTCTTGTTGACATCCTTATCCAGGCTCTTCGGATTAATTGTGCCGGACGCCATCCCAACTCCTTCAGACCCTGGTGCGAGTATAAAGAGCCACCGCTGGCCACACCTTTTCACTTCCGACGCCCCGACGGAAAAGAGGCGCCCGCGCTCTCCTCGCCAGCGAAGTCGATTGAGTTGCTCCTCATCCAAGTCGAGCTGCCCTGTATTCTCATCGACTCCCCTCATCTGAAAATCAAAATATCGAGCAAGCCTTCACTGGCGAAGTGGTGGCGCTTGTCCTAAGCGTCGGATCACCAGACCCGCACATCTCACGCAGCCAACTCGGCTCGTTCTCGCTCTGGATTAACGTCTGGATCACGCGATCGGGGTTACCTAAATCGGTCCATCCTGAAGCGGCGTCCGGTATGACCAGCAACTGATGCGGCTCTCGGCTCAACACCGCCTTCGAAAAATCTATCTTGTCTAAATCAAGGTAGGCGTCATCAAGGTCGTCGCGGGCGAGCGCGTCTGCGATTTTGACCATCGCATCCGGCATTGTCGAGCGAAGCAATTCCAGAAACGCGCTGGCATGACCTACGGTGACGAAGGTGTTCCACAGGCCGCCCCTCTTCATCAATTCGCGCGCGGTTGCGAGTGGTGGCTTCTCCCAAAAGCCACTGACTCTGAGCAATGGGGCGTGGCTGCTACTCGCAAACAGCCCTGCCGGTTCGATCCACCCATAATCGACCGCCGGCCATTGCGGCTCGGCGCCTATGAGGATGACTGACTCGGTGTACTTGCCTGCGGCGACTAGGGATGACCGAACCGTTGCCGCGAACGCCGCCTCATCCGCGAAGTAGTGATCAGAGGGAAAGACGGCGACGACCGCATCGGCGTCGTACTGCAAGATTCGAAGCAGCGCCACGATGATGGCTACTCCGGTTCCCCGGTTCGCCGGTTGCGCCACGATCCCCGATGCGTTGGCGTCGGAGAGTTCCTCCATATAAAACGTCTCGTGGTCCTTGTTGACGACGAACAAGGTTCGATCATCGCGGAAGATCGGGCGGAGGCGTCTCCGCGTGTGACCCAGCAAGCTCCTGTCGCCGAATAGGCTGCAGAACTGCTTGGGCCTCAGGTCGCCTGTGATCTTGCGGGTCAAACCTTGAAGGCGAGTGCCGTCGCCGCCTGCCAGTAGAACGGCCCAGGCATCCGGGCGGTCTTGCTTTGCGTCTGTTGAGTATTTCATTTTCGGCCTCCATCTCTTCCGGCTCGGCTTGCGGCCGCCGTGTCCACATCGTAACCACACGTGCGCTGTCTTCTCTCCTCACAGCGGCTCACTTTCGGTGCCAGGTCATCGTTCGCTTTCTCTGCACTACCGCGAAACGAGTGAGGATCTTCTCATTCGTGTAGGTCGGATTAAGGCCCACCACGTCGTGGGCCCCGCCGAATCGCTGATCGCCTCCTGCCAGCGCCTGCTTCTTCCCGTCTTCGTGTACCCAGTAGCCGTCGAAGTGAGTCCACATCTGCTTTTGTCCCCACCCTCGCCCGGGGGCGAGATGGATGTAAACGTCCGGCGGTATAGCAGCCAGCCGGAATGCTTCCGGGTCGAGCGCGAGTTCTTCCTCAATGATTCGCGGGCCATGCTTGAGAAGCGCGTTTTCAATGTCTATCCGCGTCAGCCCCCAGCGACTCTCAAGCCCGAGCGCTGAGAGCAGCCCGGTGAGGGGCATCTTCTCTTGTGGCTCCGGCTCCGGGAAATCCTCAATTAGCAGGTCTTCTGTAACAAAACATCCCTGGTAGCGCGTACCGACCGAGGTGATGAACGGGTTGAGCAGGAAGAACTCGATGGCCTCTTTCTCATGGTCGGTGGTGCCTGACGGATAGGTAAGCCGCTCCACCTGCTTTTTCGCAATCAGCTTGACTTCATCTCTGAGGAACGATGGCTGCCAGCCTTGAGGGATGAGATAGGCCAGGTGGCGGCGCGACTCGGTTCGCACAGGGACGAGGCCAAGCCGCTCGCCTCCGGCCAGCGTCGCTTCCGAGAAGGAGTGGAGCAGATCACTGCCAAGTTCCGCCGCTTCAGCAAGCCCCGCGTCGTCAGATTCCTGCTTTACTTCCTGCTCGACAGGTTTCTCCATCAGCTTCGCGATCATCTGATCGAGGCCCGAGAGGTTGCCTGCGTCGAGCGCTTCAAGGGCTTCCCGCTGAAGCTGGGCCACGGTTGCCGTCGCCTTCTTCTCCTTCGGCTGGTCGGCAGGGGTCTCTATCGAGAGGGCTTCAAAATCGCTTCTCCGGCGCGCGTAGAAGCCCTTCTTCGAATCATCTATGCGCTTGAGCGTCGAGAGAATCTCAATCGCACGCTCCTGCCACTGCTGTAGCTTCTGAGCCGAGCCGCCCGCGAAGACGTGGAGGCCGGGCGAGAACGGATCGATAGGGATGTCGGCGGCGCCATCGTAGAGGGCTTCTGCGTACTTCATCCATTCGGCGCTGGCCGCGGCGGCTCTCTGTATCCCGCGAATCCGCTCGGTCAACTCGCGGGCCCTCGACCACTCGCCGCGCTCAACAGCGGCACGCAGTTGTCTCTCGACCAGCGCGATTGAAGTGAGGTCCTGTTTCATTTGCGCATAAGCCGACTGAGACAGCAGGGGATCGATCAGCTGGTGAGCGCGTTGGAAGTAAAGGTCTCGGTAGAGGGTGTCGAGCCTGCTTATCTCAAGCAACAGAGATATTGTTTGCGCAGCGCTCGCTGGCTTGGCGGCAGTGTTTTTGTCCATGACTGGAACCTCCTAATGTTTTCCCTAACCCACCACGATACAGCGCGGAACACACTCAGATCATTTTCAAGCCTTCAGCGAGAGGAGACGGCCGCTGACTCCAGGTTTTGCAGTTGCCTCTTGCTCCACTTGTGCGAACGCGCCGTGAGCGTGCCGTGAGAGCGGCAAGGACAGCGATGAGTAGCAACCCTTTCCTCGAAAAAGTTGATGTGTTCATTTGTTCTTCCTCCCAAGACACCTTCGTCTCCCCCCTTTCATTGCTGGTTCGACTCCCGCCCGGTGAGGGCAGATCGAAGTCGGCCTCACAACGGCACACTTTCACCAGCGACCGGACGTCGGTCTGTTGACCCCGAGTTATTCATCAATCCCAGGCGCTGTAGCCAAACCGCGAACCGTGCGTCTGCGTGCAGAGTCTCGAAGCGGGGGTCGGCTTTGAGGTGCGTCAGCGCGGGGGTGCGCTCGTTGAAGGCTTTTTCGATCCATGCAAACGCGGCATCCGGCTCTCCCAACGCCGCATAAATCGTCGCCACGAACACTGGCGTCGTCACCTTGCGCTCAGACAGATCGTCGGCAAAATCCGCAAAGCTCCGCCAGAATCCGTTCATTCCTGCTTGCGTGTAAGCCGCCCGCAGCGCCGCAGACATCTCCTCCCTTCCTTTCCACTCAGGCAGCATCCGCAAGTATTCCGTCACGGCCTCCTCCTGCTTGCCGGTTCGCTCCAGCGCCGCGCCGAGCATCTGGTGCGAGAGTTGATACGTGGGATCGAGTTCTGAGAGCGGAAAGCCGGGGTCTAACGCCAGCGACTTCCTGAGCTGGCTGACCGCCTCGTCATACCGCCCGGCGTAGAATAAGAGGAGTCCTTTGCTGGTTTTGGCCGGCAGCGACAACGGATCAAGCTTCCATGCCATCTCCATCTCCGCCGCCGCCTCTTGAAAGCGACACCCGTCCATCAGAAAGAGACCATAGGACAGATGCCCGTCGGCCAGGTTCGGGTTCAAATCGAGCGCGACTTTGAATTCCTGCTCGGCGGCGTCCCACTGCCAGTCGTAATGGTGTGCGAGGTTGGCCAGCAAAAGGTGCGCCTCCGCCAGCGCGTCATCAATCTCCAGCGCCCGTTGCGCGCAGGCTCGCGACCTCGAGGTCGCCGTCCGCACCTGAGCCGGGTCGGAGCTGAAGTAGGATTGAACACAGAAAACTTCGCCCAGCCCCGAATAGGCAAGCGCAAAGCTGGGGTCGCTGCCGAGCGCCCGTTCATAGCAGGCCTTTGCCTCGCGCAATCCCGCCTCTGTCCACTTGCCAAAGTGATAGCGGCCCTTCAAATATAGTTCGTAGGCTTCTGGGTTCCTGGTTTGCGCTCTGGCCAGCCGGCGTCTATCGTTGCTGGTCACCTTGAGTCTTAATTGCTCTGCAATATCGCTTGAAATCTCATTCTGCAAGGGGAGTATATCGGCCGGCTTTCGCGCGTATTGCTCGCCCCAGAGTAGCGATCCGTCCAGAACGTCGACCAGTTCGGCGCCGATCGTGAAGTAATCTCGTATCCGTTGCATTCGTCCGATCATCACCGCTCGCACATTAAGGTCATGGCCGACGCGCTGCGGGTCAACCTCGCGGCCTTTGTAGCGGAAGACGGTCGAGCGCGCCATGACGCGCAACTTCGGGACGCGCGAGAGGGCGTTGATCAGACTTTCGGTGATGCCGTCGCTCAAATAGTCAAGGTCAGGATCGTCGGTCGAATTGATCAGCGGCAACACGGCGATCGAATCGATCTGCTTTCGCGCCCGCCGGCGCGCCCCGAAGTCCCGCGTGATGGGTTCGCACACCAACGGGTGTCCATATAGACTGGCGGTATAGTCGAAGCCGCCGACCAGCGGTAGGGGTCTCGTTTTCAAGCTCTGCGCTACGACCCGCAGATCGGCGATGAAGTCACGCGCCGTCTGGTATCGAAGCGTCCGATCCTTGCGCAGCGCCTTCAAGACGATCCATTGCATCTCAGCCGGTATCGCCGGCGAGCTGCGCGCGAGCGGCTCAGGCTCTTTTCTCAAGATCTCTGCCAGCAGATCGCCCGTCGTGGCGCCGGCAAACGGTCGCTTGCCGGTGAGCATCTCGTAAAGCAGCACCCCCAGACTGAACAGGTCGCTGCGGCCGTCTACTTCAAGTCCGCGAGCTTGCTCGGGTGACATAAACGCGAGGGTTCCAAGGATCACCCCCGGGGCGGTCTCCAGACCCAGCCCCACCGTGGCGTCATCAAAAGGGGGATTCTGAGTCGGGACGATTTTAACTAGACCGAAGTCGAGAACTTTAACCAGACCGCCAGTGGTAACGATGACGTTTGAGCTCTTAATATCTCGATGAACGATGCTGAGCGAATGGGCTTCGTCGAGCGCCTCGCAGACTTGCATGGCGATGTCGATGGCCTGGTTAATATCTAGCGGGCCGCTTTCAAGTCGCTTTGAGAGCAACTCCCCTTCGACATACTCCATGGCGATGAACATCGCGTCGTCGCTCTCGCCAAAGTCGTAAATTGCCGCCACGTTCGGCGAGTGCAGCGCCGAGGCGGCGCGCGCCTCCCTGACAAACCGCTCGCGCCGCTCCAAGTCGTACTGATACGAAACCGGCAACAGCTTGAGCGCGACCTTGCGCCCGAGCCGGGTGTCTTCGGCCAGATAGACCTCGCCCATGCCGCCCGCGCCCAGCTTCTCCAGAATCTTGTAGTGCGCAATGCTGTTGGTCATCATTTCGCCACCTTCGCCATTCGGGCATCGAGAACCAAGCGGCTTAACCCTGCCTCAGCGGGTTGCGGCCCGTTGCTCTCTTCCGTTGCCTTCTTCTCGGCCAATCGAATCTCCTAACATCTAATTGCTTTATCAGCTGCACGGGGTTATTCGCCCACCCGGGTCAAGTCGCGATGCGCCCCTGTCAAAGGCGGGAAGCTGCGGCATCAGCAGCGCCTTTTTGAAAATCAGAATGGGACTCAGCGTCCCGACGACCCCGCCGCTG
>DATMCM010000117.1:0-5138 GCA_035558335.1 Blastocatellia bacterium | reverse complement strand
TGCGCAATCCAGCCGAGGCTCGATGCCAAGCGCACGCGAACACCCGAGCGCCGCTTTCACCAGATTTGATTCAGCCGGTGTTTCGCCCGATGGCCTATCCCCGACTTGCTCCAGTTTGTAGCTCAGACTCGTGCCGCTCATCGAGCGCAGCAGGTTCTCTTCGCGGATCGCGATGTCAACCACGCGGCGCAGGTACGCTTCCAGCTTGTCGATTTCCTCGGACGACAGGGAGCGCATATCGACGAGCATTGCCGCGCGTTCGGGAACAGCGTTTACCGAGCTGCCTCCTTCGATAATGCCGACATTGTAGGACGTGCGAGGAGCAAGCGGCGCCGGGTAAGCGGCAAAGCGACCGATGGCGCGTCCGAGCGCGTGAACCGGATTTACGATGCCAAAGTCGCCCCAACTGTGGCCGCCGGGTCCGTTGATCGTCACTCGGTAGCGGCGCGATCCGAGCGCCCGGTTAGTAATGCGCTCGACTCCCGGGCCGTCAAGCGAGATAAACGCGGCGACTCCCGTTTGAAACTCGTCGGCTCCGAATAGGCGCCGCACTCCTCGTAGGTTACCTTCGCCTTCTTCCCCGACCGTTGCCACGAAGCAGAGGGTACTCTCTGTCTTTATGCGAGCAGCGTTCAACGCTCCGGCTAACGCAATCAGACTTACAATACCGCAGGTGTTGTCGCTGATGCCGGGCGCCGACAGACGTCCGGCTTCGCGTTTCACGCTCACATCGGTACCTTCGGGAAAGACCGTGTCCAGATGTGCCGACACGATTATGCGAGGAGATGACGAGAGGCCGGGACGCTCGGCGATTACGTTTCCCTCGTCGTCGGTTCTGACGCGTGCCAGTCCTAATTGCTCGAATCGCTGCTTGATATACTCTGCTCTGGCGAATTCTCTGAAAGGAGGGGCGGGTATCTCGCAAACGTGGATCAGCTCTTCATCGATTTGAGCGCGGGTTTCGTCAATGAAGCGGAACGCTTGCTGAGTTTGTACCGCGCGCAACAACGCCGGGATCGAGTAGGATTCTTCTGTCGACACGCAATTTCCCTTTAATTAAGGATTGGCTATCAAGCTGAGTTCGGGTCGCTTCGTCCGCGATCAAAAGAAACTCTATCTGAGCCCGGTTGGCCGATAGCTGCTTTATACAAGCGCGAGCAATGCATCGTCGGTGAGAACCGAATCGCTCTTCTTCGCGGTGTTGAAGATTCGCTCCACGCGATCTTCGGTCGGGTCGAGGCCGTGCCGTTCAAGCCAAAAGACCACGTTTGATTTTCCGCTCATGGGTCCGATCTCGATCAACTGCTCGCGCCCCAGCATCTTCGCCGGCACGCCCGAATAGACCATATCCGCCAGCCAGTCGTCGCCTTTCCGATAAGCCTTTATGACCGCAGCAGCGTGCACTCCAGTCGCCGTCCTGAACGCATCGCGCCCGACTATGGGATACATGATCGGAATAGGCACGCCCGTTGCCTCGGATACAGTCTCGCAATACCGCGTCAGGTTTGTAAGATCCCGGTCGATGCGGCCCATCAACTGGAGATTCACGAGAAGCTGATCCATCGGCGTGTTCCCTACCCGCTCGCCGATGCCAAGCGCCGTGCCGTGCAACCGGTCTGCACCTGCTTCGTAAGCCGCGATCGAGTTAATCACGCCCAGCCCGCGGTCCTGGTGTCCGTGCCAGTCAATTTTCACGTCGATGGCGCCGATCTCTTGAAGCATCGTCTTTATGAATCCTATCAGTGAGCTCACGCCCGCCGGTGTTGCGTGGCCGCAAGTGTCGCACAGGCAGATTCGTTTTGCGCCAGCTTCAACCGCGGTCTTGTAGAGCGCCCGAAGGGTTTCCGGGCGCGCGCGAGTGGTGTCTTCGGTCACGAACATAACCGGGAGACCATGCGAGACCGCAAACTTCACCGCGTCTTCCGTCGCGGTTAGCATCATCTCCAGCGACCAGCCTTCGGCATACTGGCGAATCGGACTCGAGCCGATGAAAGTCCCGGTTTCTATCGGCGTTCCGACCTTCTCCGAGATATCTATGATTGGCTGGATGTCGGCGAGAACGGTGCGAGCGGCGCAGTTGGGGCGGATGTCCAGTTTGCAGTCGATGATTTCCCTGGCGAGCCGGGTCACGTCGGCGACCGCGCGAGGTCCGGCGCCCGGCAAGCCGATGTCGGCGCTGTCGATCCCGATCGAGTCCATCAGGTGAAGTATCGCAATCTTCTTGTCGATGGGCGGATCGATGACCGAAGGCGACTGAAGCCCGTCCCTGAGCGTCTCGTCATCGAATTCGACGCGCCGATGAGCTGGTTCATCGAGGCCAACTCGATTCCAATCGTAGATTAATTCGCTCGAGTCCATCCGACTTCGATTAGAGCAAACCCGCAAGCTGATGGTCAAGCATCAGGTCAGCGACACTGTCTGACCGCAGGTCTCGCCTGCCAGGCTTTGGTTTGTTAGCATTCACCGCCTGATGAGATTCGAGGAGCAACCAATTGCGGAGAGCACAAGGCTGCCGTGAATAACAAAGACGAAATCGTTACCGCGCGGCGGATCTGGCTCGCATTAGCCGGGCTGTTTGTCTTGAACCTCTTATTGAGAGTCTTTTATCTTCGCTACGATTTCGTGAACGGCGACGAAGGCGTGAGGGCGCTTACCGCGATACGCATGCTCGACGGTGCGCGGCTTTATGCCGACGTGGTGACCGACAAGACGCCCGGCGCCAGCTTCTTCTACGCCGCCGTGTTTGCATTATTCGGCCCTAGCATGAAAGCGGTTCATCTGGCGGCGACCGTGTGGAACTTTGCAACTTCGCTGGTAGTCTATGCCGCAGCCGCGCGCTTCTATGGAAAGCGGACGGCGCTCTGGTCCGCGCTTTTCTTCGTCTACTTCAGTACCAACTATTTCACGCAGGACACGATGGCCGCGAACACTGAGCTTCTGATGGCCTTGCCGTACACAGCGGCGTTCTACTTCTTCATGATCGCCGAGTCGAATGGGATGGATCGCCGAAAGCGGAATGCGGCGCTCGTTGCCGCCGGAGCTTTGACCGGAGTTGCAACGATGTTCAAGCAAGTTGGTGTACTCAACCTTGGGATCTTTGCTCTTCTGGAGGCCGGAGCAGTTTTTGTCGCGCGAAAGAGCGAAGGTGGAGATCGGCGCCTGGTCGTGTTGATCCGTCAGGCGTTCGTGAGGTTGTTGCTGATCGGTGCGGGTTTTGCAGCGGTGCTCGTTGTGTTTGTCCTTTGGTTGATTAAGACCCGCGCGCTTGGTGACTTCTGGCGCAACGGAATTCTTCTGAACATGTTGTACATCGATGCCGGTCCGGCGAATCTGTGGCTGAAATTCCTGCTCGGACGCGGATTGAGTTACGTCTTTTTCAATGCGACCCTCTGGGCGCTCTCGATCTGGGTGGTCGTGCATGCGCTAGCAGTAACAAAAAAGAGTTTGCCCGGTGGAAAGGAACAGCTACCGGCGAGCAACGAACCCTCGACGGCCGCGCGTTTCGATCTTGCAGTAGCCCTATGGACTGCGGTTACGCTGGTCGGAATCGGAATGGGAGACCGGTTTTTCGGGCACTACTTCATAGCAGCGTTGCCTGCGCTTTCGCTGCTCGGAGCGAGGGGCGGGCGGTTGTTGTGCGAGCGGCTCAGCGAGCGTCCGGCAAGGGTTCGATGGAAGATCGCCGCTGCAGCTTTATGCGTGCTGTTCACGATCGGTCTCACAAGAAGTCATCATCGCACCGCGGTGCTGGCTTACGAAACGATCAGCGGCTCGCGCACCCGCTGGAGCGCTAACTGGGGTATGACTAAGCGACAAGAAGAGGCGGAGGTCGTCTCGGCGTTTGTCAGCGGGGAGATCTCAGCGGGTGAGCCGCTGTACATCTGGGGTTATGCTCACGATGTCTACTGGCAGACCGGTTGCCGTCCGGCATCGCGCTATTTGACGCCGTACTACATCGATGGGCGGTTCGTTGATGCTGAAGGCACGGTGGCTCAATCGGGAGAGGCGTTCAGAACAGAAGCCGCGGCAAATCTGATCGAGGATCTGCGACGCACAAGGCCGCGACTGATACTCGATGTTTATTCAAGCCTTCAATCTCTGCCTCAACCGGAGCTGCTCGAGTTCATCAAAATAAACTATCGAGACAGAGGAGTCATCGGGCCTGATCCCCAACGCCCATTTCGTGTCTTCGAACTGAGTGATCGCCCACCCAACTCGCCTCTTAATAACAATCGGTCCAGGGATAGATAGGCGCTTTCAATCGGTCCCGAGGCGTGTCTTGATCCACTCGTTGATTATCGGCAATGTTTCTCGTGCGAAGACGTGTCCTCCTGGAAAGGTTCTGAATTCAACTGACCGAGCCCGTTTAGCTATCGCGTCCTTGAACGTGTGCGTGCGTTCAAGCGGATAAAACTCATCGTTTTCGCCGGCGATAATCAAAACGTCAGTATCGCTCTCCTGATACTTGTCCTGGTCCCAGTCGCCCGGGATTCCACCGCAGACAGCGACCACTCCTCGCACAAGCCCGGGGTGGGTGAAGGCGAACCGGTAATTGAGCGATACCGATTGAGAGAACGCGATCGAGAAGATCGCCCGTCGGTCGATCGGGTGTTCGGCCTCAATGTCGCGAATTACGGTGAGCAACGTCTCATGATGAAGCCTTATCGTTTCTTCGGCCTTGTATTGCATCATCCATCCGAAACCTATCCTGGGTTTGTTAGGCTCGCTCCCGTCGCGCACGAAAAACGAATTCGGGCCCTGAACTGAAGCGATGATCAAGTCTTCGGAGTTGATCTTTTGCATCAGCGCCATCATGGACTCTTTGTTCCCTTCATAGCCATGAAAGGCCACGACGAGCGGTCGCGGTTTCGAGGCTACGCTTTCAGGAACATAGAGGTCGTAGTACAGGTTGACCCGCTGCTCGGTCCGTCTCTCGCTTTGCATCTCAAGCTCCGTTCTTCCGTGTTGCTGTTAGCTGCAGTGCGATATTATCTGTTGCTATGAGCGATGGAAAGCAGCCCAGGTACGTGATCGTCGGCGCAGGGGCGGTAGGCTGTACCGTTGGCGGGCTGTTGGCTCGGGTCGGTTCTCGCGTGGTTTGTGTCGCCCGGCCTGCACTGGCCGGTGCGTTAAGGACC
>DATMCM010000116.1:0-16892 GCA_035558335.1 Blastocatellia bacterium | reverse complement strand
CGTTATCTCTGGCTGGCCGCCTAAGCCCCGCGAAATCACGAGTTGGGTGACTCTTATCTGGGTGTAAGCCCCGCCCCAGCTATCTCGGTGACTCGCTCAGGATCTTCGATGTTTTAGGATCAATCCTGCTTTGGGGCTGATTGTTCAGGGAGCGACGAGCGAACTATTCCGCCGCTTGAAGCTGCGGCCTTTAGGTAGGATGCACTCGTGCGCTTTATGTCGTCTCCGGTAACTTTCAAGAGGCGATCAGGTAACTGGTCAACGTCCGATGCCTGTCGCTGCGCAACAACCGCGCGAGCGTATTCAAGCGCCCGCTCACGCTGTGACTGCAACGCTGCGAGATTGGTACCCGCTGCAAGTGCGCGAGAAGATGCGAGCTCGTCGGCGCTCAGACCGTTCTTGGCGACTCTGTCGATCTCCGCAAGCAAGGCGCTGCGAGCCCTCTGTTCGTTGCCAGGAGGCACGACGATCTGAGCGTAAATTGTTCCGACTGCAAACGAAGAGTCGCTTCCCAGGCTTGTCATCACCGCCAAACCCTTCCGTACCAACTCGCGATCGAGTGCTCCGCCAGTCCCGTTCATTGCTGCTGCAATTACCCGGACCGCCAGCTGACCAGGTGAGTCTGACGCTTTCGGCCCAGACAATCCGATCGCCACGGTTGTCAGCTCCTGGCGGCGTAATTCAATCTGGTCGGCAGGTTTAGGTGCGCCGGGAATCCGAATGGGAAGCGAAGTGTCCAGATCGCGGCGTCGGAAAGCTTCGGCAAGCTGGCTTGAGACCAACGCCGAGCCGTTGGTGTCGCCGACGATTATCGCAAGCGGAAGCTGTCGCTTAACGGCCTGCGAGTGCCAGTTGCGCAGTTGGTCACTGGTGACCTTGGCGACTACTTCCTCGCGGCCGTGAGGCGGTAAGGCGTACGCAGTGCCCGGATATAGCGCCCTACTCAACATCTCACGAGCTCGCGCGAGGCTAACATCGCGGGCATTGCGGATCTCCCCGATCTGCGCGACTCGAGCGCGTTGGATGTCATCATCGCGGAAGGCGGGCTCTTCGATGCAGTCTCGCAGAAGCCGGAGCGAGTGCTCAGCGTTACGCGATTCCACTGAGAGCATAAAGCCGAAGAAATCAGGCTCTATGACCAGTTCAACTTCGCCCCCGAGTTGCTCAAGCTCCTGCGCAAGCTGCTGGCCTGTTCGGCGCGCGGTGCCGTACAACATCGAGCGAAGCATCATCTCCGAAGTTCCACTAGTCGTTTCACCTTCGACCAGACGGCCGCCCTGAAATAAGAGTGCCACAGTGACTTTTGGCAAAGAGCGGTCTTCGCGAATGAAGGCCCGCGGGCCGTTCAACGTCGAGAAGTCTTTGACTGGAAGCGGCTGAATCGACTCCATCTCCGCCTGTTGTTGAGTCGAGCGTTCGGCGCCTCGCGCCGCAGGGAGCTCTGAGCCAGCTTCGGCCGGACGCGGGTTCGGTGCGGTAACCGGCCCCGCGATCTCGGGCGCCCACGCTTGCACAGTAGCCGAGAAGCTATCTACGTCAAACGTGCGCGGCGGAGCGATCAACGGCTCATACTCGTGCACCGACGTGTTTGAAAGCGAGAGATACCTGGCTGCAGCGCGGTGGACGTCTTCTGCTTGCACCGCGCCAATTGCGGTTCGGTAATCAATTGCGGCTCGAAACCCGCCAAAAAGCGCCTCGGCCCGCGCGAGCTCCTTTGCGCGACCGACGTAGCCCTCGATTCGATCGAGGAAGCGTTTCTCGAGCAGCGCCCTTGCCCGAATCATCTCCGCTTCTGTGGGCACTTCGTGGCGTAGCCGATCAATCTCCCTGAAGAATGCGGACTCGGCTTTGTCGATCGAAATCGCCGGCGCGTCGCCAGCTGGCCAGATTTGAAACACCAGCATTGCAGCGTTGGTGCGCGCGAGATAGATCGAATCAACGCGGCTTGCCACTATCTGGCTGTTGATCATTGATGAATAAAGCCGTGATGCCCGGCCTCCTCCCATTAGGGCCGAGAGAACTTCAATAACCGCCCAATCCTTCGACTCGGCGCCGGGTACGCGATATCCGATCGACACCACCGGCTGGTTCAAGTCCCCGCGATCTTCGCCGTAACAGAGCTTGGATTGTTCAGTTCCCTCGATGGATGTTGACGAGGAGCGAGGGGGTTGAGCAACGTCCGTCGTTTTCGCTTGATCAACCCGGCGAGCGCCAGTCAAAGTAGGAGGAGAGGATCCGTTGATCCCTTGTTGCGGAACATTCCTGCCGGGCTCCCCGGTGGTTTTAGCTTGCACGCCGAAGCCGGCATATAATTGCTGCAATTGAATGAGGGTGTTGAACGGGACGACGTCGCCTGCGACGACGATGATGAGCTTGTCGGGACGGTACTGCGTTCGATAGAACGTTTCGACCTGATCGCGAGTGATCAAGCTCAGTTTCTGGGGGTTCAACGGACGCGCGAGGGGGCTTGCAGGTGACGCGATGTTTAAGAGGCGAGCCATGGAGTATGCAGACGGGTTTTGGCCCTTTATTTCAGGAGTTACTTCTACGCCTCGAAACGTCAGCGAGTCAGTCGGAAGACTAGAGAACCACCGTTCTTCCTCAATCAGCAGCGCAACCTCGCGCCGCAACTGTTCTGCGTCCGCGGAGAAGTGCTGCAGGGCGTCGGCCTGCGCGGCGAGAGCCTCCTTGATCTTGGCGGAGGGAACGACGATTGAATAAGTCGAAACTTCAAGGGATGTGTCTACGCGCAAGTCGGAGCCCAATGCGCGGAGGTCGGCAATAGGGCGGCTAGCCCCAGAGATAACGGCGTGCCCGACAAGGCGAGCGATGCCTGGCGTCACTTCGGGATCGTCGCGGATGCCTGCCTTGAAACAGGCTACAGAAGCCACTATTGGGGCCGAATGTTGTTCACTGATTATGATTGTGATGCCGTTGCGCAAGAAGAAACGCGAAACGTTTCCGGACTGTTCCTGCTTGACGACCGCGACTGCGGCGGGAATCGTAACCGGCTGGGGTTCCGGCGCCCTAGGCCCAGGAGTGGAGACTCTCGGTCTTCCCCGTCCACTCTGTGAACGAGAGAGTCCGGGAAGCATCAGTGGTGCTAGAAGGATTACGGAGAGGAGAACTATCGGATGAGTTGAACGCCGCACTGCCGCTCCTGATTCAGTCAATGGAAATCATAGAGCGGAGCTTTGCCGGGCGTCAACGCAATGACAATCCCATACCGACGCTTTGATATCGATTCTCGGCGACGCAAAAGTCTGTGTCAGATCTCTTTGCCGGTCGTGGTGTAGTCTACATGCCAGATGTAGCTGGATACTAACAGATCGATGTCGCGCTTGTAGCCCACGACAACCTGCACGTGTCGGTTTTGCGAGACGAAGTTAATGCTGCCGTCGGGAAGGTCGTAGTCCGCGCGAAGTCGCTTAAACTCCAGCGCGAGCTTGTCATCGTTCCACCCTCGCACGGCTGCCATTCTTGCAAGCTCGTCCACCTCGTGCTTGACCTGCTGTTGTTCGACGTACACGGGCACAAACTTGATCAAAGTGAAGAGGGCAACTGCCGCAATCACGAGCCCAAACAACGCCTTCAGGCTGATCGCTCCGCGCTCGCCGCCCTGCGGATTTGTTTCCAGGTAAGTCTTCATAGATCTTCCTCAATCTTGACAGAGACGAAAACTGCTGGCCTCGAAAAGTGGCCCTTCTGCAGTTTGGCTGATGGTCCCTTGTGTCGAAAAGGTGACGCTAGGTGAAAGCGTCTTTGAGGGCTGACCTGACTACACGCGGAGGCACATCGAACTGAACCACAACGCGGCCAATCTCTACTGGCAGCACGAATGAGGTGCGTCCAGCCTCGGCCTTCTTATCGTGATGCATTGCTGAGATTATAGCATCAGGCGCAATAGTATTTGCTTGGGGTAGTTTGCCGACTCGCGCGACTGCATTGTCGATGGCCTCGCGATCGCAAGCGGCCAACAAGTCGAGCCGCTCAGCAATTCGTGCAGCCACGCGCATTCCGTGGGCGACAGCTTCGCCGTGAAGAAACCGGCGATAGCCGGTGACTGCTTCAAGGGCGTGACCCACGGTGTGTCCGAGGTTGAGCGTCTTTCGAAGACCTGCTTCGCGCTCGTCTCGTGAAACTACACTAGCCTTGATGGAGCAGCAGCGCGCAATCAGATGTACAAGCTCATCAGGATCGCAATCAATGAGGCGGTTAGTTTCTCGTGCGATTCGATCAAACAGTCTTGCGTCTGATATCACACCATACTTCAGCGCTTCGTATAGCCCGGATCTCATCTCGCGCGCGGGCAAGGTACGGAGCGTCGCCGGATCGATCACAACCAGGGAAGGTTGATGAAAAGCACCGATCAGGTTTTTGCCGAGGCGGTGATTTACACCGGTCTTTCCACCTACGGAGCTGTCTATCTGAGCGAGCAACGTTGTTGGCACTTGAATCAGGCGAATGCCTCTTAGATAAACCGCGGCGCCGAAACCGGCCACATCACCGATGACTCCTCCGCCAAGCGCGACGATTACATCAGACCGCTCGACGCCGCTCTCGATCAAGAAAGTTAGCAGAGACTCGGCAGTCGGAAGCGTCTTGAATCTCTCGCCATCGCCGATCAAAAACACGCGAGCAGAGAAGTTCGAGGCCTCGAGAGCAAGACGACAGCGCTTGCCGTATAGCCCGGCGATTCGTTTGTTGGTAACGATGATCGCTCGCCGCGCTTTTTCACCCAGAGCCGAGCGTGCGAACACTCCCAGCTCATCGACTAAGCCTGCTGCGATCCGGATCCCGTAGCTGCGTTCGCGAAGTCTTACGGATATTGCATTCATAGGAGCGGCGGACAGCGCTTCAGCATGCAAGGCTAGTTCTTGAGCGCTCGGTTGAACTCGTCGATTAGCAACTCGAAGCTTATAGGGCCGACACCGATTTGCGCAGCCATCTCGTCGGCGGTGTGGCGATCACCGGTTTCCCACATCTGTTTCAAATAATCTCCCGCGCGTCGCGAAGTCCACCACCGAGTTCCGAAGAGATAGTACTCGCTCAAGCACGCGGCGTTGAAGTTGGTGTACCTTCGTCTGTACTCGTCAAGCATCGAGTCCTCGATGAAGGGAACTTGAAAATATCGGCGATGGTTGAGCGTGTCAAGCGAGAGAATTCGGTAGGCGGGCGATCCAGCGGGTAGCGTTCCTGGGTTATTGAAGCTGGCGAAAAAAAGAGGCGACGCAGCGTGGGAAGACTGCGTCGCCTTTGTTTCCGGTTGCTGTCCTCACCACAACAACCAAGAATCGAGAACAGGAAGTGATGTTGTCATCACCCGTATCTCTTGCCCCACCTCGACATGTGCAATCAAGATGCCACGTAGCTCGCGGCACTCATTCCGGTAGTGAGCCTCTGTGTTTTAGTGGACTTACTTGCCTGCTCGTTGCTGGATTAGCTTCAAGAAATCATTCTCGCGTGTAAAAAGTACATAAACTGGTGGAAATATTTACTTCAGCTTGTTTCCGAGCCAACTGCGCGAAGCGATGCTCCCGCCAGACCGTTTCCTCTGCAAGAACCGCTGAGTCGATCGGTTCTGATATTGGACGCCAAGGTTGCGGCCCGCGTGCTAAGATTTCTGCTATGCAGATACTTCTAGCCACCACAAACCAAGGAAAAATCGCTGAGGTGACGCACATCCTCAGTCAATGTGGAATAGAGGTGATTAGTCTTGCTGATGTGGAGACGACGGCACAAGTCGAAACCGGTTCAACCTTCACCGAGAACGCGCTGCTCAAGGCGCGATACTACCGACAAGCGTCAGGGTTAATGACAATAGCGGATGATTCAGGTCTCGAGGTAGAAGCCCTTGGCGGCGCGCCCGGAGTGTATTCGGCCCGCTACGGCGGCGAACGCGCTTCGAATGAAGACCGCATCAAAAAGCTGCTTGATGAGCTAAAGGATGTGCCGCAGGAACAACGCGGCGCCTGCTTCATATGCGTAGCTGCTGTCGTTTGGGATGGCGGGGAGAAAGCATTCACGGGTGAAGTACGCGGGCGCATCGTTTCGGAGACCCGCGGACGGAATGGATTCGGGTACGACCCGGTCTTCTTCTACGAACCGTTAGGAAGAACCTTCGCGGAGCTGACAGCTCCAGAAAAAACAGAAGTGAGTCATAGAGGCCTCGCGTTTCGCCAGCTGGCTCAATGGCTACGCGAAGGGGTCGCTATTGACACGTCGAAGCCCAGTGATAGAATCAATAATCCCACTGGTGATTTCTTTGTTTGCTCCCAATGAGGTGAAACATGAGACAGGCGACGAAACTGTGTGCTGCGATCGCGATCGTCCTGATCGGATACGGTTATGTTCCAGCGAACCCGGCTGGGCGAGGATCGATTCGCGGCGTCGTCTTCGACGGTGTTGGCAGTCCTTTGCTCGGTGTTGTAGTGATGATCCTCGCTGAATCCGAAGAAGCCAAGGGAGACAAAGTCGTCAAACGAGCGGACACCGACGCCGACGGCAAGTTCGTTGCGACGGGAATCATCCCAGGGCGCTATCGAATCAAGGCACAAGCTGAGGGCTTCACTCCCGTGGAGCTTGCTGCTGATGTGCGTCCGAACAAAGTGACGGTGTTTGACTCGATACTGCTGCGGCGAGTGACCATGCTTTCAGACGAGACCAAGCTGAACACCGATCCGAAATACGCATCGCGCCGATCCAGGGGAACTATCTTCCAACTAGATCAGGATAAGGATGCCCCGGTCACAACCGGCGATATGCCGGTTGCTCTCACGGACCGCACATCCGAACTTCACGGCGGGGTTCAAACGTTTGCTCAGGGCACAACGGGCGGAAGAGAGGCACGCAGCTCATTTGTTGGAGCCAACTTCGCGGTGTCACAGCTCATCGCTAACAGCGCGAACCTCGTTGTGAGTGGCCAAGCGGGCTACGGCGCAGGAGCCCCGCAAAGTCTAAGAGCTATTGCGACGGCGAATTTGGGGGATCGGCACCGAGTATCGGTGGCGCTTGGCTACGGACGCTTCACCTTTTCGCGGCACGCAGCGATGCCGCGATTGGGACAGTTCTCGGTTGCAGCGACCGACACGTGGCAGGTCTCGGGTCCGGTGCTTATCGTATACGGCTTAGAGCTTGCCCGGTTTACCGAAAGCTCTTCCGGCACGAGCGTGCTCCCAAGATTCGGAGTGGCCGTTGATGCGGGATCCCGCACGCGCCTATTTGCGAACATCATTTCCGGCTCGTCCAGTGATACTCAGTCAACAATAAACTTGGAGTCGGGCGAAGTGGAATTCTCCGAGTCAAAACCAGCCCCGATCGCACACACTCCGGGTGACGAATCGGCACATCCGGTGATGGACCGGAGCTATCGGCTGGAGTTCGGTGGAGAACAGATCCTTTCTGATAAATCGTCGATCGAGATGATGGCGTTCTTCGACACAGTATCTGGCCACGGAGTTGGGTTGCTCGCGATTCCGAATGAAGGCTCGGCCAATAATGCAGCGTTGCGAACCGAAGATCAGTCAGGGCGAGCCCGTGGCGTTCGGGTCGTGTATCATCGCCGCGTTAACAAGGTGATCGAGGGATCGGTCGGATACGCGTTCGGCGAGGGGCAGCAGCTCGACCGCCGCGGCATAAACGAGCCTGGGAACTTGTTCAGCAACGGATTGTTTCATGTCTTCTCGGCCAGGGTGGATGCAAATTTCGTGAGTACCGGAACAAGGGTTTCAACCGTGTTAAGGCTCGCGCCCACACAAGCCGTATTCGCGATCGACCCGTTCCAGGGGCAGACATCGACTTTTGACCCGAACGTGAGTGTGTCACTCACCCAAGACCTGCCCAACTTTAGCTTCATACCAGGGCAGTGGGCAGCGCTGATCGACTTGCGCAACCTGCTCGACCAGCAGGGTTCGGTTAGCGATGATCGGCAAGAGTTGGTGGCGAGCCGGTTCCACCGGCTTGTTCGCGTTGGTGTTTCGCTTAGGTTCTAACAAAGAACAGGCTAGTTTAAAAATGCCTGTCGAGAGACTGCCGCCACGTCTTTTCAGTTTTTTACCCGGTCTCAGAACCCTGGAAAGGTTTCAGACCGTGCTTTCCGCGCGTTGCCGATTCATGTTGTCGTTCTAAATCCGGCGAGCAACCTGGAATCTGGGACGGATCCAAATAATCGGAGGCTGCTCCGAAAAATTGGAAGGCGACACGGCGACGGGCAAGAGACGTAGCTCAAAGATCGATTTGTTTGATGTTACTCGTTGGCGGATAGTCGGAACAAGAGTTGCACTTTTGGAACAGCGGGAATGGCGACCCGAGAAGCGCAGAAAGTCCGACCGATGAAAAACCTGATCACCAGGACAAAGCTTATCGTCGTGCTGTCGATAACCACATTGTTTGTGATTATCGGCGTTCTGAATCTGCGCGACCGGCTAAGCGCTCCGGCCATTGCCGACGACGGAGTCGAGTGGGTCAACACCGAAAACGGAGTCCAGGCAACATGGATCAGTCCGGACTCGCCCTTGCGGTTCGCGATCAAGAAAGGTGACTACGTTCGGGCGGTCTTCTTCGTAGGCAGGACGGATGATTCTCGCGGCAAGGGCACTCAACCCACTGTCGATTACGATGAGGTCGAGAAGGCAGAGCAGCTGACTACGTATCTTCAGCAGCAAGGCGTAGGCAACAGCGCGCGATACGCGATCTTGCATCGCGACTCGGTTCTCAAGAACATCCTGGGATTGGAGAGGCCGCTATACGACATCGATTTCAAGGTCATCGCGCGGGACCAGCACATCGCCCGCGGACTCTACCTGGCGTTCATTGGGCTCGTTTACCTTGCAATAGGACTATTCGTGTTGTTGAAGCAGCAACGAGCTGCTCTCACTTATCACTTTTTCGCTTGGTCTCTCGTCTCTTTCGCATTCTATTTGTACAGCTCGACTCGGGAGTTCACGAGATTCGATGGCCTGGTCAGTTTTCTGGACATGGCTGCTTATGCGTTCGCTGCGCCGTTGTTTGTGCACTTGTGCGCAAGCTTTGTTTCGAGCCGCGGACTGAGGCCCAAGACTCGCGCGGTGCTTGCGGCGTTGTATCTGCCGTCCGTCGTATTAATCGTTCTCGAAACGTTATACCACTACAGGCCGATATCGCTACTGGGCGGCGCTTCGCTCCAAGTGCGCTACTGGCTCGACAAGGCTGAGCTGATCCAGTTCTGGCTGTTCTTCTTCATTGTAGGGAACGCGCTTTTGCTGCGAACGTTCTATCGAGGTGACAAGCCTCTATTGAAGCAGCAACTCCGGTGGATCATAAGGGCGCTCGGTCTGTCGGGCGTGCTATTCACTGCGTTGTATTTCGTCCCGTACCTGGCATCCCTCGAGATAACCCCGCCGATGGAGACATTGGCCTACGCACCGTTCATCCTCATACCTTTGTCCTTTGGGTATTCGATAGTGCGCTACCGGCTGATGGACGTTGACGTGATCATGCGGCGGAGCTTTGTGCATGCGATGGCTACGGTTGCGGTAGGCGCCATCTACATGGCGGTGTTGCTTGGAGTTGGTGATCTGGTCAAGTTTATCTGGGCGACGGCGGATCTGAATTCATGGAAGACTCGGGCTGTAGTTGTCGTGGGTATGCTCGTTGTTGCTATGTTGTTCGCGCCGATTAAGAACCGGCTTCAGGTTTGGGCCGATCGTTGGTTCTACGGAGAGCGCTACACGCTTCGAACGGGTCTTCAAGATTTTGGCCGGACTCTGTCGCAGACCACGGTGCTGCCACAATTGCTCGACTCATTGGTGCGTCGGCTGTCGGATATGCTGTCGGTTCGCAAGGTTGTCATTTTCATAGAAGATGGCTCGACGCCTTCCGGTTTCCGCCTTTCGCGTTCGGCGGGAATCGACGGCGACGTCACACTGCCTCAGGACATAAAGCAGACGGCTCGGGTGCGGTCCATCGGTCGCGGATTCATAACTGCGGAGGATCTTGGGAGGGAATCCGGCAGAAAGGGTTCAGTTGGCAGCCTGCCGCCGCTGGACCTGGACACAACCGAGTTCCAAGGACGGCGTCGCGACGAAGTCTATTATTACGTGCCTTGCGTAGTGCGCGACCGCATGGTCGCGATTATCGGCGTGGGCCGAACGACTGCTGGCGCATTGCTAACCAGCGAAGACACTGATTTGCTGAGGGCGCTGTCGGGCTATGTTGCAGTCGCCATAGACAACAGCCTTTTGTATCGGTCCGAGATGGAGAAAGCGGAAGAGTTGGTCCGGCTCAAGGAGTTTTCCGAAAACATCATCGAGAGCGTCAACGTCGGGATTCTTTCGGTCGACTTCGACGGCTTGATCTCGACCTGGAACAGTGCGCTAGAAGAGATCTTCGGCATCAGGCGAGACCGGGCTCTGGGCCGCGCGGTCGATGAGGTTTTGGATCGCGATCTGATCAATACCATCCAAAATGTCACCGGTGAGGAAGGTTGGGCTCTGCACGATACGCGTCACATATACAAGTACAACGCTTCAACCGAAGACGGGCGGCCATTGACGATCAACATGTCACTGGCGCCCTTTGAGGCAGCGCGCGGCGTAGTAACGGGTACGTTGGTGGTTATCGAAAACGTTACCGAGCGCGCGCAGCTCGAGGAGCAGTTGTTGCAGCGCGAGAAGCTCTCCTCGATTGGACTGTTAGCGGCGGGAGTCGCTCACGAGGTCAACACTCCGCTCGCAGGTATCTCGTCCTACGCGCAGATGCTGCTCCAGCAAATCGATCACGGCGATCCGAAGCATCAGCTCCTCGAAAAGATCCACATGCAAACCGTTCGCGCATCCGGGATAGTCAACAACCTGCTCAACTTCTCTCGAACTGGCGACACCCAGTTCCGTGAAATCGATCTTAATCAAGTGCTCGACGACACTCTTCAGTTACTGGAGCCACAGCTTCGCAACGCCAGCCTGGAGATCGCGCGTGGTTACGCGCGGGACCTCCCAGCAGCGTACGGAAACGCGTCAAAGCTTCAGCAGGTGTTTATGAACTTGATTCTGAACGCGCGCGACGCAATGCCAAACGGCGGGCGGCTTTCGATCCACACACGACTCGTTGAGACCTCATTGGTAGTCGACTTCCGCGACAGCGGTATAGGCATGGCGCCGGAGACTATCGCGCGCATCTATGATCCGTTCTTCACGACCAAGGACGTGGGTCAGGGCACTGGATTAGGGCTCGCGCTTTCGTACGGAATACTGCAAGAGCACGGCGGACGAATCTTCGTCGAGAGCCGGCCCGGCGAAGGGTCTCACTTCACAATAAAGCTACCCACGGTATATTCGCGTCAGATGCAGGCGGCCAGCGACTGATCTCATTCGCCTTCCAACACGAGCCTCGGCTGGCAGTCACCGGCCGCTGGTTGATAACATCTATCTATGGCAAGAAAAGGAAGCCTCCTCGTCGTGGATGACGAGGAAGTAATGCGCGACGTTCTGGGCAGCCTGCTCGTCAGTGAAGGTTACCATGTCGAGCTTGCCAGAAACGGCGAAGAGGGGCTGGACAAGTTAGGTCAGCGTTCTTGTGACCTCGTGCTGCTGGACGTCTCGATGCCAGGCATGGGCGGGTTGAGAACGCTCGAGGAGATGTTAAAGCTTGATGCTGAGATGGTGATCATAATGATCACCGCTTATGCCACCTTCGACACAGCGATCGCGGCGATGCAGCGAGGCGCCTTTACGTGTATCAGCAAGCCTTTCGACAACAAGGAGATCCTGAAGCTGGTTGCAGCAGGTGTACGCCGGCGACGGAAGGATGAAGAACGGCGAACGCTTCGACAGACGCTCAAGCGCAGCACTGAGAACAAAGAGATTGTAGCTCGAAGCGAGAAGACACTTGAGATCCTCGCCTTCGTCGAGCAAGTCGCTCCCGCGCGATCGACGGTTCTAATCACCGGAGAAAGCGGAACCGGCAAGGAGCTCATCGCCCGGGCCATTCATAACCAGAGCGCACGCTCCGATAAGCCGTTCATCACGGTCAACTCTGCCAATCTCCCGACTGAGCTGCTCGAATCCGAGCTATTCGGGCACATACGCGGCGCGTTCACTGGAGCGGTGGCCGCTAAGAAGGGCTACTTCGAGGTAGCCGACGGGGGCTCGATTTTTCTGGACGAAATCGGAACCGTCTCGATCGAGACGCAGTCGAAGTTGCTTCGGGTGATTCAAGAGAGAGACTTCACACCACTGGGCGATACGACTCGCCGACAGGTGGACGTGCGAATTATTGCTGCGACGAACACGGACTTGAAGCAGGCAGTCGAAGAGGGCGCATTTCGTGAGGATCTGTTTTACCGGCTCAACGTGATCGCGATTGGCCTGCCACCGCTACGCGATCGCCGCGAAGACATCCTGCCGCTCGCGCAGCATTTTATTAGAAAGTACTCCGCCGAAAACAACAGACAGGTTTCTGATCAGATAGGCTCAGAGGTTCTGACGCTGCTGGAAGCTTACAACTGGCCTGGCAACGTGCGAGAGCTCGAAAATGTGATCGAGCGCGCTGTAATAATTGCGCGAGGAGACTTCCTCGTGCGCGAAGACTTGCGTGAAGAGTTGCTCAGTCCTCAGCGTCCGGCAGGGCAGGCGGGCGGACAGAAAATCGCGACGCAGATCGACTTGTCACAGGGCATATCGTTCTACGATGAGGTGAATCGCTTCCAGATCGAGTTGATTCGAAGGGCGCTTGAGATAACGGGCGGGCACCAATCGCGCGCAGCGAAGCTCCTGGGGATGAACACCACTACTCTGAACAGCAAGATCAGATATTACAACATCAGGCCCTAGGGAACTTGTTGGGACAACCTGGGGTCAGATCCGAAGCACGAACGGCTGCGAATGCCCGCCCCTCTCGATCAGCACGATTTGGTTATCAGTCTCCTTCTTCAGGTTGAGCTTCTTGTATTTCAGCTTGAGGCTTAGAGAGTTGACGGCGGCATCGAACTCGAATGGCCTCTCGATGATCTTCCCGTTTATCTCCACTTGTGCCGCCCCCGTGAAGTCGCGACCGCTTATTACCAGTTTCTTGTTGACGTAGGTGACTCCGGTTATGACCGGCACATTGTTTGGTGGAGGGTCAATGACGACAGCCGGGTCAATGTTGTAGATAGCCAGTGCAAAATCTTGATCGAGGCTGGTCTCGTTCCCCGGAACTCCATCACCAGGAATGTTTGCTGCGCGCACGGTAATGGTGAAGTTGCCAGCAATGCCAGTTGGAATCGCGTCTGCCGGAAGAAAGATTGATTCGACGTTGTTAAAGCGATCTGGCTCTCCGCCTTGAATGGACCAACGCCCGTCAAAATTGTTTCCCCGATAAACCGTCACGCCTCCGACTTTGACTTCGAGATCCAAGTCATTGACGAGTGCAGGACCCGCAAGCGTTCCAATCGCATCGGTCCATGCCAGCGTTACGCGCAATGGTAGCGAGCGGTCGGCGAGCGAGCCGCTAACCTCGTAGATCTGGCCGGTCTCAGTGAAAAGCGTCGATTGATCCAACAGGAAGCGGTGCGCGTTGTCGAACGCGCGCGAAAGATCGACACGCCCCCAGCCCTGGCGGGGATCGGGAAGGTCACCCGCAGCGTTCTCGCCGGTCAAATACGTCGCCGAGTTGATTAGAAAGGCTTTGGTCATCGCCGGGGAAGGAGGCTGACCTGCGCCCAAAAGCTGGCGAGAGGTGACGAACTTTCTAAGCAACGCTGCTGCTCCAGTGACGTGAGGCGCCGACAGGCTTGTTCCAGACGACCACGTGTAGAAGTGCTGACCCGGCGGTTGAAACAATGGAACGCCAGGACAGAGCCCGTCACCGAAAAAAGGCGAGGCTTGCGAGGCGCCCCCGTAAATATGTGTGCCAGGGGCGGCTAGGTCAGGCTTCGAACGGAAGTCTGCCGTGGGTCCACCCGAAGAGTAACGTAAGATGTCCAACACACTATCAGCTCCGTCGGGTCCGATTCCTCCGCCGCCGTCGAGATTGCAGGAATCCGTACCCTCGGGCCGATAGTTCTCGCTGGCTGCAACCGTGATAACGTTCTTAGCCGTGCCCGGCGAGCTTACGTGGCCGCCAGGACCACCATTGCCGGCGGAAAAGACGAATGTCATCTCTTGATTGCCAGGCATTGTGGGTCTGGCGTCGCGCACAAGCGCATCGTACTCCTGTGCGGCAGCGTCATATCCGTTGCCACCATTTCCCCAACTGTTATTCACAATTCTGGCTCCTGCCGCATAAGCAAAAGCCGTCACCGAGGTGAACGAGAGTTGAAACGGCAATCTCCCTCGGGAATCGAATATGCGAGAGACTCCAAGGCTTGCCGAGGGTTCGACCCCCAGTCCATACATATACCCGAGCGAGTCTTCATAATCGCTCGATCCCTTTCCGCCTACGATTGAAGCGACGAGGCTGCCGTGGCCCGACTGGTCCTGTGCTCCGTCAATCGTGTAGTTAAAACTGTAGCTCACTCGGCTAGTGCCGTTGGCGTCGCGAAGGTCCGGATGAACCGAACCGCCCGAAGTCAGTCCCCGGTCGAGGCCTGAGTCTGCTATGTCGATTACGAAGTCGGGAACCGAGTCGAGCCCCAGGGACCGAATCCAGTCCCAGTAGCCAGGCGCAGCCGGTTGAGTCTGATCAACCGTGAGATTGCTCGCAACGATCTGAGCGCTACGTTCATCCAGCGGCTGCGGTTCGGCCGCCGGACCAATGAACAAAACGTCGTCAAAAGCCGCAACCTCGATCAACCGACTCAAGGGCAGGGTTACAGACAAAACCACAAACCTTAGAAAGCGTCGGGGCTCATGGAGAATGGTCGACGCGAGTCTGGTGAATTTGGCGATAGTCTCCAGAGCATCGGGGGAATCTGCCAGCTCTATCTCAACTGCCACATTCGCCGTAGTCCGGCTGACCAGCATCTCATCGCTGAATACTGGATCGATCTTTTGAATTGGCTCAAGGCGTCCGATCCACTGAATCGGACGAGTATCGTCTACCGAATCCCCGCCATGAAGATTAGCCGCGTTCTCAAGCTGCACCGGCCCGCCACGAACGACGTATGCATTGTTCGGAATGTATCCTATGATTTCCACGCCGGCGGATCGCAAACGGTCGATCCACTCGGATTTAACAGGCCCACCAAACTGAATGACTCGCGTGCTTAGCCGTGAACTTACGGACGAGGATTCGGACGATCGCAAGCTGCGAATGGCATTGTCGAGCGATCTGCTCTCTCGAGTGTTGAGCGAACCGCGTTTGAATAAGATCAAGTCTGGATTCCTGCGAGCCTCAAGTTGGCAAGGTCGGTCTTGAGTTCTCACGCCATTAGAGAACACTTTAGCAGACGATGCGAGCGACGCCGAAAGCGTCATTGCGAACGCGAACGCCGCGAGCACGAGCTTTATCTTTTGCGAAGCCATTTCACTCATCATCAAATGACGGGGACGAACTACGTTCGAGGCGAAACAGGGACTAATTATAGCGGCGACTTCCTTTTGCGGACAATGATGGTCAGACGGAGGCCACCCGCGCCCGCTAAGGGCTTGGTTTGCGGCTTGCCGTTGCGTTTAGGTTGATGAAAAAATAGGGGAGCGCAACACTGTCCGTTAAGACGCGCACGTGCTCCGATAGAGTCGCTGGCGCGCCATCCGGGTTCAACTCAAAGACGAGCTTGTAGCTCCTGCCCTCCGCAAGGGTATCAATACGCCCAGCAAAGTGCCTTGCTTCTATGCTAAGGATCCGTAGATTTCCCCTTTCGACGGTGACGGTGAACTCAGCCTTCGCGGTTTTAGCTTGGGTCATGGTGAACCCAACGGTGGAGTGTGGGCCCAGAAAGATGGGTCCGATATGTTTTCCGGATCGAAGGACGACGCCTTTTACCGGGCCGCCATCGCCTGAGGTCAAAACATTCGCGGTCACAGTGAGCACAATGTTTGGTCGGTCAGGGTCATTTGTGTGCAGCGTTGCAATCTTACTAATCTGGCCGCTCTGACTAGCTGTGTTTACTTCTAACTCAGCCTTGCCTTCGTGGCCGGGAGCCAGGACTTTGTCCGAGTCAATCACTGAGCAACCGCAACCAGTCGTTAAGTTGTCAATCCTCAGCTCGGCTTCTCCCTCATTTCGAATCACGAAAAGCTGACTGATCAGTTCGCCTTTGAATACATCGCCGAAATCATAGGAATCAAGGGGTACGACCGCGCGCGGCACAGGAGCTGACCTCTTCGTGGTGGCCGCCTGCGGCGCCGCGGCCGAGGTGCTAATCATGACGATCAAGAGTGCTGCTGATCCGACGAATCGTTGACGTGGGTTCATCGATTTTTAGTCCGCGCGTGACTCTTAGAGGGTAATCGAAACACGGGAACTCCTGCAATGCATAACGCGGACTTGCGCCACTCGCCTTTTGTTGAAGCCGGGCGGATGAATTGATTCGACGGCGATTGAGTTGCGCATAAACGAGAACGTGGCCTTAGTCTGTCTGGTCATGTAGGCTGGTATTTGTGATTATATTGAATATGCCTAACAGCGCTGGTATCGTTCTAGTCATATTTTAGTGCGAGGGTTAGGTCAATGCTCAACAAGGTTACAATGGCGGGTCGGAGGTGTTTGACGGCTTCTCTGTCTATTCTGTTCGCGATCAGCCTGTCAGCAAGTGGCCAGATACAACTCCAGAAGCCAAAATACGCCAAGCCACTGCCCAACCCGTCAATTATCGGTGCCCAGCGCGACGAAGTTGCGACGATAATTAAGCAGATGTTGGAGACTCGTGAGATACCCCTCGACAAAGAGGATTGCAACCAGACCACCGGTGAATGCACATTGCTGAGCAAATCAGTCGTGTTCACTAAGGGAATCACCACTCGCAGCCAACTCGAACACTACTGCGAGGTTCCTTC
>DATMCM010000115.1:0-3406 GCA_035558335.1 Blastocatellia bacterium | reverse complement strand
GAAAGCGAAAGCGCGCCAGATCTACAACGAGATCGTCCGGCGCCAGATCGATCCCGGCTTGCTCGAGTACGCGGGAAAGGATCTGTTTCAAGCAAGCGTGTTCCCGATCGAGCCACGCAGCACAAAGAAAATCGAGCTGACATATTCGCAAGTGCTCAAGAACGAAGGCGGAACCGTCAGCTACCGTTATGAGCTGGGCTCGGGCCGCCGGATTCAGCCGCAGCCGATAGGGGAAATCGCCGCGAGCGTCGAGATCAACTCGCCGATTGATCTCAAGAACATCTTCTCGCCGTCGCACAAAATATCGGTCAGCAAGGACGGCGAGCGCCGGGCGCGGTTGAGTTTTGAAGGCAAAGGTCAGGACTCGCAGAGAGATTTCTTGCTTTACTACTCGCTGTCGGAGAAGGACTTCGGTGTGTCGCTGTTGACACATCGAGAGCCGGGCAAAGACGGTTACTTCCTGATGCTGATCTCGCCCAAAGCAAACATCGGCGAGCAGGACCGAGTCGCTAAAGACATCATCTTCGTTCTCGACACGTCCGGCTCGATGAGCGGCGAAAAGATAGACAAAGCGAAAGCCGCGCTCAACTTCGGCGTCGAGTCGCTCTCTGCCCGCGACCGCTTCAACATCATTTCGTTCTCAGGCGAAGAGCATCTGATGAAAGCCAATCTCGTCGAGGCCAATCCCGCCGGCAAACAGCTGGGTCTGAAGTTCATCGAGAACCTGCGCGCCGAAGGCGGGACCAACATCAATGATGCGCTGGTTGCGGCGTTCAAACAGTTTCAATCGAGCGAGCGGCCCCCGATGATAGTCTTTCTCACCGACGGATTGCCGACCGTTGGGCCGACCGACGTGAGGCAGATCGTTCGGAACGTCAATGATGCCAATCGCGCGAGCGTGCGGCTGTTTTCGTTCGGCGTCGGCTACGACGTCAACACCAACCTGCTCGATAAGCTTTCCGCCGACAATCGCGGCGTGAGCGATTACATCGAGCCGCAGGAAGACCTCGAAGTTAAAGTATCGAATTTTTTCGCGAGGGTGAACTACCCGGTGTTGTCGGATTTGAAACTGGACTTTGGCGGCGTCGAGACGGACTTGATGTATCCGCGAACGCTTGGGGACTTGTTCAAGAACTCGCAGCTTGTCGTCATCGGACGCTACAAGAACAGCGTGAACTCAGCAACGATTCGATTGACGGGCAAGATAGGTGCACGCGAAGAAGCGTTCACATTTTCCAGGCAGAGTTTCCCGGAGGACCGCGGCGACAATCCGTTTCTCGGGCGGCTTTGGGCTACGCGAAGAGTCGGATACTTACTAGAACAGGTTCGCTTGAATGGCGAGAATCGAGAGTTGAAAGACGAGATCATTCAGCTTGGCACGCGGTACGGCATAGTCACTCCCTACACGTCTTTCCTCGTGACTGAGGATAGTAAGAGCATCAGTAGACTAACCGTGCCAAGACAAGAGCAGCGCGCCCTCGATAGCATGGCGAAAGTCAACACGATGGGAGGATTTGGGTCAGGCTCGCCGGGTCAGGCGGCCTCTGGAGAGTCTGGTGTGGTCTACAGCAGGGCCGAAAGGGAGATGAAGGAATCTTCGAAAATCGCAAGTCCCGAATCCTACCTCAACACCGTTCGCACCGTCGCCGAAAAGACCTTCCAGTTGAAGGGCGACGAGTGGATCGACACCGAATTCAAAGACTCGTCCGCTCTGCAGAAGGTCGAAGTGCAATTTGGCAGCGAAGAGTTCTTCAATCTGATCGCCAGGGAGCCGAAACTCTCCGAGTTTTTCTCGCTTGGGAAGAAGGTCACGGTTGTGTTCAACGGCAAAGTCTATCGGGTGAAATAACGGTGCCCGGTGGGCGGTGGCCGGTGGCCGGTGCTCGGTGGCCGGTGGTTAGTGGTTGGTGGTTAGTGGTTAGTGGTTAGTGGTTAGTGGTTAGTGGTTAGTGATTAGTGGTTAGTGGTTAGTGGTCGGTGGTCGGTGCTCGGTGGCCGGTGGTTAGTGGTCGGTAGGCAGTGGTCGGTGGTCGGTCTTAGTTTGCTTCTTGCTTCTTTTTAACGACTGTTCACCGGTTACGCTCAACTGAGAACTGGCGGCTAATCTCTTACCACCTGCCACGGGCCACCTACCACGGGCCACCTACCACTGGCCACCGACCACCCGCCACCGGCCACCGACCACCCGCCACCGGCCACCCGCCACCGACCACTGGCCACCGACCACCGGCCACCGGCCACTAGCCACCAGCAACTGGCAACTATAGAATCCTTCGCTATGAAAATCCTCGTCATTGGCTCGGGTGGGCGCGAGCACGCCATCTGCTGGAAGCTGAAGCAATCGCCGCACACCTCGGAGCTTTACTCCTCGCCGGGTAACGCCGGCATCGCCGAGATCGCTACCTGCTTGCCGGCGAATGTGAATGAGCCGAACAGTCTCGCCGCTCTCGCCAAATCAATCCACGCAGACCTCACAGTGATTGGACCCGAAGCGCCGCTCGTGGCGGGCGTCTCCGAATCGTTTCAGGCGAACGGCTTGAGGATGGTCGGACCAACGGCGGCTGCCGCCCAGCTCGAAGGCAGCAAGATCTTTGCCAAGCAGTTCATGGCTCGCCACGCCATTCCAACCGCGCGCTTCAAGGCGTGCGATTCGCCTGAGGCCGCGCGCGAAGCTTTCAAGACACAGTTCAAGTTTCCCGTCGTGATCAAGGCCGACGGGCTCGCGGCGGGAAAAGGTGTTCGCATCGCGCAAAACCAGAGCGAGTTCGATGACGCGATAAACGCGATGATGGTCGAGACCGTATTTGGCGAAGCCGGTTCGCGCGTGGTGCTGGAAAAATGCCTTTTCGGGCGCGAGGCCTCGGTGATGACCTTTACCGACGGACGCGACTACAAAGCGATAGTTCCCGCGCAGGACTACAAGCGGGTGGGCGACGGCGACCGAGGCCCGAACACAGGCGGAATGGGCTCCTTCTCGACTCCGGGATTGATTGATGATGCGATGCTAACTCGAATCGCGCGCGAGATAGTCGAGCCCACTCTCGTGGGGATGGCTTCAGAAGGCAATTCGTTCAGCGGTGTGCTCTACACCGGTTTGATGTTCACCGAAGACGGACCGAAGGTGATTGAATACAACGCGAGGCTCGGGGATCCCGAGACTCAAGCAGTAATGATGAGGCTCGATAGCGACCTGGTTGAGATCTTCGAGTCGATAGTCGACGCGCGAGTCGGCTCGACTTCCATTAGCTGGAACGACGAGTCATCCGTTTGCGTAGTAGCCGCATCGGGAGGATACCCCGGCGAGTTTGAAAAAGGTAAAGTCGTTGGCGGGCTCGATGAAGCGAATTCGATCGACGGCGCTGTCGTGTTTCACGCGGGAACCTCGCTTGACGATCGGGGCCGGTTT
>DATMCM010000114.1:0-2841 GCA_035558335.1 Blastocatellia bacterium | reverse complement strand
ACCTCGTAGCGTCCGGATAGCGTCTGGGGTCCGTTAGGCCTTTTCGCAGCATCGAGAGGCGCAATTTTCGTCCCCAGAATATCCGAGCAACAAACGGTCAGGCCGGGCCCTTATGCAGATTGCTGCTGCATAACGGTCCGGTTTTCCATTGTGCGAACAAGCTTGTCCGCGAGTGCGCCGCGAGACGAGATGCAAAGGAAACGAGACGCCTATGCGGATGCGGTGATTGATTTCGATCCCGAAGCCTCGCTCGGGCGTAACCGGTACACGCTCAACAGGTCCGCCGCTTCAGATGCGGTCAATCTCCTGCCGACGTATCGCCACGGCTAATTCAGTTGTCGCTCTGTTTCCTTGCGCGCGGCGCTGCTAGGATGTTTCCCCAGTGAGGTCTGCATAGAGGGTCTGATGCTTCATCGGGCGCGCGCTCTATTCATCCGCCAGCAAACGGCTTGACGCGATACGCAGGCCCGTTCGGCTAGCAGCCTTGCTTCAGGGCGAGCGCATGTTCGGCCTCGTGACGCTTGCCCTCGGATCAACCGAAGCAAGGCCTCGCTTTGCACAGCTTAGAACATCGTTAGCAGGAATTTGTAGCTCTTAAGTGTGCCTGAAACGCCAAACCGCGTAGGGTTGAGGGCGTGCCGCTTTCCAAATATCACCAGATCGCGGCAACGCTTTCTGGCCTAAACCGTTCAACTTTTCGGTGTGCAATGGCTGCGGATGGTCCTGTCTCGCAAGAATTGAAGACGCTGCAGGAGGAATTGTCGACCTCCCAGAAGGAGCGCGCGGCAGCCGCCGCCGCAGGCGCTGCGTCGATGCCCGCATCGACTGAGGGCCAGCCCGACGCGAGCGATTTCATTCCCGCTTCCGTCATCTTGCAGCAGCTGCGCCATGATGCGCCGCCAGGCTATTTCACTCTCGATTGGCTCATGAGCAAGCTGCAGAAGCAGTCGTTTGGACTACTCATGCTTGTACTCGCCATCGTGGCTGCCGCACCCGGGATTTGCTTGATAGGCGGCCTGCTGCTGTTGATTCCGGCGTTCCAGATGATCATGGGCCGCCCCGCTCCAACTTTTCCGCACTGGATTGGCGCTCGCCACTTTCCAACCCGGCATCTTGGGCCGATCGTCCAGCGAGCCATTGCAGTGCTAAAAACTCTCGAGAAAACGATCCATCCGCGAGGCCGCGTTCCAGCAGAGGCGAGCAAACGCGTGGTGGGCATCGCGGTCGTGTTGCTGAGCGTGCGGCTGATACTCACTCCGATTCCGCTGAGCAATATTCTGCCGGCCGTTGTGATCGCTCTTATCTCATTGGCCTATACTGAAGAGGATGGATTGATGCTCTCGATCTGTCTGCTGGCGGGATTCGTCATTGTTGCAATCGACCTGGCCGTGGTCTGGCAAATCATGAGCGGCGCTTAGTCTCTTTCGCTCTCAATCTGGAAGCGCCCGCAACGTTTCCTAATTAACAATGATTCGGAGAGATTTACTGGCGCTCTGGAGCCACACGCGAGACGCTTGATCACCATTCACGTCTCCAACAACGAGTGCAATGGAGAAGGAATTTGTGGTCCCTGCGAGTTCTGAATCACCGCGCCGCCATCGCGCCACTAGCGTTGGCATCAGTCTTATTGACTGCACAAGCGCCGCTTCCGGAGCCGGTTACCGACACAGAAACGGAGCTCGGCCAGGCTGTCTACGACGAGCTGAAGACCAAGGGCGAGATCATCGCCTCGTCTCCCTTGTACGATACGCTGGGGCCGGTTGTCGAACCGATCGCGAAGGTCGCTCAAGCGCACTACGAGCATCCCTTCAAATTCTTCCTGGTCCACGAAGCTCAACCAAACGCCTTCTCTGTGCCCGGCGGGAATGTCTACGTGACTGACTCACTGCTGTACTTCGTAAAGAACAAGGAGGAACTGGCAGGCACCTTGTGCCATGAGGTAGCCCACACAATTAATCATGATGCGATGACCAAAGTCCAGGAGTCGCGCAAAGTCCTGGCTCGTGAAGTCGGCACGGCGATCTTGCTAGGACCGACGCTAGCGAAGGCGATCGCTATCGGCATGATCGGAGATCTGCATTCGCAGGCTTACTCTCGCGACATCGAAACAGCGGCAGACGTTACTGGTTCGGACATATGCGCCGCTGCTGGGCTCAATCCTTGGGGTCTGGTCTGGCTGTTTCAGGACTTCCAGAACGCGGATCCGAAGCAGATTCCGGAACTCCTGTCCGATCATCCAGCCAACGAGTCCAGGGTCAATACACTTGAAAAGCACTTCCGTGATAGCCCGTCTGTGTTTTCCGGATTCAACTCGGACCGTGCGTCGGCCACACCATTGAGCGTTCCCAAAGATGCGCCGATACATTTCCTTCGTTGAGGCGTTGTGAAAAATTCGCTGAATTGCCCACGCACGGAAGCAGAGCGCACAAAAAGGGCGCGCCATATCAATCGAAAAGCCTCCGGCGCGCGGTTTGGCGTGCTGGATGTGGCGGCATCCGTCGCGCTCACATTTTTCGCGCTGATTAATCCGTCGACAGTATCGATTGCTTCCCAAACAACGGGCCCTGCTCAGACCGGGTCAGCGCCCCTTCAAAATTACGTCCTGGAGGGAGACGGTTACGAGGGTGCTGCTAATCGGTTCGCCCCAGCCCGGATTGATGTCTCGCAGGACATCTCGTTCTCGCAGCTGTTGACCGAGGTCGACCAGAATCACGTCGTCATCCAGGGGCCGGAGATTCACGGCACCTTCACCAACGGTTCAAGCTTCCAGACCTATGCGCCGAACGACCCGACGCTGGTCTCGCGCCTGTATAACGGCAAGGTCTCGATTACCGCGAAGCC
>DATMCM010000113.1:0-2812 GCA_035558335.1 Blastocatellia bacterium | reverse complement strand
CAGCCACAGCCGCCTGTTTGCTGGAACGACCGACAATCCATGGAATCAGCAGCGAACCTAACAACATTCCAGTGAGCGAAAGCGTCAGCGGATGGCGTAGAAAGAAATCGATTTTCTCTTTGGTCGAGGGAGCTAATCGCACGATGAGGTTCTAGCAATTGTCGCAACAGCGGTAAAGTCTGCATCGACGGTGATAGGCCGCGGCTACAAGAGAACAATATCGCAGCTACCATGATGCTATACGTGATTCACGTATAGTAACGACTTCCGCCAACAACCCCCTGTGGGCGCGCTAGGCGCGAATGGCTTTTTCGATTGCGGTTCGCGCAAAGCCGCGCGGCGCAGCTCGATCTTGCTCCCACTCTTGCAGTGTTCGCTTGGAGATCTGTAATTTCAACGCCGCCTCGCTTTGCGAGAGATTATTCCGCTCGCGCCACGCTCGCAGTCTTCTTGGGAACGCACCGGCTGCGAATCTCTGATGCCGAACGTGATCAGGGAGTGTCCCGAAAGCCATCCTGGAATGCTATACGTGAATCACGTATAGCATCAAGTCCGCGGGCAAAATGATTGACTCGATCCTCCCGGCTCTCGGGCTGCGCCCAACGCTTCGCATTGTCTATGTCGCACCGCTTCCGCGGGCTCCATTGATTCGTTCGCCCCCGCTCACTCAGCCGTCAGGCCTGCCCGTCTATCTCGCTCCATTCCCATGGGCTCGATTGACTCGACTGCATCCCGCATTCTCGCCCTTCGGGCTGCCCGTCCATCTCATCGCGTTCCCCGCATTTTGACGAGCTTCGTCGGCCCCGCGAATCTCGCCTTGCAGGCGACCTTCAGTGTCATCTACCCGGCCGCTCCCGCTTGAAGCCGTGTTGATTCGTTGGCTCCAGCTCATACAGGACATTCGGGCTGCCCACTGCGCTGCGCTAGGCGCCGGTTCGGAACTGGTCTTCCTTGTTTTTGAACAGGATGTTGAACGTGGTGAGCGATCCGTAACAGCGGGTGATGTACTGTTGCAGATCAAACTTGTCCGCATCGCTCAGTTTATCGCTCGCGTTCACCCTCTGCTCGAGAACCCGCAGATTATTCCGGATCATGACGATTTTGTGGAAGAATGTCTCGAGCGGGACTTCTTTCGGCTGAAGCGAACTGTCGGCCGGCTGCATGAACAGCGTCCCGCGCTGCCATCGAGTCGCCAGACCTTCTACGATCACATCTTTTTGTTCCAACCCGAGCGCTTCGACCATAGCGTGAGCAGTATCGCGGATCAGATTCGCAAGCGGCATCTGTAGCTCGCTCAACGTAGCGGTTGCTTCCGCCGGTTGGAGATCGCTGGAGGCCGGTGCAATCGTCCGCTGCGCGTCGTCAAAGGCGATCTCTGCGGTTAGCTCGGTCAGGGATCTCACCGTCCCAACGCCGTATTGCGGATGGCGCACCTTCATGCCGATATGGAGCGTGTCGATTTTCATGTTGCTCTCGAAGTCTGCGAGATCGTCGCCGAAAGCGCAACCATCGTCGCTACTCTGGAATCAGGTTGAAGAAAAAGATTGTTTCGGCGAGTCGCCGAAACCAACACGCGAGCCGCGTGCGCTCCCCAGCCATCTATGTCGCTCAATTTCCATTCCCACCGCCAATCGATGCGTTCACTTGCTGCAGCCATACGCCGCGAAAGACGTTCTTATTCGCCCGACCCGGATATTTTCCGTCGTCGCTAAGAATTAATATCCTGGCCTTGTCACCTTGACCGATTATCACGATCGCCTCGGGATTGAGATCGCCGAAATCAACACCGATGTCCTGCGGGTCGGTGCCGGGCTTCCACAAAAAGAGTCGGGATGGCTTCGCGCCCGGTGCGAATCGATCGTTGAAGTCGCCGGCAACGATCAGGAAGCCGTCGTTCCGGGCAACCATATCTCGAACGCCCAACCCACCGAGCTTAAGAGCCACCGGATCGCCGAGTTTAGCGCGAGCGCCTTCCTTAATTGCCTGCGTGGGATTAAGCAGTGGCACAAGCAACGCCTCTTTAGCCTTGTTTATTGGACTTCGAAATCCGATCCATACCTTGTCGCCATCTGCGGCGAGCGATTCAATATTCAGCGCGCCTTCATCCTTTGGCGCTGGGGTAGCCGCTTTGCCCAGATCGAACGGCGCGAGAGCCGGATCGTTTACCAAATCATCGAGAAGCTTTGTGTAAACCTTTCCTGCGATCTCGAGCTTCGCATCTTTACCCGACCCGCTAAGTTTCGTTGCGAACAGGACCTGGCGTTCTTTTTTCTCCTGCGCATTTTTGTTTCGCCCGTGCGAACCAATCCAGAAGATCAGGTCTCCAATTTTCGCCGCGCCTTCGAGGTCGCACTCCTTGATTTTTTCTACGCCGAGCGCGCTCTTCACCGCCGCCTCTACTCCCACGTCTAACTTCCTGGGTGAAAGGCCTCCTTTGACATCGTACAGACGAAATTCGTTATCCTCGTCCGTGGCGCCTACAAAGAATCCGTCGCCGACATCAGCGGCGGCGGAACCGTCCACTGCTCCTTCAAACAAGACCGGTTTACTGAGTGAGAACTCCCCAGCCAGGACGGTGACGCAGCATGAGAAAACTATCGCGAATAGGAGCGAGGTTGCCGCGTTCGAGGCCAAATGGAAAAAATTAGAAAAATTAGGGTCAGTCCTCACTTTTGACACGATCGTTTCTTCTCGTCTCCCCGATTTTGCAATCTTTCCGTTCTCGATGATTGGCATTAGTTGAGAGTCGATGGGTGATAGTTGAAAGAGTCCCGAATGAGTTCGGGGCCGTCTGCATGGCGGCAGTTTATAA
>DATMCM010000112.1:0-3077 GCA_035558335.1 Blastocatellia bacterium | reverse complement strand
GTAAACGTAGGCATTCCCATGGTACTTGTTGTCGCCCGACTTGGAGATGACGTTAACCGAACCGCTTGCAGATGCGCCGGTCGAAAGGTCGAAGTTCGAGATTCCGACCTGGAACTCCTGAACGATTTCCTGAGAGAAGTTCTGCACGGTTGTACCGACGATGTTGTCGACAACCGATCCGCCGTCGACGGTAATCTGGGTTGATCGGCCGGCTTGTCCGCCTATCGAAACGCCGGTGTAGTTGGCCTTGGTTGGGTCGAAGCTTCCGCCATCCACCGTTTCAGCGCCCGGCTGAAGACGCGCTAGATCGAGAAAGTTTCGGCCGTTCAAAGGTAGATTGGCGATCTGGACCGTGCCCACGACACCGGAAACAGTATTGTCGGTCCGGTCCACTGTAGCCTCGCTGCCTCCAGTAACGGTCACGATTTCAGTCGCTCCGCCCGGCTCGAGTCTGATGTCGAGCGGCACGTTCGATCCGACAGCGACCTCAATATCGGTGTTGACTGCCGCCTTGAAGTTTGTGGCCGTCGCCTTGACCTCGTAGCGTCCTGGCGGTAGCTGAACAAACTTGTAATGGCCGGAGTCGCTGGTGGTAGCAGTTCGGCTAAATCCAGTGCCTGTGTCGCGAATGGTCACGGTCGCGCCCGGCACAATTGCGCCCTGAGCATCGGTGACCGTGCCCTCCACTGAGCCCGTCGGCTGTTGAGCTGCTAGCATAGCCGGCGCCAGGCTCATTAGTATCAACGCCAGCGAAACTATACTGACTAGCGTTCGCTTGTACTGATTTCTCATGTGTGAACCTCCCTTTCATTTTTCCTGGTCTGCAATTGCCGGGAACAATCAAGCCCGGGTTGCGGCCAGGTTCTGTTGGTGTGTGTTCTAGCGCTTTCAGGTCGGGCCCCATGCTCCAATCGACCTTTGCCGGGCTGCGTCAATCCAGCCCTTTGAGCTACTTTTTTCCAAAGCAAAGCCTGAGCAGCGCCTCCTCGTCACGTCAGCGGAATGCTCCCCCCGCGGGAGCCTGTCGAAAGCTAAAGATTTACAGCCTGATGGTATTGATTGCGTTGAGTAATATGTGACGAGCAAGAGATATTCCATTATTTCCAAAGTGTCAAGCTGGGAAGTGGCCCTTGCGCTCGTGAACTTAAGCGCACGCCCAGCAGGCCCCCGCTAACGCGTTGAGCCCGCTGATACGAAATTTTGGATTTTCGTCCGAGAATGTGGACGCGTTTTCACCCTCGGTTTCAAAGCCAACCCACCGGCGTTTCCCATTCTTGGGGTGAGACCGGCGCAGGCGAGCATGCCATTCTTGATACGCCAGAGCTTATTTTGTCAGCGCGAAACGAGCTTCCCTGGTTTCCTGTTGCTTGGTGGCTTCGTCTATCAATTCGACTCTGAGTATGTACTCGCCCGGTTCCAGGTCCGCCAGGTTCAACGGGGTGGCCAGCGGAAAGCCCGCGTCCTGTGAGGCGGGTGGCTGGGTCAAGCGGACAGCCGGAGTGCGCCGGACCAGCTTACCATTCTTGATGAACCCGGCCCCGACAAGCAGAGATGGATTCGTGGCGCTTCCCGAAGACGGATAGACCCTGAAAAATAGCAGCAGGGTCTGGTCGGCAGTGAATCGGTTGTTAGTCGGCATCACGATACGGTTGCGCCCGAAGGCCAACACGTCGCGGGCTAGCTGCTCCGGCGTATGATCCGCCGAAAGCTGCTCGGTTTGTTGTGCGAGGATAATTGAACTGAGATGAGGTCCGCTGGTCGCTCCGGGCAGTGTTATTCCCCTTCGGGCCATCAAGGTGCGTCCGCTCGCACGATCGCGCACTGCTGTTGTGATTATGTATGTACCTGGCGTCAGCCGTACGTTGTGACGGATTGGCAATGGAGTCGTAGCGAGTTGCATAAGCTGTTCCTCGCTCAACTCCAACGGATAAGTTCGCCCGAAAGTCGTGACAACCGCGCCGGCCGAGTCCTTCACCGTCAAAACAAAATCAAGATCGGCGTAATGACGATCGCCCTTCTTGTGAGTCGTGATCGCATTGCCCGATACGCTTATTGTTACCGGTACGAGATACGCCGCCTGGCCGCGAGGGAAGTACGCCGTTGCCATCTCGAGGGCGGTTGGCGACTCAACTCCCGCGAGTACGTCGGAGGCAAGCTTGCGAACGGCGGCGTCATCAGTCACTGCAGCTTCCTTCTTCACGGCGTAATACCCGCGGCGAGTTCGTACGCTTAATTCCGGATTCGCCACTTTGACCATGATCTCGCGGAAGCGGCCATCGAAATTCGGGTTTGCTGGCACATAAGAAATTGAATAATGCGATCGGACCTCTCTGTCTATGGCGTCGAGTCCGACCGACAAGTCGTTGGTATTCGTGACCGTGATGCCGCCGGTTTGATCTGACAGCCGGGCAAGCGGTCCTACGCGATCCGGCTGCGCCGTTGCGAGAGACCTTTTGAGCGCGCGTTCGAGGCCGTTTTCGCCGTCGCGCACGCGCGTTGGATCTTCGCCGCCATAGATATCAGGGCGCTGTTTGGTGGGAAGCCCGAGGTTGCCTCGGGGATCGTATCCGCGAGGCGCTTCCCCAACTGCCAATCCACCGGCGTCGATCACATAGACGGAAACGCCGACAGAGTTAGCAGCCGATGCAACCCCATCTACTGCGTAGCCCGACGCTGCTGGAACGTTCACTCCCTGAGAAAACAGAATCAGCGTCTTGCTGCCCGTCAAGTTGCGCTGCACGTCTATGATCGCCAAAAGGCTCCGAAAAAGAGACTGAGCCTGGAAGTAGTCGGAGACGTCGTTGTAACTGTCGAACACTGCCAGTGATGCGCGGTCGGCTTGCTCGACCGGCGAGCCCGTGCCCTGACTGCGAGCAGCGCGCTCCACCTCCCTGGCAGCCTCCTCGCGCGTAGTGGCAGCATCGGTTGCGAGCTGTCCCCGAACCGCTGCGCCTGCAGCTCTAAGCAGCTTGTCTCGGTTGGCGGTGAATGGTTGAACGAGACCGAGCGAATTGCCGACTGAGTAAATAGCTACCAGATCGTCCGACTGCAATTGCTCGCGCAGGTATCGCGCGACG
>DATMCM010000111.1:0-4964 GCA_035558335.1 Blastocatellia bacterium | reverse complement strand
GTTCGCGATTCTTCGCCCCAATCTCGAATGCAAGTCTCCATTGCTCGAACAGCACTCGGTAGGCGGTGATCAAGCTGTTGCGCGGGTCATAGATGTGAGTCGCTTCAGAGGTCACGCCGTTCAACTCGACGATTTTGAAGTTGCGGCCAGCTTTGAGATCGTCAACCGAAGGCGTACGGATGTCGAACCTCCCAAAATAGAATCCGTCGAACGAGCGGCTGATCTCATCAATCTTAGTTTCAAGCTCGGGCGTTTTGATCCAACCGCCGTCCAGGAACAGCGCTCCCTTACTATGCGTTCCAATCTCGACCAACTGGACTCGCTCGCCTTCGCCCGGAACTTCGCTTGCCCGCGTCTTGTGTTTGTCGAGCAGAAATTGCGCCATGCACACGGCGCGATCATCAGCGAGGATCAGCCTTTCCAGGGTGCTCGCGCCATCGCCGGTTACGGCAGGCATACGTTTCTCGGTGATTGAAAAGATCCGGCCTCGCTTCTCGTCCGGCTGCCGATAGTAGAACACGCCAAACTCGACACCCGGAGCGTACTCTTGAATGATTGTGTCCACCGGTGCGCTCGAAAAAAAACGATCCATCTCTTCGGTTGATCTGATTATCGCGACCCCGGATCCGCGCTGCCCCTGATCAGGTTTCAACACGAACGGAAAACTCAGATCGTGCTCTTCCATGAAACTCTTCACGGACTCGACCCTCGCGTCCAAATCAAGCGGTGCTTCAATCAGCGCCGATCGCGTGATGTAGCCGTTTGAGGTCGCAAGACCGCGCAAAATGTCGAGCTTCGATTCTCCGATGAATCCGCTTGCCGGTATCGACGGATTGGCCGCGGTAAAGACTGTTATGCTTCGATGCTTCAATCCCAGGAATAGCACATAGCAGATTACCGGCGGATATAATGCCCACATCGGCCAGAACTCCCATCGCGTGAGCCTTCGCCACTTCGACACAAGCAATCGGCGTCCGCGATAGGTTGCCATCTGAATCGCCAGCTTCACGGCCACATAGAGCGCCACGCCTGCGATCAACAGTTGAACTAGCACGTTCTGCCGGGCAAGTAGAGCCGACTTGATCACCTCTCCGCCAAGCACACTCGACAGCCCGACCAGTAACGGCGTCCACACAATCGCCGCCAGGAGAAAGTAGATCGAGAAACGAAAAAGTTTTGTGTTCAGCAAACCGGCGGCGAAGTAGGTAGGCAATCGCATACCCGGAACGAAGCGGCTCGCGGCGATCACCACAATGCCACGTCGATTGAACCACTGAGAGCTTCGCTCGACGTCGTCAGGCCGAACGAACCACTTCAGCGGTGCTCGCCCCAGAGCAGGCCTCCCCAGATAGCGCCCCGCAAGAAACAGCAGCACGTCGCCGACGAAGATCCCTAGAAAACACGCCAACGCGGCCGCGACGAAATCAATACGACCTTGCGCAACCATCACGCCGGCTCCTATGCAAGTGAGGTCTTCACTCACCAGCGTGGAAGCCGCGATCAACATCATCAATACAAGGGCTGTTACGCCCATCGCCTTCGGGATGCTTGTCCGATCGTACGGCAACACCGATCGTTCAAGACGGCCAGCATCAGACGCTGCTCGAGTCACTGCTTTGCCCTGCTCGATCCGATCGAGGAACTCAAGGATCTTCGGCGCGAGCATCGCTCCCTTTCCAAAGACCATGAAGTGATTGTCGTCCAGGAACTCGGCTTCGCTCTGCGGGACGATGCGATGGTGCTCGATCGCCGCTCCGAACGGGACAAGCACATCGTGCCTGCCATGAATGATCAACATCGGTTGCTCGAACTGCGACAGAATGTCCCGCAGCGGCCGCTGATCCGAATCATAAAAACTGCGGGCGTATGACGTGTCGAGCATCGAATGGCCAAGCAGACCGAAGTGGGGCACACCCTCTTCCCACAACCATATCGCTACCAGTTGCGCCCCATGCAGCGCGTGATTCAGGTGATAGTCGCCGAGCAACTCCGCTTCTTGAACACCAATCGCCGAGAGCATCGTAATCGATAGAACACGTTGCGGAGCGATATCGGCGAGATTCAATACAACCCCGCCCCCCATGCTGAAACCCAGCAGGTGGGCGCGCTCGATTCCCAGCGCGTCCATCAACTCAATGAGGTAGCGTGCGTGGGCGCGAATTGAATAATCGGGAACGTCCTTGGTCGAGCTTCCGAATCCGGGCAGATCAGGCGCCACGACTCGATAACGTTTCGCGAGTTCGGGCGCAAGCGACCGGAAATCGTCTTTGTGCCCAGGACTGCCGTGAACAAGAACTACGGTTGGACTCGCCGTGTCGTTCGAACCGTACTCTTGATAGGCGATCCGCACTTCGCGGTGGGTCTGCCGCTCGCCGTCGATCGCTTGCACGATTACTGCCGAACCGGCGCGGACATTGGTATCCGTCGAACTCATACGGGTAAAGACATGCGAAGCCACGAGGAGCGTCAGGTAGATCAGCGCGACTCTCCACTTCCAGCTTCGCAGCGCCAGCTTGAATTTATTTTGAGCCGACGGCTTCATCGCAGCGTTCTCGACATCTCGATGGCAGTTGAGACTCGACCCGCATCGGGCCAAAGCGAACAGGGCGATTCGGGATGATAACAGAACTCGATCTTGCCGGCGGCGACTCTGATCCAACTGAAGCTCACGGTCTTCGCGTCATCGCAGTGCATGCAGGTCGAGTACGGGCCGCGCACGGGTTCGTGGCTGGCGTGAAATCTAAACAGAAGCTCCGCTGTCTTGCCCGGGCCGCTTACAAGGCGCTCAAAACAGTGCTGGCGAGACTCGCCAGCGCCCATCGGATCGTATGACGAAGAAGAGAGTGGCATCGCTCTCTCGCCATCCAAGTCGGTCACGCATTCGCGGCCGGTCCAATGAACAAGCAGCGCCTTTTTGTGAGGCTCGAGTGCGACCAGTGTGAACGGCTGAAATCGCGACAGATCTATTTCTAACACGCTATTGTGCACTTCCGCGCGGCTCGGGGAGTCCATCAACCCAGCCAATAGAATCCCTCTGCTTTTCTTTGACCCGGTCGCCGATTGCTCGCCGTCCTGGTAACGATTCAACAGGCACAGCGACAACCCAAACTCGTTTACTCCGATCCACGAGCCGCCGTGGTCGCCATCAATCGGGGCGATGAACCTCACGTCGCTACGCTCGTGGACGCGTGGCGGAAGAGCCGGTTTCCGCGTGTGTAGTTCATCGCGATTGCACAATAAGTCATAGCCGTCGTCCTGATGGATCCAGCTCACGGTGCACATCACGCAGTCTGTCTCCAATATTCAAGAGTCGAGGGCGCAACACCAAACTCGGCTGCGGGCTCTATCCCTTGCAGCCGGAGAGCTATTGCAATAAACGCGTAGTGATGAACTGTGTGACTCAACAACGACTGAAGCTCGCGCGCAATCGACGACCGGCTCCAGCATGGACACTCGTGAGTTCGTGTCGAGCCCTCTAGCACCACTAGTAGCTCAGAGTGGCCGTCGGCGAACGAGAACTTTCGCAGCCCATCAATGATGGCTTGCAATTCGAAGGCGGCAAGTTCCGGATCGCTTTCGACAAGCTCGTTGCGCGCGCGTAGGTCGTAGTTGATTCGTCCGCTACTGACCGACGAAAGAAAGCAGTTGTAGAAATCGATACAATGGCGAAAATGGGCGCCGATGCCGCCTTGGAGACATCGCGGCGTCGCACTCGAATAAAGAGGACCGAGGCATGATGTCAGCTCGATGCCCTGTTTCAGAATTGCGATGTTATCGGCTACTAGCGTGTCACAGCGTTGCATTGTTCTTCTACTCCGATCGTACGATGGGAATCGATTGGCGCAAGTCTTGGGCTCGCGCTTTCAATTTCCACGGGAACGAACAGTCTATTGACTTCAAACCATAGTCGCTCCGCCAGATCCTTGCGGTTGTCTGCTCGAATCTCGTTTGAGCCGAAAGAGACGGTCGATTGGATGCGTCTTAGTCCCAACAACCCAGCGAAATGGCTGCCAAACGTCATGTCTCCCCACCAACACACAGACAAGCTTGCTGGAGGATCATCACCCAATACTGTATAGCTCACTGCCGCATACGAGACCGGGAACCCCCGACTCGCCGCCGCTTCCAGCAGCGACGATCTGAAGGTCAAAACAGATGAGCCTCTGCTGCTGGTGCCTTCAGCGAACAGGATTACGCCGCGTCCGTCTTCCAGCGCTTGCGCGATCTCGCTGTTGACTCTTGCAACGTCGCGGCGATTACTTCGATCGATGAAAATTGTTCCCACTATTCGGCAGAGGGTGCCAATTATGGGCCAGCTCTCGACATCCTTCTTTGCGACAAACAAACAGTCAAGGTGCGACGCAAAAACAACAACGTCCACGTAGCTGAGATGATTCGACACCAACAGAAAAGGCGCGGCCGGCGCATTGCAACTCGCGTCTATCTTCAGACCGAGTATGAATGCGGCAATTTGAGCCCATCGGTGAAGCATAAGCGCTTGCCAGCGCGCCCTTCTGCGCGATGTTCGGCGGATAACAGCTAGTCCGAACAGCAGCACCGCATAGACCGCGAAAGTCAGCGCGGATAAAGCGATTGCTCGAACGATCAAACGTGCGTAGGACACTACTCGCCACCTTGATCCGCAAAGAACATCTTGCGGCTCTGTTCGTCTATCGCTTTGACATCGAACAGCACCAGAAAGTCGATCGTCTTGAACTGCCGGTCCAACGCCGGCCGACTGCAAACTCGCGCACCGTAGCGCATATAGATTTGGAACAGCTTTGGCAGCCGGACTTCTCGATCGACAAGGGCATCGTCTTGCGCAACACACTCGAAGCCGGGCTGGGTCGTTACATTGAATAACGGATCTATTTGCCCGTTGCGTTCAAGCAAACGCATCACTCGCAAACCGTCAAGCGGGTCTTGGCTGGTCAGCGAGCAACAACCGAAAAGGTAACGCTTTC
>DATMCM010000110.1:0-15345 GCA_035558335.1 Blastocatellia bacterium | reverse complement strand
GCGGTCCCCGGCGCACCAGGGACGCCAAGACTGTCGATCGAGGAGTCGCCCGTGCCGAACGCCGGCGCTCCCGAGTAGATGCCGCTCGATGGATCGAGGATCGAAGCTGATGGGCCGAATCCCCCGCCGCCCCCGCCGCCTCCTCCCAGCGAAATACCCAGGATTTGGGGCTTGTCCATGAACTTCGAGACCGCCTCGGGATTGATCTTGGCTTGCGCGACTATCGCCTGTCTCGCGGACATCGTCACTGTGATCATCTCGAGGTCCTTGCCTGACTGATGGGTATAAACGTAGGACCTGTTGCCGGAGACTCGGTCGTTCGAGCGGACCGTAGGTTTCCACTTTTCATTGAGGGAGCGGGTGATCGACTGCTCAAACTCCCGGTCTCGCTTGCCCGCGGTGAAATCCTGATCTTCGAAGATTGCTACCTTGAAGCTCTTTACGCCCGCCGGACGAATCAGCTTGACGGCAAATCCGGCAAGCCCCAGAAAAGGAATCTTCTTCTGCTTGGCGTTATAGTGCTTTTCAATTTTGTCGACGATCATGCCGAAATCGTCTGCCCGGGCTACGGATTGGGCAGCGACCACAATTACGACAAGTAAGACCAGGCGACCGAAAAAGAATTCCCTCCGAATCATGCGATCCACTCCTTCGTTCTCTCCTGGGCACTCGTGAAGATATTTCTGTTGTTGCATATGAACTACGCAGGGAGAACCTCAGAGAACGCGAAAATTTGTGGTTCGGGGCGGAATTCGTTCGCGGGTCGGGATGGACGCGCGAGAGCCCGAGTTAATAGCGTCTTGGCGGTTCTTTGCTTCTTTGCGTGAAACGGGTTCTCGCAAAGACGCAAAGATTCGCAAAGACGCTATCTGGCCTCCGAGCTCTCAAAGTAACGGCTGGGTGTCGTCCCAACTTCCTTCTTGAACATCGCGATAAAGGCGCTTGTGCTGCCGTAACCGGCTTCAAGCGCTACGGTCGTCACCGTCTCACCTTCGGCCAGCAGCCGCAAAGCGTGAATCACACGCAAGCGTTGCCGCCATTGGCTGAACGGCATACCGGTCTCCGCGCGGAACAGTCGCTCGATAGTGCGCTTGCTCGCCCCAACCGCTCTCGCAATCTCATCAAGTGATTGGGTGGTCCCCGGGTTCTCCCCCAGCAAAGCCGCGGCCCTCACCGCTCGCTGATCACGCGGCGCGGGTAACTGCAGCGGTACGGTTCGAAGCGATTCAAGCTGATCGAGAATGACCCCGATCAGCCGGGCCTGTCTTGGAAGCCTCGTGTCCAGCACCCCCAAGCGGACCGCTTGCAGAATCAACTCTCGCAGGAGCGGAGTCACGTTCACCGTGCTGGGGTCCCGCGGCAACGACTCTGATAGGCCCGGCACGAAGAAAAGCGAACGAGCCGCCACACGTCCCGACATCTCTTCGGTGTGCTGAACGCCGGCCGGTACCCACACCGCGCGGTGCGGCGGCACAACCCAAGTCCCCTTCGCCGTGTGAACCGTCATGACTCCGTGCGACGCGTACGTCAGCTGGTCCCACTCGTGCTCGTGCGGCCCGCTTCGATAACCCGTCGGAAAGGTGACTGGATACGTACGAACGAGGACGGTTCCATCAGGTCCCCTCCGCCCTGACAAACTCTGTCGCGTTTCAGACATCGATTGGCACTATATCGCAAGACTTCCAATCGCAAAAACGATTATGCTGCGATCGGCTCGTGATTCGAAACAGCTCAAGAAAAAGGAGGGAGAGCGTATGGCGCACGTGGCGCACTTTTCAATCAACGCGGACAATATTGGCCGGGCGCGCGGGTTCTACGAAAAGGTGTTCGATTGGAAATTCGAGCCCTGGGGCCCGCCCAACTTTTACATGATCAACACCGGGGACAAACAGGCAGCTCCGGTTATTGGATCGCTGCAAGGCCGCAGAGAATTGATCACGGGGCAACGGACCAACACCTACGAGTGCACGATATCCGTGGCGTCGATCGACAAAACGATCGCAGCGATCGAGGCCAACGGAGGCAAGATCGTCATGTCAAAGAGCACCATAGTTGGCGTAGGCACTCTGATCTTTTTTGAAGACACGGAAGGGAACGTCGCCGGCGCAATGCAGTACGACGAGAACGCGGAATGAACCGGTCCTCGTCGATAGGGCAGCGGGCTGCGCGAGCTTCGATCAGTAAGCAAGGCCTATCATCATCACTCCTTGGCATGTCGTGTCGACATATCTTCGAGTTGCCGCCATCTTTGCGGAGACTATCGCGCTCGGTTTAATTCATCCCTTAGTCTTTTGCCTTCGTTGTTGATGACATCGCTTATCAGCCAAGCTTTGGCGGTCTTCGTGACTTCAACGACGATGTCTCGGCGGTCGCGGCCCCTGCTGGTTCGCGCGCTCCAAAGCAACGTCACCGTCACCTTACTCGTGTCGCCGTTAACATCAGACTTGCCGACGCGAAACGAATCGGGATACTCCTGCGAATCGGTGAACGGGTCGCCTTCAAAATAGGGCGCCTCGTCCGGATGAGCCTTGCTCTCCTCCGCTTCTCGCTTCAGCTCTTGGAGCAACAAGTTGTACAGCTCAGGTGTCAACCACCGTTTGCGCTCCTGGACGTTTCGCGGCGTGAAGTTCTTGTTGTGGGCAAAATGAAACTGATAGAACGATCGCACCGTGCTTAGAGCTGGGTCCGCGGACGCTGTCCTTTGAGCTGCCGGCGACTGCATTCCAAGAAACTGCACGGCCGCGACTCCCATCAGCCCGATGATGAGCGCTCGATACCTCAATCTTCGATCCATAATTCCTATTAAACACCTATTCAGATTTCTTTAACGAAACGGCAACGAAAACCCTCTCGATCCGCCGCCACTCAATCAAACACCGGCAAGAGGATTGCGGGAAAACCGACTTAGCGGGCCACGTGCGCTCGAAGCGATGACAGGTCGGGAAGGGTGGTTTACCCCCGCCGCTCGGAGTCTCAGGGAAGGCACGCCGCTTCGAGCAACAAAGTTGTCGACACGCCAAGCGGCGGGGGTAAACCACCCTTCCCGACCTGTTATTGCATTGAGGTTAGACACCGTTCGCATTGCTCCGATGTATTCACACAATTCAAGACAGGATGGAGACTCTTATTTGCTCACCGCTTCGACTCTTTCGCGAATGGTTTGAACAACCGAATCTACTGAGACGTCCTCCGACTGACGAGTCGCGCGAGTGAACAACTCGACTTTGCCCTCCTTGACCTTCTTGCCGACCGTGATTCGATAAGGCAGTCCGATCAGATCAGCATCGTTGAACTTCACTCCGGCGCGTTCGTCGCGATCGTCGAGCAAGGTTTCGACACCTGCGTTCCGCAGCTCGTGGTAGATCCGTTCGGCTACCGACAGAAGCGCCTCATCTTTGATATTGACTGGCGTCACGACGGCGTGGAAAGGCGCGACCGAAACCGGCCAGCAGATACCAGCCTCGTCGTTGTGCGACTCGACGACGCCCGCTATGGCGCGTTCGACGCCGATCCCGTAGCTGCCCATGATGATTGGCGTTTCGGTTCCGTCCGCGAGCAGCACCTTCGCGCCCATGCTGTCCGAGTACTTCGTCCCGAGCTTAAAGATGTGGCCGACCTCGACCGCCTTGAAGACATCAAGCGGGCCTTCGCAGATCGAGCAGGTTTCGCCCGCCTTGACAGCACGAAGGCTCGCCCACTTGTCGACTCTAATGTCGCGGTCGATTGAAACTCCACGCAGGTGGTGATCGTCTTTGTTCGCGCCGGTAGTCATGTTCTTGCGCCCGACAAGCGCGTCGTCGGCGATGATCAGCGAGATCTTTGGATGCGAAGCTGTAGTGACCCCCACCGCTCCAAGCGAACCCGCGGAAGCCCCGAGCGCCTCGCGAATTTCTTCGGGCTGCGCAGGTCTGGCGTTGATCGCGGCGCTTGCGTCCATCAATTTTGTCTCGTTCAGCTCGTGATCGCCGCGCATCAACACAAGTGCGATCCGATCGTCGAGCACGTAGACTAGCGTTTTGATCTGCCGTTCCGCCGCGGCGCCTCCCGGAAACGTCGTGAGGTCTTCGATCGTTCGAACGCCAGGCGTTGGAAATTCCTCCGCGGCAGACGGTCCGCCCTGGTCATCAACAGGCGCAAGCGTCGACGTGGCCTTCTCGACGTTCGCTGCGTAGCCGCACTTTCCGCAGACGACGATGTTGTCCTCGCCCGCGTTGGTGCGAACCATAAACTCGGTTGACTGGCTTCCGCCCATCGCCCCCGAGCTTGCTTCCACCGCCGTGTACTTCAAGCCGAATCGGGTGAAGATCCGGCAGTAAGCCTCGTACTGGTCCTGAAACGACTTGTCGAGTCCAGCGCGATTGACATCAAACGAGTAAGCATCCTTCATCGTGAACTCGCGCACGCGCAACAAGCCCGACTTCGGGCGAGCTTCATCGCGGAACTTCACCTGGATCTGATACCAGACCTGCGGAAGCTGACGATAAGAGTTGAGTGAGTTTCTGGCAATTGTAGTGAATACCTCCTCGTGGGTCATGCCCAACGCCATGTCGACGCCTTTGCGGTCCTTCAAGCGGAACATATTGTCGCCCATGACCTCCCAGCGCCCCGACTCTTTCCACACTTCAGCGGGATGAATAGCGGGCAGCACAAACTCCTGGCCGCCTACTCGGTTCATCTCTTCGCGAATTATCTGGATGACCTTGAGGCGAACTCTCTGCGCAAGCGGCAACAGCGAGTAGACGCCTGCGGTAAGCTGACGAATATAGCCCGCGCGCACCAGCAAGCGGTGGCTGGTTACCTCGGCGTCCGCCGGGTCTTCGCGCAAGGTGGGAATAAACAGAGTGGACCAACGCATCTTTATCTCCTGGCACGTGACACTGTCGTCGTAAATGGGTCTAACAGAACGAGACAAACTAGCAACTGAGACAAGGGCAGTCAAGCAACGCTCTTCTTGGGTAGTAGTGCGATTGCGTGTTGAGAAGAGTTCGCCACGAAGACACCAACACACGAAGCCTCACAAAGCTTGTCTTTGTGTAGCCTGGTGACTTTGTGCCTTTGTGGCAAGAGAGGATCAGCAACCTCAACACACTAATGCGCCACTTTCTTGAGGCGTCCTAGAGCTGGTCGCTGCAGAGACACTGAGCGTTTGGTGTTCTCAGCGCAATCTCAGCGTCTCCGCGGCTCTGCGGTTAGCTGGCCTCACATATTCGGGAGTCGCGGGTGACATGGCATTGATTTCTAGTATCAGATATGGAATCTGGCGCGACACTCCCAGTATTATTGACAGTGAGCCCAACGCTGCGGTCAAAGGGGACTTCAATGATCAAAAACTTCGCAGCCGAATACGCTCGATACCGAGTCATCGGCGAGAAAGCAATGCGCCAGGTTTCAGACGACGCCTTGAACAAGGTCCTGGGCGCCGACAATAACTCGATCGCGACTATCTCAAGGCACATCAGCGGCAACCTGTTATCGAGGTTCACCGGTTTCCTGACCACCGACGGCGAGAAGCCCTGGCGCGATCGAGATTCAGAATTTGAAGACCGAGAATATGACAGACAAGGGATCGATGAGATGTGGGTCCGGGGTTGGAACCAACTGGAATCGGAGCTTTCAAAGTTGGGAGATGAACATCTCGACCAGCCGGTCTTGATCAGAGGCCAGGCGTTGACGGTTCACGAGGCGCTTTGCAGATCGCTCGCTCACACTTCACATCACGTGGGCCAGATAGTTTTGCTGGCTCGAATACTGAACGATGGGAATTGGCAATGGATCAGCATACCGAAGGGCCAATCGGTTGACTTCAACCGCAAGCTTACTCTGGAAAAGAAACCCGGTTGATGCGGACGCGCGTTGGTAGTGGGTCTGTTTGAGTCTTGGCGTCTTTGGGGCAAGGGGATGCCACCACAAAGGCACAAAGACACAAAGCTAAGACCTAGCATCCCTGAGAACAAGCCGCCTTCTCCACGGCGAGGAATACTACACACGATTGATATGGGTGTTGGTGGTAGTTCGAAATTGGTTCGATAGACCACGGATTGGGCGGATTAGACGGATTTGCGCGGATCTGGATCTGTGAGAATCCGTCTAACCCGCCCAATCCGTGGTCAATTCACATGGCAATACAGATTCAGGACACTACCCTTCAGTTGACGGCGTTATCGCCAAAGCGGTATTAGTGTAATCAGTCGTGGGTGTTCAAGAGGAGGACACCGTGGCCGACGACATGATTACTAAACCCACAATCGAAACCATTCTCGAGAGGATGGTCGCATCCGAAAAGAGATTCGAACAGCGCTTTGACCAACTTGAGAGGCGAACCGATGAGCGTCTCTCTCAATTTGAGAAGCGAACCGATGAGCGTTTCGAGAAGTTTGAGAAGCGAAATGATGAGCGTTTCGACAAGTTTGAGAAGCGAAATGATGAGCGCTTCGACCAGTTTGAGAAGAGAACCGATGAGCGCTTCGACCAGTTTGAGAAGAGATTCGATCAGTTTGAGAAGAGGACCGATGAGCGCTTCGACCAGTTTGAGACGAGGGCTGACGAGCGTTTCGCTCAATTCGAGAGACAAACAAATGAGCGTTTCGACAAACTCGAAAACGAAATCGATCTCCTATCAAGAGTCGCTTCCTCCACAAAAGCCCACATGTCGGAGCTTCGACTTGAGTTCAGAGAATGGCGCACTCAGTTGAAGGAAGCGCCCCCAACCCCGCAGTCACACTAGACGACGATCATGACTAAACAAAAAAGCCGGAGCGCGAGTGTTAACGAAAGCCGCTCGCTTATGGCTTTCTGTATCTGCGTCTTGATCGCAGCCAGCATGCCAGTCGAGCGAGTCTCGATTGCTTTAGCTAACGGGCTTCAGCTGCCCACTTCGAGGTCGACCCTTGCTCAGGAAGCCAGATCTAATCCCGAGGCTCCAGGCAGGACGGGACAGCCGGAGAGCTTGTCGGCTGCCGAGTTCTCGCGCCTAATCCGCGATCTCTCGGAAGAAGGTGGTTACTTTCGCTCCGATAACTTCACATCCAACGAGACCGCATATTTGACGGTTGTCGACAAGCTTCGCCAACTCGGCGGTACCGGAGGCGCCTATCTTGGAGTCGGTCCCGAGCAGAACTTCACCTACATCGCAAAAATCCGCCCGCGCATCGCTTTCATCGTGGACATTCGCCGGCAGGCGATAATCCAGCACCTGATGTACAAGGCCGTTTTTCATCTTTCGCCAAATCGGCTGCAGTTCCTCTCACGACTGCTGAGCAGGCCGTTGACCAAGGACGCTCCTTCTGCGGACGCGTCGATAAACGACATTCTCGCTTATCTCAACAAGACTTCAGCGGACGAACCAACTTACGCAGCGAACCTGATAGCCATTCGCAAAGCCATCCAGGAAGACTTCCAGTTTCCGCTCAACGACTCCGATCAAGCGAGCCTCGAGTATGTCTACAAGAACTTTCGCTCCGACGGGCTCGACATCGCATTCCGGATTGAGGGCTCCTTCAGCGGTTACTTCCCTACCCTGAAGGATCTGATCCTGCAACCCGATCAGCACGGTAAGCTCGGTAACTTTCTGGCGACCGCCGATGACTACGACTTCGTGCGCGGAATGCATCGCAAGAACCTGATCATCCCGGTCGTGGGGGACTTCGGAGGCAAGAAAGCGCTCGGCGCGGTAGGTGATTATCTTCGCAAGAACGGCTTCACGGTGACGGCTTACTACACCTCGAACGTCGAGCAGTATCTGTTCGACGACAATCTTTTCGCCGCTTTTGCCAACAACGTTCGCAAGCTGCCGATCAACGAAAAGAGTTTGTTCATCCGCTCGGTCTCTCAGCGTTATTACCATCCGGCGCTGCTTGCGGGCCATCGATCTACTACGTTCTTGCAGCAAATGACGGTTTTCTTAAAGGACTTCGATGCCGGCCGTTATCAAAGCTATCGCGACTTGATCACGACCAACTACATCGCTCCTGATAAGTCTTAACACCATGGTCCAATCCAGCCACAAAGTTCCGGTCAGACGTCGCGTAAGCATGCAAGCGAGCTGGCGCGCTCTGCTGGCGACTTCAGTTGCCGTCCTGTTCGCTGTCGTCGGCTTGCAAGCTGCCATCCCGAGCGTCGATGGACCGGCTACGAGTCAGCCCGAACGCCTGGCTGCGGCTGAGTTCTCTGCTCTCATTCGCGACTTCTCCGAAGAGGGCGGGTACTTCTTCTCCGACAACCTCATCTCCAACGAGAGTCCCTATCTAACCGTCGTCGACAAGTTGCGACAACTGGGCGCGACCGGCGGCGCTTATATCGGCGTCGGGCCCGAGCAGAACTTCACCTACATCGCAAAGGTGCGGCCGCGGATCGCCTTCATCCTGGACATTCGCCGTCAAGCGGTGATCCAGCATTTGATGTACAAAGCCCTGTTCCAGCTTTCACCAACGCCAGCTGAGTTCCTCTCTCATTGGTTGAGCAGGGCGCTCGCGAAGGATGGGCCGCCGGCGACCGCTTCGCTCAACGAAGTGGTCGCGTATTTCACCAGAGTGCCGGCGGATGATCAGACATACGTAAAGAACCTTGCTGCGATCCGTAAGGCGATACGGGAGGACTTTCAGTTCCCGCTGTCGCCGCAGGATCAGTCGAGCCTCGAGTCAATCTACAAGAGCTTTCGCGACGAGGGACTGGAGACGGCTTTCAGGCTTCCAGGTTGGACGGACGGAGAGTTCCCCACGTTGAAGGAAGTCATCCTTCAGCCCGACCAGAACGGCAAGCTGGGCAACTTTCTCGCAAGCCGGGAAGACTACGAATTCGTGCGCAACCTTCAATCGAAGAACCTGATCATTCCGGTCGTTGGTGATTTTGGCGGTAAGAAAGCGCTGGTTGCGATCGGCGATTATCTCCGCAAGAGCGGGCTCACGGTGACCGCATTCTATTTGTCGAACGTGGAGCAGTACTTATTCGAGGACGGCTCATTCGTTGCCTTTGCGAACAATGTGAGAAAGCTTCCGCTTACGGACAAGAGCCTGTTTATCCGCTGGGTGTATCAGCGGTATAACCATCCGGCGCGAATGGCGGCTCAGCGTTCTACATCGCTGCTGCAGAAGATGAATGTTTTTCTGACGGACTTCGATGCGGGTCGGTACCCGAGCTACATGGAGTTAATCACAACAAACTACATCGCGCCTGACAAGTCTTAGTCTAAGATGCGCTCCGTCGTGGGAGCCCTGTTCAGTATCTCGCTCACGGAAGGGGTGGGCTGTGGCTCTTTCCAGCCGCGTTCACCGGGCTTTCCGTAGTCAAATAGGCCAGCTGTTTTACGGCTGGTTCACCACGAGGTCAGTCCCGGTTGAGAGCTTCTGGCTCAGCACTAGGCTAAAGCCGGCCGCAGGGAAGCACGCTAAAGCGCGCTGCCGTGGTTCGCCCGCGGCGCTTCACCAGCCCTAAAGGACTGGCCTATTTTGCCGCGTGGGCAAGCCCGATGAATCGGGCTGGTCGCTTCAGTGACAATCGTGACGAGCGCTCAGTCGGACAAGTCTGAAAAGATTCCGGTCGAGTCATCTTGTCTCGAGTCGATCTACTAGCTTGCTTAGGAGGAACATATTGACCGACCTGCGAGGAAGAGTTGCTCTTGTAACTGGCGGAAGCCGAGGTGTCGGGAAAGGTATCGCTCTGGGTTTGGCTGAGGCGGGAGCTACCGTCTACGTAACCGGCCGCACCTTCGAAGTCGGCCAGCGTGATACGGGCTGCGTCTCAGTCCGATGTGACCACACCGATGATCGAGATGTTGAAGCAGTATTTTCCCGCATCGCCAGCGAGCAGGGTCGCCTGGACGTTCTGGCGAACAATGTTTGGGGCGGCTACGAGAACATGATTGAGAACGGTGAATTCACGTGGCCGTTTCCCTTCTGGAAGCAATCGCTTCACCGATGGGACTCGATGTTTGCGGCCGGAGTCCGGGCGCATTATGTCGCGAGTTGTCATGCCGCGACAGTAATGGTTGATCAGCGAAGCGGGTTGATCGTTAATATCTCGTCTTGGGCCGCGCAGAAGCACATCGGCAACGTCGCATACGGAGTCGCCAAGGCAGCGACCGACAAGATGACTTTCGACACTTCGCGCGAGCTGCATGAGAGCGGTGTCGCGGTCGTGTCCCTTTATCCGGGGCTCGTCAGAACTGAAAAAGTCATGGAAGCAGCCGCATACCTCGACCTGAGTAATTCCGAGTCGCCGCAGTTTATCGGCCGCGCGGTTGCTGCCCTGGCTGCTGATCCCGACGTCATGCGTAAATCGGGGCAGGTTCTTGTGGCGGCTGCCCTTGCTCTCGAGTATGGCTTCACAGATCTGGATGGGAAGCAACCGAAGCCACTCACGTTGGAACAGGTCTAGATTGCGGCAGTCTCCGGATGCCGTGCTCGGGGTTCCCCGCCTTTTGTTTGTGATCTCGCCTTCCCCGTCTTATTATTGCACCAATCACGCGACGGAGGTTTCAGCTCGGATGAGGACCCGAAGCTTCTTAGCAATGGCCGCCTCGCTACTTCTGCCAATTGCCGGTCTAGCGCAAAACAGTATGATTCGAGGCAAGGTCCGCGCAAGCAATGGAATGACGCTCAACAACGCCATTGTTGAGTTGAGGCAGGCCGCCGGCGCGGTGATTGGCCAATCCGTGACGCGAAACGACGGAGATTTCTCCTTTTCGGGTTTGCGCCCCGGAGAATATGAACTGCTGATTACGCTTACCGGATACGAACCGGCTACTCAGCTCGTCCAACTGAAGGACAGCATGATGTCGAATTCTGCGACCGCCATCAGCCAGGTCATGAGTTTGGAGATAACGATCAGGGCTCGCCCCGATCTGTCTCCGGGTCCTCCCGGAACGGATTTCGCGCAAGATGTTCCGCGGGCTGCTCGGGCCGCTTACGCGAAAGGCATTTCGAAGACTCGCGAAGGTAAGTCGGAGGAGGCCGTTGCACTGATGCGAGAGGCCATCGCCGAGTACAACGACTACTTCGATGCGTATCTGGCTCTTGGGTTCGAGTTCTACCGGCTCGGAAAGGACGCCGAGGCACTTGAAGCGCTGGAGCGGGCGCGCCAGATCAACGACCGCGGTCCGGCGGTCTACTATACATTTGGCATGGTGATGGCGAGACAGCAGAAGTTTCGCGCGGCCGAGTACGCGTTTGGCAAGGCGGCCGAGTTGAACGCTAACAATGTTTCGGCTCACTTCAATCATGCGGTTGCGCTGATCGAAGTTGCCTTAAGATCAAGTGATCCAAGCCAGGTCAAGACCTTGCTGACTAACGCCGATCGAGAGCTGGATAGCGCCTGGGAGCTGAGCGGCAAGCAACTAAACGCTGTCTTTCTTCAGCGAGCTCGAGTACACGAGGAGCGCGGCAATAATCAAGCAGCGGCTCGCGAACTGGAGAACTATTTGAAAGCAGAACCAGGCGCCAAGAATGCAGCGGCGCTAAAAGAAACCATCGCAAGACTGCGCGAAAAGAAGTGATCGGACGCTCGTCTTTTTGAACCAGGGACCGCCGCATAACGCAAAATTCCCGAAGCGGCAGACGCGAAAAACCATTCGCCTAATGATAGAGCCCAAATGCAGCCAACCTCGACCAGCGGCGGAACCGAGCACATCAACGAGATGGAGATGTACTATCAGGTTCGTGGAAAGGGAGACCCGCTGGTGTTACTGCACGGATTCACCGGATCAGGCAGCAACTGGGATGGGTTCATAAGTGAATTTGGCCACGATTATCGACTGGTGATACCCGACTTGCGCGGCCACGGCCGTTCGACTAACCCGTCGATGAAGTTCACATTTCGACAATCCGCCCTTGACGTCTTCGGTTTGCTCGACAAGCTTGGCATCAAACGATTCAAGGCGATCGGCGTGAGCGGCGGAGCGAAAACAATTCTTCACATGGCCACGCAACAACCGGAACGCGTCGATGCTATGGTCTTAGTAAGCGCAGCGCCATATTTTCCGCCGCAAGCGCGAGCGATCATGCGCGAAATGACTCCCGAAAACCGAAGCGAGCAGGAATGGCAAACCATGCGGCAATGGCACAAGCATGGCGACGAGCAGATAAAGGCGCTCTGGAATCAGGGGAATAGCTTCAAGGACAGCTTTGATGATATGAACTTCACCGCGCCGTATTTGTCGACGATTTCGGCCCGGACTCTCATTGTGCACGGGGATAGCGATCCGCTTTATCCCGCCAGCCTTGCGCTGGAAATGCACGCTGCCATTCCGGGGTCGCATCTTTGGATCGTCCCGAACGGCGGACACGGTCCCATCTTCGGCGAGATGAGGGAACAGTTTATCAAGACAGCTTTGGCCTTCTTAGGCGACGAATGGAAAGACGTCTGATGGCGGTGTCAACGCGGTTGTTGTGCGCGGACGAGGAATTCAGCCGTCAGCTTTTTGATGGAACGTAATGTTGATCTCCCCAACCACGAAACGATTGTCGCAGCGATCCTGGCCCCGGGTTAGGAGGTGCCAACCTGCGCAGCGATGAGCCCAGCAGGAAAGGATCTGATTTGTTATTCTGATCTGCGCGCCAATCGTGCGAAAGCGGAAATCATGGTGCCAACCAAAAATCCCTTCAGCCTGTCCAACTCGGCCGAGCCGGATCGCCTGGGCGAGATATACAGAGCGGCGGCTCAGATCATCTGCGACAAGGGCTATGACGCTACATCGATGAATGACATCGCCGAGGCCGTGGGGCTAACGAAGGCGGGCCTCTACCACCACATATCCGGTAAGAGCAATCTGTTGTTCGGCATCATGAACTTCGGATTGGATTCCCTTGAGGAGCAAGTGATCGTTCCGGCTCGCGCCATTTCCGACCCGGAGCAACGGCTGCGAATAATAATCACGAATCACGTGCAACTGATCACTAGCCGAAGCACACCGGAAGGGAACAATCCGGTGACAATAGTTGTTGACGAGGTTGGCGGACTGAGTCCCGAGCACCGGCGAAAGATCGATCAACGTAAGCGTGTCTACGTAGACCTGATTCGAGAAACACTCGGACAGCTCGCGAAGGAAGGAAAACTAAGGGATCTCGATCTTACCGCCGCAACGTTCAGCTTGCTCGGCATGATCCTGTGGCTTTCGCGTTGGTATAACCCCCAGGGCCGGCTCACTCCGCAGCAGGCATCTGAGGAAGTTACTAAGATCGCGCTTTCCGGGCTGTTGCAACCGAAACGCGAACAATAATCGACGGAAAAATGACCTTTTGCCGCCAGTTCTTTTCCCGCAGCTTATCTTCGTTCGTGCAGGCTGGAAACTCGGATTTATCCAGTCTGCGGACGCACTTTTTCTCTGATTGACAACAATACCGGGCTAAGATACTATCCGACCGACTGGCCGGTCGGGACACTGTGAAGCGGTCGGTTTGTCGCATAAGTCTTTCTTCTTACAGCAAGTTCTCGTACGTTTTTCATAGCGAAGAAGCTCTTCCCTCCCGGAGGGAGGGCCGTGTTTTTCGTTAATCCTGGCGCAAACAATTGGCATTCTAAAGGGCTGCGTCACGGGCGCTCCTGAGGGTGGTGTCCTAATTTCAGTTCTCAGCGCGGTCTCTGCGTCTCGGCGCCTCTGCGGTTAGCAGGGTTTCGATGCTATCTAACCGCGGAGGCGCTGAGCCGCAGAGGTTACGCGGAGAAAACATTCCAAATTAGGACACTACCCTCCTGAGACGTTCGTGCCGCCGGCTGGTACTTCTCTGTAGTCGTGCACCGAACTCTCGGAGGAGGCTAGAGCCATTGAGCAGATCTTCGTCGTGGATGAGCGCAACCCTTCTCCGCACCTATCGACAGCTTGGATCGAACACACCCTAACTCAAGCAGCAGGCGTTGTCTTCTGACGACGCTGCCAAAGGAGGAAGAATATGCAGGCTACGCTCACTTCTCAAAAGCGCCCAGTTGCCATGTCGGTCTTGATGTCCTTCCTTTTAATAGCCATGGGCAATCTCGCTCTGGCACAGAACGCCACCGGAGCGCTCAAGGGAACCGTCAAGGACCCGCAAGATGCATTAGTCACAAATGCTGTTGCAATAGCCAAAAACACCGCGACCGGCGCTGCCAGAAAACTCAACGCCGGCTCTGATGGTGTCTTTGTGTTCGAGAACTTACAGCCCGGTGAATACGAGGTGAAGGTCGAGGCTCCAGGTTTTTCGGCTCTGATCAAGACGCTGACGGTGCAGGTCGGCGGCACTACCGCGACCGATTTTGAGCTCAACATCGGTGCTGCCAGCGAAACCGTGGAGGTGACCGGCGGCGCTCCAGTCATCAACACGACCGACACGGTGGTGGGGGGCACTATTGGCCGGCAGTCAGTTGAGAATCTGCCGCTCAACGGTCGAAGTTTTCTCTCAATCGCGTTGCTCGAGCCGGGCGTGAATGTCACCTACAACGGCACGTCAGGCGCCGGTAATCCAAATAACTACTTCCAGGTTTCGATAGGCGGCGCGCCTCAGCAAATGACATTGATCTCGATCGATGGTTCGAGGGTCAACGATCGAGTCACCGGCGGTACCTCGCAGAACTTCTCCGCTGAGACGGTGCAGGAGTTTCAGATCAGCACGTTGGGATTCGATCTTTCGAGCGGGACGGTATCGGCCGGGGCGGTTAATGTTGTTTCGCGCACTGGCAGTAACGCGTTCCACGGCGGCGCATTCTTCTTCTACCGGGACCACAACATGGCGGCGTTCTCGGGGCTGAAGCGCCCTAACGATCCAAGCGCCTTCAACCCGATATGTCTAAATCCCGCGGCGTGCGCTCGCCTTCAGGATCCGTTCTTTGTGCGAAAACAATTTGGCGGCACAATTGGCGGTCCGATCAAGAAAGACAAGCTCTTCTTTTTTGTGAACTACGAGCACAATCATCAGGTTGGTGCGAATACCGTCACCTTCACTGACCCGGCTCTCTTTGGATACAACCACGTTGCCCAGACGCCGCAGAACGGTGATCTATTCGGCGCTCGAGTGGATTGGACGTTGAGCCAAAAGCATACCGCGTTCCTCCGAGGTAACATCGACTCCAACAACGGCATCGCCGGCGCAGGCCTGGAGTCGAGATGGATCGCTTCCGATAATTATGCGTATCAGACACAGTTGGGTCTGACCAGCGTGTTCAGACCATCACTGGTTAACGATTTCAGGTTCTCGTTTTCGTATTTCAGGAACCGGCTTCGCCAGCCAACCCTGGCTGAATGCGTGGAGCTTTCCGGGGATCCCAATTTGTGTTTCGGAATAGACGGGCCACAAATCACTTACTTCGGCGGGCTGGTTACCGGAACGAATGTCAACGTGTCGCAGGATCGCCACCCTCGAACCTTCCAGTGGACAGATAACG